>NZ_CDSE01000046.1 GCF_001373415.1 Paenibacillus dakarensis | reverse complement strand
CCCGCCAGCCCACCGCCAATTACAGTCACGTCGCATTGTATCGTCTCGTTTCTCATTTCGCTCACCCTTTCACCGCAGAATTTGTTAGGCCTTGAATTATGTAGCGCTGGCCGATTGCGAACACAATGATCATAGGGACAATACCAGCAGACGCTGCCGCCATCATGCCGTTGTAGTCCACCATGTTTTCCAGGATAAAGTTTTGGAGTCCAAGCGGAATGGTGTACAGCCGCTCGTCAATCAGGAACACCAGCGCATTCTCGTAATCGTTCCAATGCCAGGAGAAATCGATGATGGCCAAGGTAGCCAGTGCCGGTTTGGCAAGGGGCAAAATGAGCTGGAAGAAGATCCGGAAATGCCCGGCCCCGTCAATGAAAGCCGACTCAGAAATCTCATAGGGAATGGACATAAAGAACTGGCGCAGCATAAATACGCCGAAAATCGTAAAAAATGCTGGAAGAATCAACGCCAAATGCGTATTGTAAATGCCTGCCCATTCAAACATGAGGAACTTGGGTACAAACAGCACCTGTGGTGGAATCATCATCATGGATAAGTAGAGCATGAACAGCCCGTTTCTACCCTTGAAATCGATTCTGGCGAATCCATATGCCGCAAAAGCTGACAAAAATGTGGCTCCGATCATACCGATGAGGGAGATTTTCAGGGAGTTCAGGTAATAGACGCCAAAGTTCTTCGAGCCGGTCCAGACCTTCACATGATGTTCCCACGTTGGATTCGAAGGAATCCATTCAATCGGGTATTTGAACACCTCAGCCGGTGTTTTCAAGGATGTGCTGATCATCCAGATAAAGGGCATAATCATCACGATGGCCAGCGCCAGCATGACAAGTGTTAACAGCAGCGTGCCCGCTGTGCCGGACAACAGTCGTTTTTTGAGTTCCATGATGCTCTAGGCCTCTCTTTCTTTTAATAATGAACCCAACGTTTTTGTCCGATCCATTGGATTGCGGTGATGATTAGGATAATGATAAACAGTGCCCACGATATCGTTGAGGCATATCCCATTTCGTAATACCTGAAGGCATTCTGATAGACGTACAAGGACAGGATCGTCGTGCTGTTACCGGGTCCTCCCTGCGTCGTTGCCTGAATGATACCAAACGTCTTAATCGTCATGATCATACCGGTAACCAGCAGCAGGAACGAGGTAGGGCTGACAAGCGGCCAAATGATTTTGCGGAGCAGCTGTGTTGGACGGGCACCATCCATTTTCGCAGCCTCCAGCAGTTCCGGAGACACCTCCTGCAGTGCGGCCAGATAAATAATCATGTTATAGCCCATAAGGAACCAGATCCAGATAATATCGATCGCAAACATGGAAGACGTCGTTGTCGACAGCCAGCCGGGCGGGTGATCGATGCCGATAGCGCGGAGAAACCCGTTAATCGGACCCTGCTTTGGCTGAAACAGCAGCATCCAGACAAAGGCAACAGCTACCCCGCTCGTGATGTACGGCATAAAGTACAGAGCGCGCAGCAGCTTTTTCATATAGATCCGCTGGTTCAGGATAACCGCAACCACAAAGCCCAGCGCAATGGATATCGGTACAGCCGCGAGGAAGATGGCGGTATTCTTCAGTGATAGGTAAAATAAATCATCGCTCAGCATTCGTTTAATATTATCGAAGCCGACGAAATTCACCTCAGGATTCATGAATTTATAATCCGTGAAGACCAATCCCAGAGAGTATGCGGCCGGTATGAGAAAAAATATCAGCACGCCGAGCATGCTGGGTCCGATAAAGACGTAACCCAATCTGCGCTGCCTTCTCATCCAATTGTTGTTCATGCATTTTTCCCTCATTTCTTGATTTGATGTTCTCAGTCTAGCAAGTTAGGGCACTTCTTTAGAAGGAACAAAACCACCGTCTTCATATCACAAAACCATGCAAAAAAGCGCCCTAAGGCGCCTTGTCATCAAATCGTTCTATCCTTAGTCAGTTTTCGAACTCATCCGAAAATGAGAAAAGGGACGGCCAGCAAGCTTGGCCATCCCTTTAAGATTATTTTTTCGGATTGGATTTCAAATATTCATTATGACGTTGAACCATAGCCGCAAGTGTTGCGTCCAGATCCTGGGCTCCCAGGAAGTACTTCTCGTATTCCTGCGAGCGCAGGTCCATCACTTCCTGTGGAACGGTACGGACATAAGTCGGCGTCTTGTTATCGAACATGACATACATTAGGGATTCTTGATCGTAAGTGTCCCCTTTGTCTCCGAGCATGCTCTTCATCGCCGCGTCCTGGTCAGCATCCTTGGAGGCTGGCAGACGCCCGCCGGCTGCCATCGGCGCCATGCCGCCGTCCGCGTACCATTTCAGGAATTCCCATGCTTCCTTCTGATACTTGGAATTTGAGTTGATCGAGATATAATCGCCCAAACCACCGCGTGTCATATGGTCAGCAGCATTTTCTTCAAGTCTTGGCACTGGTGCAAACGCAATTTTAAAATCGCGGGGATAATCAGTGAAGTTGTTGGAACTGCGGAGCAGCCATGCTCCAATGTTCAGCATCGGCGCTTCACCGCTGAGGAACATCTGCTCAACCGGCATTTTGGACGTCAGCTGCTCGCCGAGCGGCGGCGTTGTTTTGTCTTCCTTCATCATGCCGTTCAGTGATTCAAGCCATTTACGCACCAGCGGATGATCCAGGTTCGATGTCCCGTCCGGTTTGGTATAGCCATGCTTAGAGAGCACCGAGTCGATCGGATCAACGAAAGGCTCCGTGTTCTGTATGAAGCCGTATCCATCGCCCTTTTTCAGCTTATTAGCATATTCCATCATTTCATCCCAGGTCCAGTCCTTAGGAACCGGAAGATTCGCTGCATCCAAGGCATCCTTGTTCAGTGCAACGAAGAATGAGCTCTTGGTTGTCGGAACGCCGTAGTATTTGCCGTTAATCTTCCAGTTTTCAGCTTCATGGCCCATTTTCTCATCGATGTTATAGTCTGTGAAGCCGCTCAAGTCAGCCGCTGCTCCTGAGGTTACTCGTTTCGTTGCCTGAGAAGCGGAATAGTTAACGAACAGGTCCACATCCTGGCCGGTCATAATGGCGGTATCCAGCTTCAGGTTTCCTTCATCGTCATTCACATACCGCACGTATTCCACTTGAATCTCAGGGTGTTCCTTGTTCCAGGAATCAACGACCTCCTGCGGCCCTGCTTCCGGCGGAACTCCGCCCCACATTTTCAGCTTAACGGTGCTTGAGGCAGATGCCGCCTTACCATTCGCCCCATCGGCTCCCTCTTTACTTCCTCCGCCGGAGCATCCCGACATCACGCCAGTGATCAGTACTAACGATACGAATCCTGCTAGCCAACCTTTTTTTCTCAATTGAAGGCCCCCCGCGTCTAATAGATTTGTTTGTTGCAGATCAAGGATAGCAAAGCGGCGGGTCTCGCCGTAAGTAACAGAATCATGATTACATGGAACAGATATACGCAGTTCAACATCTATACCGGCAGCAAGATATACATATTTGTTCTATTGCTTCATCCGGTACTGGCTTGGAGTCATCCCCGTCATCCGTTTGAATATCTTAATGAAATAGTTATCGTTCATGAACCCGACGTTCTGGCAAATCCGGTTGACCGGAAGATCCGTTGTCGTCAAATATTCGATTGCTTTCTCGATTCTCGTCCGATGAAGGTAATGGATCAGCGTTTCTCCCGTTTTCTTTTTAAACAGGGCACTGACGTAATTCTCCCCCATCATAACGTACCGGGCGAGCGATTTGAGCGTAATGTCCTGATCGTAATTTTGTTCGATATAGTCCATGATTTTGTTCACTTCGGGATGCGTGATCTTCTCCCTCGCCGCCGCAGCCGGAAGCGCCGGACGCTCAGCCGGGGAACGCTGGGCAGTCAGCTCACTGCTCACCTTCACCAGCGTCTCCCGCAGATCCTTGACACTCATGGACAGCTTCAAAATATAATTGGATGCTCCATACTCCATTGCTCTGCGCATCGATTCGAAATCACCGAGGCAGGTCAGCATGACGAATTTGGAAGCGATTCCGGCTTTCCGCGTCTCCTGCAGCAGCTGCAGGCCATCCATCTGCGGCATCACGATGTCGCACAGCACCAAATCCGGCGGATCGTCCTTGATCATCGGCAGCGCTTCCATACCATTACTTGCTTCGCCGGCAAGCGTAAACCCCATCTCCTCCCACCGGATGATTTCTTTGACCGATTCCCGTACGAATGTCTCGTCTTCCACCAGCAGTACCTTCCACATCGCATTCACTCCTTGTCAGCTGGATAATATCGTTGACTGTGCATTTTCATAAGGCTCGGACAGCAATACCGGCACATGCATGCGGCACAGCGTCCCCTTCTCGAGCGGTATGATCTCAAGCTCCCCTTTGTCCTTGAACAAAAGGCGCAGCCGCTCCCTAACATTTTGCAGTCCAATGCTCGGACGCTTGCGTCCTTTGTCACGATTCTTGCTGGACTGCTCAATCCCGACGCCATTGTCCTCGACCTCAAGCACCAGCCTGTCCGGCAGGTGCGGGCTGCGTCCCATTCGAATCAGGATCCGCCCGCCTTCCGCCATATTGCCGATGCCGTGCTGAATTGCGTTGTCAACCAGCGGCTGCAGGCTCAGCTTCGGGACCAGCGCGTAAATCAGCTCTTCATCATAGCTGAACTCCACCTGAAAGCGGTTCCCGTATCTCACCTGCTGAATGTAGAGGAATGCGCGTGTGAGTTCGATTTCGTCCCGCAGATGAATCAGGTCTACATCCGAGTTGAGGCTTGTTTCCAGCAGCTTCCCAAGAGACAGGCATATTTCCACGATCTCCTCGTTCCCTCCCCGAAGCCCGATCCACTTCATCGTATTGAGCGTATTGAGCAGAAAATGGGGGTTCATCTGGGCTAACAGCATTTGAAAATGTACTGCGTCTTTCTGCCTTTCTTCAACTCGCAGTCGCTGGACCAATTCGTTCATGTCGACCATCATCGTATTAAACGTTCGGGTCAGCTCCAATATTTCACCCTTATAGTGCTTCTCGGGAAGCCGGATCAAGAGATCCTTCCGGACCGCTTCCTTCATCTTTCGCTGCATATGGGACAGCGGCCTTGTAAACGCATGGGCAATCATAAAGGCAAGCGCAATAAACGCGACAGTGATAGCAAAAAACGTTACGAAATACTGCTTCTTCAACATTTCGATCTCCCTGAACAACAGATCGAGTGGAATCCGGTCCACGAGATACCAATCCAGAGAAGACAAATAACTGTAGTTGACTAGCGAGTCGGACTGCTCATCAGTCCAGTGACCGTTTTGCGGCAGGCTAACGATTTCCTGCAAGGCTTCCGGAGAGAGCGTAGAATCGGGGATCGACCTGGCGATTACCTCACCGGAACGGGTCATCATGAAGTAGGCCTGATTACTCTCGGATTTTTGCAGCATCGATTGAAACCAGAACGAAAAATCAATACTGATGCGAGCCATGCCGTAAGGCCGGTTTCTGTTGTCCCGCAGCTCTGCATACAGGGATAGCAGTGTAGGGCTTTTGCTGATATCCTTGGAGACGTAATTGGCATCATCTGACACCCAAATATAGGAACTTCGGGTCTCCTTCAGCGTCTGGAATGACGGATTTGAAGCAATCTGGCTGTAATTCAGGGGCTTATTCGGTGGAAAAGACGTATATACATGACCGCTGTTATCCAGCAGCGTAAAATAGACGGACGGATTATACAGAAAAAAACTGTTATTGAGCCCTTTAAACTTGTCCTCCATGATTTCCTTGTTGTCCAGAACCGAACGTTCCTCCGGCTGCTGAAGGATGCGCTTGATTTCCGAATCCTGCTCCAGAAAAATCAACGTCTTAAATGCGATGCTGAGCTGATCCTCGAGTGAACGGTGCAGATTGTCCAACTGCTCATGGCTCTGTTCACTGATTTTGTCTTGGACGAGCGATTCGATTTTCTGATAGTTGTACATATTCAAAACGCTGAAAGGAAGCAAAATAACAAGTGCAAACACGGCAAACAACCGATACTTCAATTTGTGGGGAACGAGGTGACTGAGCCATTTCCGCATCATGAAGACTCCTTTATACTCTGGTGCTCCTATTATATCTCAGATATTGTCGGTAGATAAGAATATTCAAGGAATAGCATAAATATGTAGGATGCCGAATCGACAAAATGCATCAAATCGTTCTATTGACATAAAAGTTATATATATAAAAAAGAAAACCGCAAAATTTGCGGCTTTCCGTAGATTTTTTTTAATTCCTGCCGTAATAAAGCTTGCGGTTGGTGATGTCTGCGAGATACAGAATATCTACGCCCTTATCATTGCGTTTCACGCTGAGCCGTTCGATCGGCTTGCCTGGTGCAAGGGAGGTTTGGGTCCAGCTGCTGCCCGATGGAGCAGCCATGAATGCACGGTCCGTGCCGCTGCTTTTAGCGTAGTACACCCGGGGACCTGATCCTGCCCACGTAATGTCGATGGTTGCCTTCGTATCTGCTGCATTAAATACCGTTTGACGTTTCCAGCTGCCGTTTGCATAGGATGCATATTTCACCGAGAAGGATGTGCTTCCTTCTTCACGATACCGGTATGCTACGATCGGATTGCCCGCCGAATCGAGTGCCAACTTGGCGCTCTGCACACCGGGTCCTCCCGGATCGCTTCCCGTTTGAACATACACTTCGCTCGGCGCAAGCGGCTGAACGGTATCTGCGGTTCCCGGCTTGAGCGGCAGCGAGACGGCGCTGCCGTCAGCCTTCGTGAATTTGCCCGTTGACGGGCTGTATTTGACGTAAGACAACTCATGCCGCAGCGGACTTGCTGCAAAAGTGGCCCACTCGAACAGGATATGCAGATCACCATTCGCATCGAACACGAGGTCGTCCGGGTAGAACGATCTGTTCAGAGCCGAGCCGATTACACCCACTTTGGACCACGTGGAAGCCGCGTTATCCCAGCGGAACAGCTGACCTGACCGAATGCCAGCGGCATCTTCGCCTGACCGGATCATCAGGTATACATCTCCGTTCGGAGCTGTGGTCAATATAGGATAAGTGCCTTTGAACGTGTCTGGCGTCGGCAGGTCGGAGGAATGGTTTTGCGGCGGTCCCCCAACAGTATCGGACCGGAAGTAATGCCAGTTTTCGTGATGCATTGAAGCAAACACGTGGAACCTTCCGCTCCCGTCCCTGGCGATCGACGGTTGATTGTGCCCCACATCGTCTACGTACTCCGCAACCTTGTTTCCGTCCATCACCGGAATGTTCGACCATTCCCCGTTTCCATCCCGGCGGGCGATATACACCTTGTGCGTTGACTCGACACTTCCGGGAGCGTTATAAGCCATATATGCGTACTCGGCCCCCGTTCCATACGTATCGAGCGGCGACCACCAGCCCGCCTGGTTGCTTGAATCCATAGCATACGGTACCTCGGTCACTGACGTGGCAGCGCTGCCCGTTCCTGCAGGAAGAAGAGTTCCCAGCATTATTGCCACCATTCCGATTTTCCACAGCCCGCCTTTTTTCATTTCATCATTCGCCTCCTTTGATCTGTGAACCTCTCATAGGAAAAACATAGACTCTACCGGCCGGATAAAGAAAAGCGCTTTCATTTTCGCAAATACGAAAGCGACATAGACATCGTAGCACAATACCCTTCTAAGCGTCATACACAAAATGATGATTTCATAGAACAAAATCACTTAATTCAAAGAAAAAGAAACGCCGCCTTTTATGGCGCCGTTCCTCCCCTGCCTTGCGTATGTTCGTTCTTTCCTGCATTCATCCGGTGACTGGCAAGATCCGATCGATCTCAGCCTTTTTTTCATGATTTATCTTAATTCGTGAACCAGTCAGGGAAATGCTTCAGCAAATACTCCAGCTTGATCTCCGTTTGGCCGGAGCCTCCGCCCTCATGCCCGTTAAAAGGATAAATGACGACGTCTTTGCTGCTTGTGATCCGATTATAAGTGGCGAAGTACATCTGCGGCGGACATATTTCGTCCTTTAATGCAACGCTGGCGAGCACCTGGCATGAGATCCGGTCGGCCATGTTCATTGTGTCAAAATAGCTCAGGTTGTCCATCACGAGGTCGGTCTGTTCCGGATGTTTCTTCAGGTATTCGGCCACCGCCCCAAAAGCCCCATGATTCCCTTGAACCCGGCAGACGAGATTGCTGTTGCTTGGCACATCCACCATCGAAAGCACCGGTCGATCGTCCAGCGCCGTTACCGCAGTGCCGAGCGCTCCACCCTGGCTTCCGCCTTCGATGACGATCTTCGAAGCATCGATATCCTCCTGGGCGCAGGCGAAGTCAATCGCCTTCAGGGCATCCATATACGCATAACGGAAATAATATTCCCATTTATTATGTACACCCTTACTTGCTACATTCATCGTAAAGCCGTGAGAATAGGATGCGTTGTTGCCTGTCCGTCCCCCCTGGTCGCGGCAGTCTACGGACAATACGGCCATTCCCATCATCACCCAGTGCATATGCTCGCAAGGCTTCCCCCGGCTGCCGTTGAAGCCGTGATAATGGATCAGGCAAGGATACTTTTCCTTCTTCATGAACGCCGGAACGATGAGCCAGCCATGAATGCGGGTCTCATCCATTCCACAATAAGAGATTTCATATACCTTTGCGTGGCGGGCAGGGTAATCAACCCAATCCCTCTGCGGCTCCAACGGGACCTCTTTGGCCTGCTTGATGGTGGTCTCCCAGAACTCGTCAAAATCATCCTGTTTCGTTAGAGGCGGAATATAGCTGTACAGCTCTCTCGACGCCTCTTCTATGTAACCCATGGTGTCATCCTCCTTTATTACTAGCAGTATAACGGATAAATCTCCCATTTGCACTGAATGATTTGGTGAAAATATTTTTTTCATAGAGGAGGATGCTTCCTGCATTGTGAGTATTCATAAATACTCTCGTCCCTTATGGACCAGAATGCCATTTTACCTTTACAGAAGTGTATCTCATCTGCCTTGCGAAATTGAAGGCCAGAATGAGGGAAGGATCTTGTACCAATTTTTATCATCAATAAACTTCCCTGCAAAACAAACAACCCTCACTTTCTATAAGTGAGGGTTGTTACTTATGACGATATGATTAATGACGAATCAGATAATCGAAAGCGCCTAGGGCTGCTGTAGCACCAGATCCCATCGAGATGATGATCTGTTTATAAGCACTATTCGTACAATCACCGGCAGCGAACACACCAGGTATCGTTGTAGCGCCATGGCTGTCTACCACGATTTCACCCATGCGGGTGCGTTCAAGCGTATCAGCTAACCAGTCAGTGTTCGGTACAAGACCAATCTGTACAAATACACCTTGCAATTCAACATGGTGTGTTTCTCCTGATTCACGATCGATATAGGAGATACCGTTAACCTTGTCCGTTCCGGTAATTTCTTTGGTTTGGGCATTCTTAATTACCGTAACGTTCGGCAGGCTGTAAAGACGATCTTGAAGCACAGCGTCTGCTTTAAGCTCTGGAGCAAATTCAAGTACAGTTACACGGTTTACAATACCCGCAAGGTCAATCGCTGCCTCAACGCCGGAGTTCCCCCCGCCAATAACCGCAA
>NZ_CDSE01000045.1 GCF_001373415.1 Paenibacillus dakarensis | reverse complement strand
GTATTCGCCGGACTGGCGGGTGCATACATGTCTAACGGCCTGACCAATATGTTCGTTAAAGACATGACAGGAGGAACGGGATTCCTTGCTCTGGCTGTTGTTCTTCTGGGTAACCGCAACCCGCTTGGCATTCTGTTCGGCTCTCTTATCTTTGGTCTTGCCAGCGCGCTGGCCACGATCGTACAGACCGTTCCGGGAGCACAGATTCCAAGCCAGTTCATCCAGATGATTCCGTATATTGTAACGATTGCAGCCCTCGTATTTTTCGCTATGAGACAAAAGAGAAGACAGACTACACTGACATAAGGGAGACAACACACGATGGGAAAAACAGAAGCCAGAAAGATTATTATTGACTGCGATCCGGGACATGATGACGCCATTGCGATCCTGCTGGCAGGAGCGAACTCAGGGATTGAACTGGTGGGTATCACAACCGTGGCTGGCAATGCAGAGGTTGAGAAAACAACTGTCAATGCGCTAAAGGTATGTGAAATCGCGGGGCTGCTGGATACGCCAGTCGCAAAAGGCTCATCCCAGCCGCTCGTTCGCAAAAGAGAGACGGCTGCGGACATTCACGGGGACAGCGGAATGGACGGCCCGACCCTGCCTTCTCCAACGAAGACAATCGCAGCTGAGCATGCGGTGGACTTCATTATTGAGCAGCTTCTTGCGTCAGACGGAGATATTACGCTTGTTCCGGTAGGACCGCTGACGAACATCGCCATGGCTATGCGTAAGGAACCGTTGATTGTGCCTAAAATCCGCGAAATCGTTCTGATGGGCGGGGGCACCTTCGGCAACTGGACGCCTGCGGCAGAATTTAACATTTTCGTCGATGCCGAAGCTGCCAAGGTCGTCTTCGAGAGCGGCGTGCCGCTGACCATGTTTGGCCTCGATTTGACGCATAAAGCGCAGGCAACGCCGGAAATCCAGGAAAGAATCAGGAAGATCGGCAATCCGGTTTCCGATTTCGTGGGGGAGTTGCTTCAGTTCTTTATGCACACGTACAAAGAAGTGTTCGGTTTCGATGGCGCACCGGTTCACGACGCATGCTGCGTCATGTACTGCATTGATCCATCCATCTTTACCTGCCGTAAACTGCATGTGGATATCGAGACCAAAGGTGAATACAGCTATGGTATGACGGTAGTCGACATGCTTGGCGTAACGGGCAAGGAGCCGAATGTGAACGTAGCGCTCGACCTGGATCAGGACAAGTTCTGGGATCTGATGGTGGACACATTGTCAGCTTACTAAATTCATAAATGTGGGGGTATATGCTATGAAAGCATGGGAACAAGCATACCGGTTGATGCAGGAAGCGAGTCCGGTCGTACTGGGCGAGGAAGAACAGACATGGCTTGCGATGAATGAAGTGGAGAAGTTTTTTGATACGAATCTCAAGATGTTCTGGCACAGCAATGTTCCAGGCTCCGGAGCACCCGAGATGCTGGCTGTCGCGGCCGTGCAATCGATGCATAATATGGGGTATAAAACCGACCATCTGCTTGACCTGCTGAAGGCGGGGGAAGCGGCGTACGATATGGACGACATGCCGGAGCTTCAACGGATTACCGCACGTTTAATGAACGAGCTGTCCCGTCTGCCTAAGGAAGAAGGAGCCGCGTATTGGAGCTATCAGGCATACGATTCATGGGAAGCATACGAAGCGAAGGCGGTACTTCCTTCTTATGATGCATACGATGTACAAGCGGATGATTTCGCATCCCGCATCCATGCAGGATGGGTTGCCCAGATCGTCGGCGGTGCTCTTGGTACAGCAATCGAAGGTTATACTTCGCAGAAGTTGCAGGAGAAATTCGGAGAAATCCGGGGTTATGTGCGCACTCCGAATACATATAACGATGATATTACATTCGAGATTGCTTTCCTGAACGCATTCGATAAAAGCGGTTATGAGGTATCATCTGCTGCAATCGCCGAGGAGTGGGTAGCGCTCGTTCCGAGCGGTTGGTCAGCCGAGGATATCGCCATTAAGAATATCAAGAGCGGCGTCTATCCGCCGGAAAGCGGATATTTCAACAACCCGTACCGGGAGTGGATCGGTGCTCAGATGCGCGGCGCGATCTGCGGCATGGTTGCTCCGGGCAATCCTAAGGAAGCGGCACATCTGGCCTGGAAGGATGCGGTTGTCTCGCATGCCAACAATGGGGTACTGGGGGAAATCTTCAACGCGGTGCTCGTATCGCTTGCCTTCGTCGAGAAGGACATCCGTAAAATCGTTGAGCTGTCGGTAGACGCAATCCCGGCGGACAGCGAATATTACGATATCGTATCGACTGCCCTTGCATGGTGCCGTCAGCATGACGACTGGCGTGAGACGTGGAAGCTGTGCGAGGAGCGGTTCAAGGAATTCAACTGGATTCACGCCTACCCGAACGCAATGGCTGAAGTGGTGGCGCTGTGGTACGGCAACGGTGACTTCGACGAGACACTGCACATCATCGCCATGGTTGGCCAGGACGTCGACTGCAATGCAGCGCAGATCGTTACCGCGCTCGGTATCATGAACGGTCTCTCATCTATCGGCAGCAAGTGGACTGAGCCGATTGGAGAATATCTGCATACGTATTTACGCGTGATGAAGAAAATGCAAATCTCCGAGCTGTCCGATTGGACGGTTAACGCAGTACGCAAGCATCAGAACGGTTAATAATGAAGACGGCAATCGCAGACTTATCTGTGATTGCCGTTTTTTTTAATGCGGATAGCCATCAAGACTCGTTGTTTAAATTAATGATTTTAAAAGCTGCCTGTTCAGCTGACTGGAGTGCACCTTCAAGATGTCCGCCATATTGTGAATTAGTCTCTGTACCAGCAAAAATAATTTTCTTTTCCCAAACCCCTGCTTGCGGTGGTTGACCATAGCTCGGATAATCTCTAAGCGGATCCAAGTCCTCCTCAACCGCCGTTTCGGAATCACTGGACCAATCCTTGTATAGGATTCCACTTACGTGTTGGGCGGAAGTTCCAAAGAGCCTAACCAATTGGTCGATAACCAATTTGATAACTTTATCCTCGCCCAGTTCTTGGCGCATTTTTGCCGGCATTGCGAAGAAACCGAATAATGCACCAGAGCCTGTTGCAGGAGAAGTATCATGGATTTCTTGCAAAGGCCCAACCCGGCTCGATACGAATCCAGAGAGTCCTGATTCTCTCCAAAAGGGACGTTCGTAGATTGCAACTGCCTTAGCCTGTCCTGCCATCCACGTAGGTTTACTTACAAGATCAGTAATAAGATGGGGAGGCAGCGAAGGAGAGAATTCAATATGTCGCACCACCATCCGAGGCGGCAACGCTAGGATAACAGCACTGGCATAAACTTTTGTTCTCTTTCCGTCTGCAAGGTCTGCTTCAACCGTGATCGCACCGGCTTCATCAAGTCGAATTGCTGTAACTCGCGTTTCAAGCTCGACTGTCCCTGAGGGAATAGTATTTGCTACCGCATCAACAAGAGACTGCGTACCTTCTATAAATCGCATCGACCTTTCAATAGAATTTTCAGGCAGTACATGACGCTCTGGAGGTTCGTTCTGAAATCGTTCAAATAGCATTGCTCCTTCTGTGTACTGGACGAAAGTTCCTAAATCTAATTCTTTAACAAGATTGGTGATTGTGCTCTCATACTGCGGCCAGAACCATGACGGCCCCAGGTCAAATTTACCTAAGTCAGGCCTGTTTGGATCAGAAGTGCTCAATACTCTACCGCCAATCCTATCTCTAGCCTCTAGAACCTTACATTTGATGCCCTGTGCAGTAAGCAGAGACGCAGCTCGCAAGCCACTTAAACCAGCACCAACATTGACTACAGGATGCTTCATATTCATTCCTCCTCCAGCCTTGGTTATGGTTTTAGTTTCTTTATCAGATTTTGAACCATCATGTCATAATGTTGAAGGTCCCCTGAAGATCTAGCTAACAGTTGAGCGCCTTGTACAAATGCCATTATGATCCGCGATTGTTCCCTTGAACTAATCTGATAATCCAGTATTCCAGATTCTTTGCCTTCTTTTAATACTTTTTCAATCCAGTTTTCATTATCCCTAAAGAAACCATTGATTTCATTTCGAATTTCTGTCGAGAATGAAACGAGTTCAGCTGCCATCATAGAGCATAGGCAAAGCTTAGAATCATTAGCAATTGTTTCACGATATTGTTGAAAAAAACGAAAAAGCTTTTCCTCTGAGTTCATTGATAATTGTTCAATCTGATCAAGTTCATTTAAAAATTCTTTACGATATCTATGAAGAATTGCCTGAACAAGATCCTGTTTAGCAGGAAAGTAATAATGGATGCTTGCTTTTTTAATACCGATTCTTTGGGCAATATCCGCATAACTGAATGCATTATAACCGCGTTCTTGTATAAGATTTTGTCCTGTATCCATAATAAGTTGCCTAGTGTCGTTATTGTTTCTCATACACTCATCCTTCTATCAAAAAAAACATTCTTATGGTTTATATTCTATCTACCAGTAGGTAGAATGCAAACCGTAACTCACGGCCACATGTAAAATCATAAAAAAGATGACCCTGTGCAATACGCAATACAGGAATCATCTTTTGAGTGGGGCTTAACTTTTTCACTGACAGGGCGGATTGATTCGTAGTTAACACCATGAGCTTCGCTTGCTGCAGCTGATGAGAACTCAGATATTTAGTTACCGTATATTAACATGACCAGGGTGAGGGAGGGAAGAAGGGTTTATTAGTTTAGTAGTACAAAAACTCTCAAGTGCCTGAGATTTTAAGTTAGAAGCCTGTGTTTTATGCAATTTAACGTTATAATATAATCATGTAATACTAGGTTGAAAGAACTACACATATAAGAGGAGCTAATCATGTTAACAGGAGAAGTACGGAATAAAATCGACAAAATATGGTCCGATATGTGGGCAGGGGGAATCAGCAACCCGCTCACTGTAATAGAACAGCTTACTTACTTGATGTTTATCCGTTCATTGGATGAAAAGGATCTGGAAAATGAAATGACCGAAGCGCTCACAGGTGAGACGATGCCTAAGGTCTTTCCTATAGACGAAGAAGGACAAAGCATGCGCTGGAGCAGGTTTAAGACCAAGGATCCGCGCGAAATTTTTGAAATCGTGGGAACTAAAGTATTCCCCTTCATTAAGAATTTGAACGGAGCAAATGAATCCGCGTTTTCTCGGTATATGCAGGACGCGATGTTCCTTGTACCGACGCCTCAAGTGCTGCAGAAGATCATCACAGGCCTGGATGAGCTCTATGAACATGACATCAAGGATTTGGACATGCAGGGTGACCTGTACGAGTATATGCTCGGCAAGCTGGCCACCTCGGGCCAGAACGGACAGTTCAGAACACCTAAGCATATTCGGGATATGATGGTCCGGCTCCTCGCTCCAACGCCCGATGATAAAATATGCGATCCGGCATGCGGAACAGCGGGTTTCCTCATCTCCTCAGCAGAATATATTCGCGAGAAATACGAAGCCGAGATGACAAGCGAGCAGTGGGAGCATTTTGCCGGTGATATGTTTAACGGATTTGACACTGACCGCACCATGCTGCGGTTGTCTGCCATGAACCTTATGCTGCACTCCATCAACCAGCCGAATATCGATTACGTAGACAGTGTGTCCAAGCAAAACGAAACGATTTCCGAATACGATATTGTACTGGCGAATCCTCCGTTTACAGGCACCGTAGATGCGGAGAGCATTCATGATAACCTGAAGACGATCTGCAATACGAAGAAGACGGAGCTTCTGTTCGTGGCCCTGTTCTTGAGAATTCTGCAAAAAGGCGGCCGCTGCGCTTGTATTGTACCGGATGGCGTATTGTTCGGAACGACGAAAGCCCATAAATCTCTCCGCAAAGAGCTTGTCGAGAACCAGCAGCTTCAAGCGGTGATCTCGTTGCCGAGCGGTGTATTCCGGCCTTATGCCGGTGTTAGTACAGCCATTTTGATATTCACGAAAACCGATGCAGGCGGTACCGACAATGTATGGTTCTACGACATGCAGGCGGACGGCTTCTCCCTGGATGATAAGCGTTCTCCGATTGAAGCGAGTGATATTCCGGATATCCTGAACCGATTCCATCACCTCGATGCTGAAGCTGACCGCAAACCAACGGACCAGAGCTTCCTGGTGGATAAGTCCGCGATTGTCGCGAACGATTATGACCTCTCAATTAACCGCTATAAAGAGGTTGTGTATGAGAAGGTAGAGTACGACGCTCCCGCAGTTATTATGAACCGACTGGATGAACTAAACCTCAGCATCGTCTCCAAAATGGAGGAGTTAAGGGGGCTTATCGGTGAGTAAGTGGGAGATGGTTAGGTTGGGAGAAGTATTTAGTTTGATCAGAAATGGTGCAAGCATCAAGCAGGGGATTGTGGATGGAGGATATCCAATCACCCGTATTGAAACCATCGCAAACAGTGAAGTCGATAGAAATAGAATGGGATATGCGGGTATACAAGATATAACTAAATACGAAAGTTATGTACTGCAAACGGGAGATATATTAATGTCTCACATTAACAGCGAGAAACATCTAGGTAAGACTGCAATATATGAGAAGCAAAATGATGAGATCATTATACATGGTATGAATTTGCTGTGCTTGAGGCCCGTTGCACATTTGCTGAATTACCGTTATGGCCATTATTATTTCAGGTCACAACGATTCAAAAGGATGATACCAGGGATCACCAAGAAGTCTGTTAACCAAGCCAGTTTTACGGTAACAGCACTTAAAAATTTGGAGATTCCACTTCCTCCATTAGAGGTACAACAACAAATGGTTTCAACCTTGGATGCTGCCTTTGAACTGCTCAAATTGCGTAAACAGCAGCTTGCCGAGCTGGATGTATTGATTAAATCTGTCTTTTATGAAATGTTTGGGGATCCGGTTACCAACGAGAAAGAGTGGATCAAGTATCCTTTATCAGAGGTTGTCTCTATTAATCCGAGAAAGACAGAGCTGGATTCGGTAGATGACAATCTCGAAGTGTCTTTTGTGGGAATGGCTGATGTATCTAGCGACGGAGTAGTTGAAGTATCAAATATAAAGAAATATCAGCAAGTAAAAAAAGGCTTCACTTACTTTTATGAGAATGATGTTCTTTTCGCAAAGATAACTCCCTGTATGGAGAATGGTAAGGGCGGGATAGCTAAAAATTTAATGAATTCAATTGGTTTTGGATCGACAGAATTTCATGTATTAAGACCAATTGATAACTTATCGAATAGCGAGTGGATTTACCATCTAACTTCCCTAACAGATTTTCGTATAATAGCGGAGAAAAATATGACTGGCAGCGCAGGCCAAAAAAGAGTGCCGACCAACTTTTTTAGTAAATTTATGGTTCCTCTTCCCCCGTTTGAGCTCCAAAACCAATTCGCCGGCATCGTCACAAAAATCGAGGAGCAGAAGGCCCAGGTCAAACAAGCCATCGACGAAACGCAGCAGCTGTTTGACAGCTTGATGAGCCGGAATTTTGACAACTAACCTATTTCAAGGCAGATGAGAGGTGAGAAGATGCCTGCCAATTTCGAGTTTCTGCAAGACCAACCGGAATATAAATTGTTTGCCAGCGCTTGTATCGAAGCTGAACGTGTATTGTCCACCTCTCCCGCCATGGCGGCGGTGGGCAGCCGCAAGGCTTTTGAACTGGCTGTTAAGTGGGTTTATTCAGCAGATAATACCATAGTGATGCCGTATAAGGATAATTTGCAGTCGCTTATTCACGAGCCGTCCTTCCGGTTTGCGATGGAGCCTCAGACATGGGGGAAACTGCCCTATATCATCAAGCTTGGCAATCTGGCAGTACATACAGACCGTTCGATCAATCGAAGCGATGCGATGCTGTCTCTTGCGTCTTTATTTGAATTCGTCCAGTGGATTGATTACTGTTACGGTACGAATTACGAGGAACGGACTTTTCATGAAGAACGAATTCCAGACGAGAAAGTCATACTGGATCAAGCGAGAATTAAAGAGAAGGATAGCCTGATCGAGCAGAAGGATTCTGAAATTGAATCCCTGCGTGCTCAAATCGCTGCAATGAGCGACCGCCTGACCGCCGAGAAGTCCGTTCATAAAGAAGAGCGGCAGTTTACACCGGAGGATATCAGCGAGTTCAAGACCCGGAAGAAGTATATCGATGTGGATCTGAAGCTTCTCGGATGGGTCTTCGGTGAGGACGTGAAAGAGGAAGTTGAGCTTCAAGGCATGCCGAACTCAGAGCACAAGGGGTACGCCGATTATGTCTTGTATGGAAAAGATGGTTTGCCCCTAGCTGTTATCGAGGCCAAGCGCACCTCCAGAGATCCCAAGATCGGGGCGCAGCAGGCGAAGCTGTATGCGGATTGCCTCGAGCGTTCCACCGGACGGCGGCCGATGATGTTTATGACGAACGGTTTTGAGACGCATCTGTGGGATGATCTGTCGGCACCGCAGCGTAAAGTGAGCGGCATCTTCTCGAAGTCCGATCTCGAGAAGCTGATGAACCGCAGAACCGAGCGCAAGCCGCTCGGCCAGATCCCGATTGATGATCGCATTACCGATCGATATTACCAGAAGGAAGCGATCCGGTCCGTAGGCGACAGCATTCAGATGGGACACCGCAAAGCCTTGCTTGTGATGGCAACCGGAACAGGCAAGACCCGAACGGCTTCCAGTCTGACAGATGTGCTGTCCCGGGGCGGATATGTGACGAATGTGCTGTTTCTGGCAGACCGTACGGCGCTCGTGACACAGGCTAAGAACGACTTCAAGAATTACCTGCCGGATTTGTCGCTCTGCAACCTGCTTAGCAGTAAGGATAACAAGTCCGCCCGGGTTGTATTTTCCACTTATCCTACGATGCTGAATGCCATTGATGACGTGAAGAACGCGGATGGCAAGAGGTTGTTTACGCCCGCTCACTTTGACCTCATTATCGTGGATGAGGCGCACCGGAGTATTTTTAAGAAGTACCGGGTGATTTTTGAATACTTTGATGCCATTGTTGTCGGCCTTACCGCAACACCGAAAATGGAGGTAGACCGGAATACGTATGATTTCTTCGAGCTGGAAAGTGGGGTTCCTACCTATGCCTATCCATATGAAACGGCCGTGGAAGTAGATCATGTACTTGTTCCTTACCATAACATTGAGGTGACAACGAAGTTTCTGGAGGAAGGCATCAGTTACGATGAGCTTTCGGATGAAGATAAACAGCGGTATGAGGAAGATTTTACGGATGAAGATGGAGAGATGCCGGAGCGGGTTCCTTCACCTGCGGTGAATGAGTTTATTTTTAACCAGTCCACCGTCGATATGGTGCTTGAGGATTTGATGACCAAGGGACTGAAGGTTGCAGGCGGGGACCGCCTTGGCAAAACGATTATTTTCGCGCAAAATAAACGCCATGCCCAGTATATCGTGGATCGGTTTAACGCCTTGTATCCGCAATATAAAGGTAGCTTTGCCAAACGGATTGTGTCTGAAGATGCTTATGCCCAGTCGATCATCGACGAGTTTAAGGTACCGGAGAAGGAACCGCATATTGCGGTTTCCGTGGATATGCTGGATACCGGGATCGACGTTCCGGAAATTCTCAACCTTGTATTTTTCAAAAGAATCCGGTCCAAGACGAAGTTCTGGCAGATGATTGGCCGGGGAACAAGGCTGCGTAAGAACCTGTTCGGCGAAGGACAGGATAAGACGGGGTTTGTGATTTTTGATTATTTGGGGAACTTTGAATTTTTCCGTCAGCATCAGGAAGGCATTGCCGGTAATGAGGCCAAGAGCTTGAGCGAGACGATTTTTTCTAAACGAATAAGCCTGATCTACCATTTGCAAGACGCTGCATACGCGGAAGAGGAGATTCAAGCCATTCGTCAAGAGATGGTGGACACGGTGGCCAAGCAAATTCAGATGCTGAATACCGAGCTGGTGTCCGTTAAGCTGAAGCTGCAGTATATCGAGAAGTACAAGCAGGCAGAGGCTTTTGTATATCTTTCGGATGCGAACAAGCTGGAGCTGAATCAGCATCTGGCACCGCTTGTGTATATGGACGAGACGGATGAGCATGCCAAGCGCTTTGATAATCTGATGTACGGACTTATGCTCGCTCATATCGAGAAGTCACCTCAATTAAAGAAGTTTAAGAACCAACTGACGGATATCAGCATGCGGCTTTCCAAGCGCGCCACCATTCCGCAGATCAAGGATAAGCTTCACTTCATTCGGCGGATAGCGGCTGAAGAATTCTGGGAAACAGCAGACCTGGTCACTTTTGAACAGCTGAGGGTTGAATTGCGATCCCTAATGAAGTTCCTGGTGGATGAGAGTACGAAACAAGGAATCATCTATACGAATCTTAAAGACGAAGTGACAGGGATCAGCGAAGGCGTGGAAATGAACC
This sequence comes from Paenibacillus dakarensis, assembly GCF_001373415.1. GTDB lineage: Bacteria > Bacillota > Bacilli > Paenibacillales > Paenibacillaceae > Paenibacillus_AQ > Paenibacillus_AQ dakarensis. Next base: position 7,308 of record NZ_CDSE01000045.1, on the reverse strand, counting down.
AGGCGTATAATTTCGATAACTACAAGCTGAAGGTGAACCGGTATATTGAGCAGAACAGGGACAGCATGGCGATTCACAAGCTTAGAAACAACATCCCGCTGACCTCCCTCGACTATAAGAGTCTGGAAAATATATTTACAGGCGAGCTCGGAACGGCTGAGGATTATAAGCGAGAATTTCAGGATACCCCATTCGGCCTGCTTGTTCGTAAGGTTGCCAAGCTGGACCATGAAGCGGCGATGAATGCCTTCTCGGAGTTCATCAACGACCAGTCACTGAACCAGATGCAAATCGTCTTTGTGAAAAAGGTGATTGAGTACATCACCCAGAACGGATACATCGATCATATCAGCGATCTATTGAAGCCGCCGTTCGATAAACCGCAAAGCTTCATTAAACTGTTCGACGGTGCTAGGCAGAAGAAGCTGGTGGAGGCTGTGAACAGGGTTAAAGAGAATGCGGTGCGGGTTACGGGGGCTTAGGGGTTGGTGTATTGTGTTTGAATACATTTAAGCCGCTTTTATTTATATCCCAGCTTATGATTATGGTAGGTTATAACGAATAGTTAAGACTGGGATTTTTAGAACTTTTGATAAAATAGTAAAGAGGGCTATCTGAAGATAATCTTATAAGTAATAGTAATTGAATGTATAGGGAAGCTCACGTATAATGATGGACGGAGCTTCCGGAGATATGCTCTCGTAAGGAAGCTCTCTTTGTTGTTGGTGAAGAGCAACCAAAATCATAAATTGCATAATAGCTAGTCAATTTTTCTTGAAAATAATTATTAGAGATGATAAGCTGCTATATAAGGAACGAATGTTCGTGATTAAGGGGCGGAGAAGATGAGTAATAAAAAACTTTTAGCAGTTGACTTATTCTCTGGAGCAGGAGGTTTGAGTTTAGGTTTTTTGCAAACCGGACAGGTAGAGATTGCAGCTGCGGTAGAAAACAACAAATCTGCTCAAAAAACATATAAAAGGAATCATGAAAGGTTTGAGAGACAGAGCTGTCATAAAATTAAATATTTTGACGACATAAGAAAAATAGACTTTAAAGAACAAATAATTAAGGATTTTAAAAATATTGATCTGGTATTTGGAGGGCCCCCTTGTCAGGGATTTTCAAATGCTAATAGGCAAAAAACAGAACTTATATCATCGAATAACCAACTTGTAAAAGAATATGTTAGGGCAATTGAGGAAATAGCACCAAAAGCGTTTGTTATGGAAAATGTTAAGGCAATGAGTTCATCAAAACATAAATTCTTTTACTCAAAAAGTGATCATCAGGAAGTCGTGAATGAATTACAGCTTTCTCTGAATCCAGAAAAGATTATCTTGGGTAAAACAACTGCATTAACAGATAGACTGATTCCTTTTTTGAAAAATTCACTTGATACTCGAGAATTTTCAAAATATATATTACATGATAAAAGGTTATTTTCAAAGATTAGTCATATAAGCCGAAAAGAAAAAGAAGCCGATTTATATCTAGCAAAGGCAGAAAAGGGTTTGCAGAGGTACTTTACTGATTGGGAGCAACAACATGACGTATATTGGGATGATAGTTATAAAGATGAATGGGTTAAGGTTGGAGAGTATCTTAGTGCGCTAGAGCACAATGATTCATCAAAAGAATCTCTATTCAAAAGTTTAATGGAGATAATTGAAATTCAAAAAATATTAATGAGAATGAACGAAATTACTGCTAATAATATTGAAATATCAGATATTTTGTTTGATAATAAATATTTATATATTGAAGCAAAAACGTATAGTGTGTTGGATTATTTGACCTCAAAATTCAAAAAGCTTGGTTATGCAATTAATGAGGAACATATATTAAATTCTGCAAACTTTGGGGCCCCGCAACTTCGGGAGCGTTTATTAATAATTGGTGTAAAAAAAGAATTTGTTGCAGATACACAAGTAGAATTACCACCACCTATTATTAAAGAACCAAGTCATTTTTACACAGTAAAAGATGCAATTGAAGACCTTGAAGATATGGTCCCATTTACTTCTATTGGGGATGGAACTTCTATTTTAAAACAATCTAAAAAAAATAATAACCCTTTGCTAGAATATTTGAATGGAAATACCGACAGTATTGAAAACCATGTAATGACTGAAACAACAGAGACGGCTTTATCTAGATTTAAAGTTTTAGAACCAGGACAAAATTTTCATCACTTAGACGAAACCTATAAACAAACATATTCAAATCCGAATAGAACACAAAATACTGTTTATCTGAGACTTAACTATAACATGCCATCAGGTACAGTATTAAATGTTAGAAAGTCTATGTGGATTCATCCAAGCAAGAACCGAGCCATTAGTATAAGAGAGGCGGCTAGGCTTCAAACATTTCCTGATGATTTTATTTTTGAGGGATCGAAAGATTCTCAATATCAACAAATAGGCAATGCTGTTCCACCTCTATTAGGTAGGGCGGTGGCTGAACAAGTATTAAAGTATCTAAATCATCCAGTAGAAAATGCTTTAGAGAAAGTTATAAAGCCCTTAAATATAAGCCTTTCAAGGTGAATGTAAGAGTCTGCTCATTAAATGAGTAGACTCTTTTTACAGTTGGCATTATAAAATATAATTCTATGATAGATAATAATGTATTATATAAAATAGGAAGAACAGCTCTAGACATCACATTATAGCTTATTATTTGAGGGAGTTTATATATGAATACAATTGTAACCCAACCTTCTGCAGCACCCGTAATTCAAGCCCTGCGTTCACTGGGATATAGTGCTGGAACAGCAGTAGCAGATTTAATTGATAACAGCCTTGATGCAAAAGCGACTATAGTGGAAATTGAATTTAAGTACTTCGAGCACGATGGAGCAATAATTATAAAAGATAATGGTCATGGAATGAATGAGGAAGAACTTCAATCTGCTATGAATATTGGTTCTAAAGATCCGAGATTTAAAAGACGACCTGATGAATTGGGTAGATTTGGTATGGGTCTTAAGACGGCATCATTTTCGTTAGGTAAAAGGTTGAGTGTTGTTACTAAGTATAACGGACTGTATTCACAGAGATGTTGGGATTTAGATTATGTTTCCCAATGCAATGAGTGGCGGCTCTTCACAGAGGTTCCTGATGATATAAGGGAGCTCGTTGGAGAAATAGAGGGGGAAAGTGGGACTGTCATTTGTATAGATAAACTTGATCGTTTTATGAGGGCAGGTACTGAGAATCCTTTACAAGAAAACAGCGTTTTTGCTAAAGTTCGTCGTGTGCATCATCATTTAGAATTTGTATTTCACTCAATTATTGAAAATAAAAATGTGCGAATCTATTTAAATAATAATGAACTGGTTTCCTGGGATCCATTTATGATTACTCATCCCTCTACTGTCGAAGGAGAGACGCAGATTTTAAATATAAACGGCAACAAAATAAAAATAAAATATTATATACTTCCACATGCCTCATATTTAACTGAGGAGGAATATAAAATTGCAGGAGGTATAAGAGGATGGCGAGACCATCAGGGCTATTATATATATCGTGAGAATAGGTTGCTGCATTTCGGAGATTGGTTGGGAATGTTTCAAAAGGATAGTTCATCTCAGCTAGCAAGAGTGCGGGTTGATCTACCCAATAGTGCTGATGATGATTGGCAAGTAGATATAAAAAAATCAGCAGTCATACCTCCTGATAATGCAAGAGATAGGCTTGAATCAATTGCAAAATTTGTTCGGAAAATTTCCCGCGATGTCTTTTACTACCGGACTCAAGGATCTCACCTTAATCATAATTTTAAAGGAAGTCTTAATACATGGGAATTATCAGGAAGTGATGAAGGGCAACAGTTTATACTAAATAGAAATCATCCTATTCTATCTGAAATTCATAACAGAATAGATAATGAAACTTCTAAGCTGCTGAACTTGTATTTAAAATTTGTCCAGTTAGGATCGCCAAGTAACATAATCGATTCTCCTAAAGCAGAAGAAGAATCACTTCAAATGGTATCCGATGCTGTGAAAGAATTAGTAATTCAGTTTGCTTCTACCCTAATTAATCTTAAGGTAGTACAAAATATGCAGCAATTGTTAGATGCACTTATAACACAACCTGCATTTGATAGTTTAAATCGCAAAACATTGAAATCGATTATAGAAGAGGCGAATATTTCACATGAATGACGCAAGAAAACTATTTGAACAAACCTTTGCAACTAATTATATGAATTTCAAATCCATCTTTCCTAGCCAAGAAAACGCTGCAGAGCGAGCGTTAGAATTTGCAAAGCTCGTCATTCAGGGGGAAAATATTGAAAAGGATCTAATTGAAGAGTGGTCGTTTGAAATGTATAGGAAGTATAATGTTGGATTTGAAATCATAAAAACACCTGTACTACGTTCAGAAGAAGAGGAGGACTGGTACAGTCCAAAATTATTAGTAGGCGCTTTTTTTTGGACACGTTATAGAGACTATCTAATTCGAGTTAAGAATTGGAGTCAAGATGCAGTTGCCTCTATTGATGATTCCACAAATGAAATTATGCGGTCTTTGGGTAACCCAGAGGATATTAACCCTTTTGACAAGCGAGGACTTGTTTTGGGATATGTGCAGTCGGGAAAGACTGCTAACTTTACAGGGTTAATTAATAAAGCTTTCGATCTTGGATATAAACTGATAATTGTATTTTCTGGTATGCATAATGATCTCCGGGCTCAAACACAACTCAGATTAGAAGAGGAAGTGATTGGGAGCAGAGTCGATAAGTTTGGAAATTCTGTAGGGGTCTCCCAAATACATGCCAATACACCTAATCATATTATTTCTTCCTGGACTACAGTGGAGCGCGATATATCTTCTGAACCAAGTGGAATCTTCAACTTGAATCAAAAAACATTGATGGTTGTTAAAAAGAATAGCATTGTTTTGGAGTCACTCAAAAATCAGCTTGATTACCAGAAAAAATTATTTAAATTAGATATTCCCGTTCTTATAATCGATGATGAAGCCGATCAAGCATCTGTTGATACTTCTAAAGGTGAAGATCCAAAGAAAATAAATAAATTAATACGTCAGATATTAGAGGTGTTTGATAGAAGATGTTACGTAGGTTATACAGCGACGCCTTTTGCGAATTTATTAATTAGTGCAGAGGCCAAGACTGAAGATGAAGGTAAGGATCTTTATCCAAAGGATTTTCTTGTTGGTTTGCCAAAACCTAAGGGATATTGTGGCCCAGAGGAATTTTTTAATGTTGAAGAAGATGCAAATGATACACGTCCAAGTTTAATTCGCCCCTTAAATGAGGCGGATATAGAAGTCTTTACAGGAATTAAGACAAAGGGGGATGCGGATAAATTTGATGAAGTTCCTCCTCAGATGAAAGAGTCAATATTGGCATTTCTTTTAACGATTGCTGTACGAGATCTAAGAGGCCAGCGGAACAAACATAACTCAATGCTTATTCATACCTCCCGTTTTAAAGATGTACAGTCGAGTGTGAAAGATAGTGTTGAACAAGTGTTTGCGGAAATATATTCGCAAATTCAATATAACCAAAATGGCGAGATTGTTAAAGAAATTAGAAATCTCTATGAAAAAGATGTGATACCAACAAGCAAAGAATGGCCTGGTAAGAATCAAGTTTTTTCATGGGAAGAAGTATATCAGGAACTTAGAGAGAGTTCGAAAAAAGTTGAAGTTTTTGAAATCAATGGTAATAGTAAAGATGCTTTAGATTATCATCAGTATAAAGAGGATGGTTTAAATGTAATTGCGGTTGGTGGAGATAAGCTGTCTCGAGGATTAACTCTTGAAGGTCTCAGTGTAACTTATTATTTTAGAAATTCTCTAATGTACGATACCTTAATGCAGATGGGACGCTGGTTTGGTTACAGAAATGGATATATGGATTTGTGTAGAATTTATACTACTACCGAGATTGCCTCAAAGTTTGAACATTTAGCCATTGCTATGATTGAACTTCGCAAAGAATTTGAAAATCTGGCAAAATTAAAAAAGACACCCTTGGAATATGCAATAAAAATGCTGAGTCATCCAACTATGACATTAACTAGCCCGTTAAAGATGAAAAATGCTTCTATAACGAATGTGAATTATAAACAAACCTTGCAGCAGACTCGTATATTTGATAATAAGGAATCCTTCTTTTCTCATAATATGAGAGTGACTGAAAATTTAATAAATGAGTTATCCGGTAAATTCAAGAGAACACGTATTGGGTCGGGAAAAACAGGCTACTATATTGCTCAGGGAATAGATGTTGATAAAGTATTAACATTCCTATCTGATTATAAAACTAGTAATGATGCTGATAAAGTCGATAGTATTAAAATTATAAATTATATTCGGCGGGTTAATGATATTGAAGAGCTTTTAGATTGGACCGTAGTAGTGGTTGAGGGGGATCCAAGCGATAAAAGCGGCCTTCAAAGGTTTCCGGTTCGTATCGGAACATTAGAGGTTAACTCGGCAGTAGTGCGGGGTGTTAATGCGACAGGGACTAGCATTAGGGAACGAGACAAAATTGATATACGTGCCATAGTTGCTTCGCGGCAGGAATTTATAGATCTTGATCAAGATAAAATAAGAAACTTGAAAGACAAACAGGAGATTAGGAGACTGAGACCAAAAAAGAAAGGAATGCTTCTAATTTATCCGCTTCATCCTCAAGTGAAAATATTTCAAAACTTGGGATTTGCATTTAACGAGAACATGGTACCAATAGGAATAGCAATCTCATTTCCGGATTCAGATTTAGATGATTCTAATATTTATGAAGTAAACAAAACTATTAAGTAAGTATTCTCCTATAGTAAGGAAGATGTGCTGAATGCTAAATCTTAAAATTGAATATGAGCAGATGATTAAGGAAATAAACAATCAATCTCACGAGGAAGTATACAAGCTTAAAGTCCTTACAGCAAAAAATCCTATACTTTTTGCAGGTGTAGATGCTTCAAGTATGACTAGGCAACTGTATGTTGATATGGGGGTTGAATCCTGGGAAATAGATCAGCTTAAGACTCTTCCCAAATGGCGAGGATTGTCTATACAAGTAGAGTATTTTGAAAAATTGGCTTTATTGAGAGGGCATTATTTTCTAGTGCTAAGGCAGGAGACTGAACATGGTACTGAAATATTTGAAGTAGTACTGCAGAATGTCGTGGATCATTTGTTGTTAAGAGAGCAGAGTGAATCGATATTTACGGTCATATACAAGGTGTTGGACAGGTGGCGCGTATTTTTTCAAAAAGGCGGTTATCGTAAGCTAACTGATGAACAGCAACGGGGC
>NZ_CDSE01000044.1 GCF_001373415.1 Paenibacillus dakarensis | reverse complement strand
ATTCAACCGCCGTATTTCCGTCGATTTCAAAGAGCTTCACGAAATTGGCGTGTGTGAGAAGAAGCAATAAAGGGCCGCACCTTGGCCTTTACCAGATCAACGGCGAAACGAAATCTGTCGGCACCTTTTGCAGGTATGAGAATCTCTTCTTTGAAAACGCTTCCCCCTCATTGGATGGCATTTTATTCCATCAGTTGATATTTGCAGGCGGATATCCTGAAGGGTTTAGCAACTCGGATTGGATCTATTCAAAAGATGGTTTTTCCGTGCCGAAAAAAGGCGAAAAGAGCTGGCAGTTTGCTTTTGAGGAAATTGAGGATCAAGCGAGCTTCGATCAGGTTGGCAAAAAATACGGGCATCCGGTTTATCAGTTTGAACCGCTTGCTATAACGAATAAGCCCTACCATTTCTCTTTCACCCTGCCCTCTCCTGCAGCTTTAACAGATGCATTTGTAGAGTGGGTAGATTCCAAGGGAGAGCGTAAAATACGAAACATCATGTCATATATGAATAAAAATGAAAGCGAATATAAGGCTAATATCATTTTTGAAGAGCCTGGTGAACATAAAATTTCAATCGCATTGGATCATGAAAAAACGGATAGTGTTGTGATCAATGTGATGAATTCTATCGAAAGTATTCTTTCCAATAGGGCGCAGTATATCAGCAATGTGCTCTATAACGGCTCCGAGGGGGACACCCCCTATTCCTATTCCCCTATTTCCAATCAGGGAGAATCACTCGGAAAATTAAGCTTTGTTTTGAAAAAGAACTTACTAGGAGACACTCCAGATCTATCAGAGGTGCAAAAGATTGAGGAAAGCTGCGTTAACTACATTCGGCCAAAATGGTTTGTTAACGGAGATTTTTCAAAGCCCTCCCTGCTCTATGGCGATTTTTATCGATGCATGGATTTCGAATATATTGGCCATGTCTTCTATTTATTGTCCCGATTTGACCAGAAAATATTAAAGTATAATAGCCCTGATATTTATTTGGAATGGGCTGCGGAAGTTTTTAGATTGCGCGTAAATCCTTCTTTGCATCACACGCCTAGAGGAAAAGAAGAAGCGAAAATGCTAGGGACATTCTTTTTATACATCGACGGTTTACTGGATGAGATGAAAAAACGCGGACTCACAGATAAATATAACGAAATAAACGAATTATGGTCGGGCATCGCCGCGAGCGTTGCCAAGGACAGTGATACTTATAAAGCAGCGGTGACTGAGCATTTTTACGACAATGCCGGGTTTGGTCCGGCAGCAGGCGCACTGGCTAGTTCCGGCCATCTCGAAGCTGCCAAGAAGTACGGAGAATTGCTGCTCGCCAACATCGGTTTTTCGAACGATTTTAGAGCACAAAATCCGGATCGCTGGTGGGAAGCACTCTCTTATATGATTCACTCCTTGTGGGGCGGATTAACGGCTGCGGCTACGCTTAAAGTATATGAGGCTTTACAGGATACCCGTTATTTAAAGGCGGCTTATCGCGCAACTGTAGGTATTTTATATTGCTACGATACGGATGCCAAAGCAACGGACCGGAGGCTCAGTACCGGTGAAGCCGCATCTACCTATAGTGTCGGGGGGCCGAACATCAATCGTCCCGATCTATCAAGAAATCGGTTTGGGCAATCCACCTTTTATCGAGACGGCGGAATTTTCTCGAAGCTGTTCAGCAAAGAAGAAGAAACCTCTGACTGGGACATGGGTGAAGAGCTTGCGGCTTACCTTGATGGATTCGGCAAAAAAACCTTCCTCTATTTAGAGGATGGCCAAATAAAGGTCATTAATGGCTGCTTGGAGCATACCGATCAAGGGCTGCTCATTCACAGCTACGCGCCTTACCCTACGGAATACCATTTTTATGACGCTGACTCCCACTACATTTCTGCCAATGGGGAAATTACAAGCCAGATTTTATATTCAGAAGGCCGGTTTATCCCTACAAAAAAAGCGCAAGAGGTGAGATAAACAATGGAACAAACGTTACAAAAGGTAAAAACGATAGAAGATAATGATTCAAAGACATCAAAGCTGCCATTAAAACGAATCCTGGCTTTTGCCAGTACCGATACTGCAGGGAACTTGCTTTACTGCACGCTGACAAGCTATATTATGTATTTCTATACCGATGTATTTGGGATTTCTGTTGCAGCCGCAGGTATGATCCTGCTAATAGCCAGAATAATCGATGCTTTGGACGCTCCCATATGGGGAATCCTGATTGACCATACGCGTACCAAATGGGGGCAAAGCCGTCCCTATTGGTTATGGCTTTCCGTTCCTTTCGGAGTTGCCGTTTTCCTGGCTTTCCTGGTTCCGGATTTATCTCCCGGCGCCAAAACAGCTTATGCTTTGATTACCTATATTGTATCCGGTATTATTTATACAGGGATCAGCGCCTCCATGTCGTCGGCGCTTCCCAATCTGACCTATGATTCGGATGAGAGAGTTCGGCTAAATTCCTGGAGAAGCAACGGAGGAATGATCGGATACCTCATTACCGCTTCTTTTACCCTTCCACTCGTTCAATTCTTTGGCCAAGGGAACGATAAAACAGGCTTTAGCATTACTGTTGGTATCTTTGCAGTTGCAGCAATCCTTCTTCTCTTGTTCGCTTTCAGCGGTACGAAGGAGATCGGAATTACAGAGAAAGCTAAACCCATTTCGATTCGAGAAAGCTTCCGCGCCGTTAAAGGAAACTGGCCGTGGATTACGCTGGTGTTGGTCTTCATTTTCTACTGGCTCGGGAACACAGCAAGAGCATCTACAGTAATCTATTACACAGAGTATAATCTGGGACATAAAAATTGGGCCTCTATCTTGAATGGTCTTGTCGTGGTCCAAATGGTGTCCATCACCTTGCTGCCGTATTTGGTCAAAAGATTTATTAAGTCTCACACCCAAATCATCGGATTGTCATTAGCCGCCTTGGGACAAATCATCATCGGATTTGCCGGAAGCAGCATCACAATGATTATTGTTGGATGGACAATAGCATCTTTAGGTACAGGAATAGCGGTTACTCTGCCGTTTGCCATGCTTTCGGATACGGTCGATTATGGCGAATGGAAGAGCGGTATCAGAGCCAGCGGCTTCCTGACCGCAGTCGGAATTTCGTTCTGCATTAAGCTGGGGGCGGGACTTGGCAGCTTTATTCCTTCCGTGATCCTCAATTCTGCAGGCTATGTGGCCAACACGGCACAGACGGAACAGTCCTTAAATGCCATCAAGTTCTGCTTCACCTGGCTGCCGGCGATTTTCTTCGCGGTTGGCGCGATCATTATGTTGAAATATGTAAAATATGAAAAGAAAGAAAATCAGATTAAACAGGAACTAAAAGCAAGATTGAATACGATTGAGTAATATTTGAATGCTATACTCAAGACAACGGTCATGAAGCAAATGCCGCCTTGATACTTAACAGTATCGAGGCGGCATTTTTGACCAAGTGAAGAACCATCGAAGGCGTGAGTTGTTACAAAAAGGACTAAGTCATGGAACTTTAGAATTATTACGTTCGATCAGGTGCTAAAGGAAATATCGAAATTCAAGATTACCGATCACATGCCAGAGATTTGGATACACGTCGTTTCAAAGACTTGTGTCGCAGACAAAGTTTGTTGTCGCTTGATGATTGGATCTACTTACCTATTGCGTATTTGTCGATTCAAGAAGAACCGGAGTTTTGCAAACAGTTGGTCTTATCATTTATTGGGAAATTTCTTTCATTCGATGCAGATGTCCAATTGAACAGCATGGAAGCAGAAACAGTTCGATATGCCCGAAGACTTCTAAGACCATTTACACCTATGGAGCTTGCGGCGCATCTTCAAGTGACCGATCGTTATGCTCGAAATGTACTGCATAGCTTAGTCGAGAAACAACATGTACTAGTGGTTGGAGGGAAAATGAGATTTCGGACTTATCAGTTGAATATTGACAATAACTTGAGGTGTTGAGATGAGAAAAGGGAAAAGTGAGTGATAAGTAGGCGTGATGAGGATACAGTGGGTAGGCGCGAAGAAGCTACGGAACTGAGAGACGCTATTAAGCAAAATATGGCGTTTTTGAAAACCTTACGGAACTGTGCGCCGCTATTGACCGATTTGGCCAAGAATCACCACCGAAATTACTCACTAAAGCGATTTACCTATGCAAGATTAATACTCCCCCGCCACCATGCTGATACGCCCCCACCTGTTATAGACGAGCCATACGGTTCGCCATGGTAGGTACTTCTCTAAACATAGAAAGAGGTTGATCCTCATGGATCAACCTCTTTCTTCATATGGAGCCTAGGGGGATCGAACCCCTGACCTCATCGCTGCCAGCGATGCGCTCTCCCAGCTGAGCTAAGGCCCCAAAATAAAAATTTTATCAAAAACAGTACTTTATTAATATATCACAGCCTTATATAGCGTGCAACCAAAAAAATAGACGAATGTAACCATTTACGTTTGTGGGAATCTTGGGAATTGCCACCCCCGAAACCAAACCAGTTCCGGGGATGACAACTTAATCCCGCTCGATAAATCCATTTCACTTCATCCTTTTATACATATGTACCTGTTCAAGCAGAACACTCTTATCTGTAAACGCTTGTCTAAACCCAGCCTCATGAAGAATTTTGATAAGAGCCTGATTCGGATCCGGTAAATTAAAGGTTGAACGTTTGCAGTCTACCTCATATGGAGCGAACACATTCGAAAGTGCACACTTCAATATAGCGTCCTGATCCTGGCGCCCCGGAGCTGCCTCGCATTGAAACAAAGTAATCGCTGCTAAATCTCCAGATGGTTTCAGACCGCGCTTGTAAAGAGCGTAACCGACCGTCTCTCCGTCATGGCTCCGAACAAGCACGGAATTTGCATTCACTAGGTTTTCCCAGTGATTTTGCGACGGGGCATCGTTCTTATAGAAGGATAGCATACCTGCATCTCGCGGGGTTCCATAATCCACTTGGTACATCCCTTCTTCTGAGTCAGAAAGAAACGGGTTGAGCTTTGCAGCAGAACTCCATTCCAAAAACAGCAATCTTTCCTTCACTTGGTACCCCGACTTCTCGTAGAGAGCAATCGCCTTTTCATTCACACTAAATGCCTCAAGCACGGCGATATCTACTTCCTCCTCTTCATAAATCTCAAGGGTCTTGTCCATGAGAGCCTTGCCCACACCTGATCGCCGATACTCCGCAATAACCCCCGTACCGCCATTACGGGCAATTTTTTTGCCGTCAATCATTTGAATCCCGTTTAACACGAACCCCACTGGCTGCCCGTCCATGAAAGCCAAGACTGAGAGCTCAGATGACAGCCTTCCATTCACAAGATGCTGTATAAACTGATCCACGTTCACCTTCAACGGGACATAGTAACCTTCAAATCCCTTATTAAATACCTCGGCAGCCTCCCTAAAAGTACATTCCGACAGACGCTTAATCGTTATCATCAGAGCATCCCTCCTATCTATAAACTAAGGCCAACTCATACTTCCCTCTAACTTATCTCACTTCACTTCCTCTAACAAGCATAAAAAAACAACGCAAAAAAAGCCCTCAAACCCATGAGGACTTCCTAATCTGGATAAGCCTTATTGATCCGTGTCAGACATATCGTCTTTAGACAACAGACCTTTCAGCTCTTTCATAAACATATTGATATCTTTAAAATGTCTGTAAACCGATGCGAAGCGAACATAAGCTACTTCATCGATCGTATACAATTGCTCCATTAACAGCTCGCCAATCTGACGGCTCTCAACCTCAGCAGCAGCTGTCTTGCGAAGAGCGCTCTCAACCTCTGAAACGATCATATCCAGCTGTTCTACAGAGACAGGCCGCTTCTCACAGGCACGCATTAAGCCTCGAAGTACTTTCTCACGGCTGAATTCCTCACGGCTGCCGTCCTTCTTAATAACCATCAGCGGAGTCTCCTCCACCATTTCAAAGGTCGTAAACCGGCGGCTGCACTGCTCGCATTCTCTACGGCGGCGAATAGACTTGTTCTCATTAGCAGGACGTGAATCGAGCACTTTCGTTCCAGCGTAACCGCAGTATGGGCATTTCATAAAACGTAATCACTTCCTTTATTATGGACTTTCTCTTCAGTTCCAAATTAATTTCCAAAAAATGTGGTAACGTTGGTTGTTATGAAGTTTGTTATTCCGAGACATAATATCTTTACCAACTCAAGGAGGTGAACAGATATGGGACAAAGCAACAACTCTAACAACCTGGTAGTGCCTCGTGCAAACGGTGCCTTGGAGCAAATGAAATACGAAGTTGCTCAAGAACTGGGCATCAGCATCCCTCAAGACGGTTACCAAGGTAACATGACAGCTTACGAGAACGGTTCGATCGGGGGATATATTACCAAACGTCTGGTAACCCTGGCCGAGCAGCAATTGGCTGGTCAATTCTCCGGTCAATAATTAATTCTTCATTCGAGACAGCGCTGGTCGGCTTGATTATTCAAGCCGGCCAGTGTTTTTTTACATACGCACTTACCTTTTAAAGATTTCAGTCAAGCAATCCTCTGGCCAAAATAATCTGATATCTATATATTGTACCATGGATCAACTGAGTTCGTATTTCCGGAAAACGGCTGGATTTTCTCAGAACTCATCGTATAAATCGGTATATTGATTATAATAATAAATGACCCTTTGTACATAATGACGGGTTTCTCCAACGGGAATATTCCTAACATTCTCGTAAGACCCATCCCAAAGCCCTTTTTTAATCCAGCTTCGGACATTTCCTGGTCCGGCATTATAAGCAGCAATCGCAGCGATTGGATTTCCATCCATTTGTTCATACAGCTTTTTGATATACCAGGTGCCGAGCTGGATATTGGCATCCGCTTCATGCTTGATACTATCCATCGTTACCGAAGGAAGCTTGGCCATTTCCATGGCCCAGCTTGCAGTCTCCGGCATAAGCTGCATGATGCCAAGCGCCCCCACCTTTGACTCTTTACCCGGTTTATAGTTTGTTTCAACCCGGATAATGGAAGCAACAAGAAAAGGATCTACCTCATAATAATTCGAATGCTTGCGGATCTGGTCTTTATAATAAATCGGATAAAGCCATGTCATCCAAATGTTGCTCAAGAACAGGACAGCTATAAATGAGATCAGCAGAGGAAGCAGTACACGTTTTTTTCGAAGCCATTTCAGGTTTATCATGGGACTAACCTGCTCCAGAGCTTGTCCACTTGTTCACTTGTCTCTTCCATGGTTCCACTATTATCAATGACCTCATCAGCCATGCTCTTCTTCTGCTCGATATCCATCTGGCTGTTCAACCGTGCCAATGCCTGCTCTTCTGTAATCTTATCGCGTTCCATTAAACGCTCAATCTGTTTCTCTCGTGGCACATACACGGCCACAACCTTCTCAAATAACGTCTGCAATTCTGACTCATACAGCAATGGAATATCCACAACAACCAGCCGATCCGGATATGCTGCTTCATACTCCGCCATCTGTCTTCGGATTTCCTGACGTATCGCAGGATGTGTGATCCCATTTAATGCAAGCCTTTCCTCAGGATCATTAAAAATAACTTCTCCAAGCTTCTTTCGATCCAATTGCCCATCGGCTTGAATGATATCTTGTCCAAAATGTGCGGCCACCGCCGCCAATACCGGATGACCCGGGAGCATCACCTCCCGGGCGATGATATCCGCATCAACGAGAAGCGCTCCCTTCCGGATTAGCATGGAGGACACGGTACTCTTGCCAGTTGCTATTCCTCCAGTTAAACCGATATTCATGATTTCACCTCATTACAGCTTCATTATGCCCATGAAAATTAATAGTATCGCCGGAAGGTATGAAATATACTTCATCCCTCCCCTTGATGCGAATCTGAACCCGACTTTCATCCCAAGTACAAGGAACACTCCGCTAAAAAGTGCAGCAAATAAGGAAGTCAGCCATGGTGATAAGCCCAGCATAGCAGCGCCTAGCCCTGCACCAAAAGCATCGAGTGATAACGCAATTCCAAGCCACATCGCTTCCCATGATGATATACTGCCGGAATCATCCATGTCTGCCCGCGACGGGCTTCGTAATATCTGTATTACAAGGCCAAGCTTACGTATTTCTAATGAAAACACAGCCATCTGCTGTCCAAAAACCGATCCTTGACCAGAGACTGTATGCTCGGCATTACTTATCTTTGTAAGGATTTGCTTTTCCTCACATAGAGGGTTACTTTTTGACCTGATCTGCTGAATAAATGACCAGCACCCCATCATAATAAGAATGATTGCCCCCATATAAGAAGCAATTGAAGGGGAAATAACCCGCTGCAGCAAGACCCCGGCCTGCATCGATATTCCGAGAACAAAACCCGAACATAACGAAATAATATATACCGACAAAAGCGGAATTTTGGTTTTCCGCAGCCCGTATGTAATGCCAGCCCCAAATCCATCCAGGCTAAGTGCCATAGCCAGCAGTGCAGGTGCATAAAAGAGACTAAGCACCCTTATCCCTCCTCCGGCCACAAGTCGTGCTTTTCACACGCCTTTGGCTAATTCTCCATGTAGTATATGGATTGAGGATGAGATGGGTGCATGCCTATTACTTACGCTTCATGGGCTGACAACGGGGACAGAAGTGAGTTCCGCGGCCGCCAACAACAGTCTTCATCACAGGTTGTCCGCAATTATAGCAAGGCTCGTCCTTCCTGCCATATATACGCAGACTATGCTGAAACATGCCCATTTCGCCTTGCCCGTTCACATAAGATTTTATGGATGACCCGCCTGCTTCCACCGCTTCTGTCAGTGTATCGATAATAGCCTGATACAGGGATTCTAGCTCCGTATCACTTAATGAGTTTGCGTTCCTTTCAGGATGAATTCCAGCCCGAAAGAGTGCCTCATCTACATATATATTACCGATTCCCACAACATATGCCTGATTTAGCAGGACAACTTTTATCTTCGTTTTCTTACTGCCTATAACCTGTTTAAACTCACCAAGCGTAAATGTCTCATCCAGCGGCTCGAAACCAAGCTTCGAAAGCGGAGGATGACTGAATTCTTCACCCGGAGCAAATAAATGCATCGTTCCGAATTGACGGACATCTTTATAACGGAGTTCTGTTCCATCATCAAAATGAAAAATGACATGCGTATGCTTCTCCACTGGTTCTTCAGAGGAATATAGTCCGTATCGCCCCTCCATTCGGAGGTGGGATACAAGCACCAGGCCGTCCATTTTGATCCTCAGAAACTTTCCCCGTCTTTCAACACCTTCTATAGTGTGGCCCTTCAGCATAAAAGCAAATGCTTCAATATCATCCGGACGCTGAATAATTCGCGGAAGATTTACTGTGACGTGATCTATATGTTTACCCTTTATCAGCTGATTCAATGTTCGTTTAACGGTTTCTACTTCCGGCAATTCCGGCATGATGTCTTCACCTCTATCCCATTATAACGGATGTGAAGCGTCAGCGGCATCCCGGTTTCTTGGAAAAACCGTTCCAGCCGCTTTATTTCGCTTCGTACCAGTTCTCTCCATAGCTTACTTCCGCTTTCAGTGGGACAGAAAGCTGGAGCGCCTTACTCATCACTTCAGGTACAAGAGTCTTCATTGTTTCCATTTCGTCTTCCGGCACCTCAAATACCAATTCGTCATGCACCTGAAGCAGCATACGGCTCTTCAGTTTACGCTCCTGCAGCGCCGCATCCATATGGACCATAGCCAATTTAATAACATCAGCTGCGGTACCCTGAATTGGTGTATTCATTGCCGTCCGTTCTGCAAATGACCGGAGATTAAAATTACTTGCATTAATCTCAGGCAAATAGCGTCTGCGTTCAAGAAGTGTTTTAACATATCCATCCCGCTTCGCCTGCTTCACGATCTCATCCATATAGCGGCGGACGCCTTGATACACTTCAAAATATTGATTGATAAATTTGGCTGCTTCTTTACGTGTAATATTCAAGTTTTGAGATAATCCATAGTCGCTGATTCCGTAAACAATACCGAAGTTAACAGCTTTAGCAGAACGGCGCATGTTCGAATCTACTTCGTCCTTGCTTACGCCGAATACGTCCATTGCCGTCTTCGTGTGAATATCCATATCGTGCAGGAAGGCTTCCTTCAAGCGATCATCATCGGATATATGCGCCAAGACCCGGAGTTCAATCTGTGAATAGTCAGCTGCGAGTATGGACCAGCCCGGCTCGGAAGGAACAAATACTTTCCGAAGCTTCCGCCCTTCTTCCAGTCTAATCGGAATATTTTGCAGATTCGGAAACTGACTGCTAAGCCGCCCTGTCGCCGCAATCGTCTGACGGAAATACGTATGTACTTTCCCCGTCACGGGCGAGATCTCCTTGAGCAATCCTTCTACATAGGTAGACTGCAGCTTGGCAATGGTTCGATAATTGAGAATATGCTGTACAATCTCATGATACGGCGCTAATTTCTCAAGCACTTCCGCATCTGTGGAATAACCTGTCTTGGTCTTCTTCACAACTGGAAGCTCAAGCTTTACAAATAAGATTTCCCCAAGCTGCTTTGGTGAATTCAAATTAAACTCGGTACCTGCAATATCGTATATTTTCTCCACAAGCGTCTTGATTTGCTCTTCGAACTCGCGCCCAAGCTGTTTCAAGTCCTCCACATTGACTGCCACACCCTGCTTCTCCATATCAGCGAGAATACGGGATAACGGCATTTCAAGATCATGAAACAGAGGAAGCATTTCATTGTCCTTCAGTTCTTGCTCCTGTAACGGTATGATTTGAGCGATCGCCTCGCATTTCCGGGCTAAATGCCGGCTTAATGTTTCTTCATCCGGAACTTTATATTTCGCTCCTTTTCCAAACACCTCATCATCCGATGTAAGGAAAGCCAGGCCATATTTTGCCGCTAATCCGCTGAGGGTCTGATTGGAATCGGTCGGGTCCAGCAAATATGCCGCAAGGTGAACGTCAAAGGACGCGCCGGCAAAAGCGATTCCCTGCCAGTGCAGTGCCAAATCGATCCGGTGAAGATCATATCCCCGTTTAGGCACACTGCTGTCTGCAAGCCAGCTCCGAATTGGTTCTGCAGCCTCTTCCTTAAGTAACTCAAACGGAATAAAATAGTGGACACCCTCCGCAGCAAGCACGATTCCAATTACGCTTGCATGATGCGGATTATCCCCATGCGTCTCCACATGCATAAATTGCACTTGTTCCAGAACCGAAGCTACCTTAGACAATAAGCTAGCATTTACAGTAACAACCTCAACCTCGACCTCGGACCGTTCCTGCTCTGAAGAGCCACTGCCTCCTGCATCAAGCTTCAGACGTTCCAGTAACGATTTGAACTCCAGCTTTGCGAGTGCAGGGCCGGCAGTTTCCTGATTCAATCCGTCAAACTGCATATCAGACCATGACTGTGTAAGCGGCACCTCACGGAAGATCGTTGCGAGCTTTTTACTTAGAATCGCCGATTCCGCATTATTCTCAATTTTCTCTTTCATCTTCCCTTTAAGCTCACCGGAACGCTCCAATACCTGCTCGACAGAACCGAATTCATGAAGCAGCTTGAGCGCTGTCTTCTCACCAACACCCGGCACGCCAGGAATGTTATCGGATGGATCACCCATCAAGCCTTTTAAATCGATAATTTGATCTGGTGTCAGGCCGTAGCGCTCCTGAATTTGCGGCGGGCCGTATGTCTCGATATCGGTTACCCCTTTGCGGACCATCGCAATTTCTACATGTTCAGAGGCCAATTGAAGCATATCCTTATCCCCTGAGACCACCATGACCCTGCGTCCTTCTTCCTCAGCAAGCCGGGTAATGGTACCGATGATATCATCCGCTTCATATCCGCTGATCTCAAACTGAGCTACCCCGAGTCCTTGCAGCAGCTCCTTCAAAAGCGGGAATTGTCCGGAAAGCTCCGGCGGTGTTTTCTCCCGCTTGCCTTTATAGTCTTGAAAATCCGCATGACGGAATGTTTCTTTCCCTGCATCAAACGCAACCATCATATGTGTAGGCTTATGCTCTTCAATTAATCGGAGCAGCATTGTTGTAAATCCATAGACTGCGTTAGTCTGCTGTCCACTGGCATTCGTTAGTGGCGGCATCGCAAAAAACGCACGATAAATAATGTTGTTTCCATCAATTACGATCAACTTGTCCATTAAGACACCTACCCCTTTATAACTTCCTTCCCACATGATAACATAGGTTCCACTGAAAACCGAAGTCGCGGGAGCAATCATTGTATATATATAGGATAAACCATATGACTTATCCCAAACGCTCTTATGAGCTCAACAAAAAACGCCGGCTTTTCGCCCGGCGCTATTTGTTATTCGATATTTTGTCTACTGATTAAGATCCGGTCTATGACCTGTTACCAGGTAAACCGTACTCTCCCCGATATTGGTTGCGTGATCCGCAATCCGTTCGATGTATCTCCCAACCATTACGAGCAGCATAGCTTGATTGGCAGCTTCCGGCTCACCTGTAAGGTACGAAAGCAGATCATGAAAAATAACACTGTACAGATGATCGACCTGGTCGTCATCACGTGCCATTTTGTAAGCTAAATCCGTGTTTTCCTCCAGATACGACTCAATAGCTTCTGTTATCATGCAATTAACAATTCCAGCCATCCGGGGAATATCTACAATCGGCTTGACCAGCTTCTGACCTTCCAACCGAAGAGTAACCTTTGCAACATCACGAGCCAAATCCCCCATCCGCTCAAGATCACTCGCAATTCGAAATGCTACCAAAATTCGGCGTAAATCCTTTGCCACAGGCTGCTGGGTTAGAATCAGACGGGAGCCGATATCCATGATCTGCTCTTCCATGGCATTCAGATCCGCATCAAGATGGACCACCTTCCGTGCCTTTTCCGCATCTAATGATTGAAGTGATTCCACCGCTGCTGTAAGGGCCTCCTCTGTATGCGTGCTCATATCCCGCAGCAGTGTCTTCAGCTCTTCAAGCTGTTGATCAAATTCAACTCTCCGTATCATGCATAACGCCTCCCACTCTGTAATTAAACTTACATCAACCAAATCGACCAGAAATGTAATCTTCTGTGCGCTTATCAGATGGTGTTGAGAATAACACATTTGTATCTGCTGATTCGATCACTTCACCATTCAGAAAGAATACGGTACGTCCTGATATACGCGCAGCCTGATGCATGTTGTGCGTAACCATGACAATCGTATATTTACTCTTTAATTCCTGAACTAATTCTTCAATTTTTGATGTTGAGATCGGATCTAACGCCGATGTAGCCTCATCCATCAAAAGAATGTCAGGCTGTACAGCAAGTGCGCGGGCAATACATAGGCGCTGCTGCTGACCACCGGATAAACTGAATGCTGACCGCTTCAAATAGTCTTTTACTTCCTCCCATAATGCCGCCTGCTTCAGGCTCTGCTCAACGATTCCATCCAGCTCTGATTTATTGCGAATACCATGCAGACGAGGCCCGTAAGCGATATTATCATAAATCGATTTAGGGAATGGATTCGGCTGCTGGAACACCATGCCTACTTGTTTGCGCAGTGCCTCGACATGGACTTCCTCACTGTAAATCTCCGTTCCTCCAATCTTTACACTACCCTCGATTCGGGTACCCGGAATCATGTCATTCATTCGGTTGAGTGTACGAAGCAGTGTGGACTTCCCGCAGCCTGATGGGCCGATAAATGCTGTAACTGTCTTCTCTGGGATATCAAGATCTACATTTTTAAGTGCATGATAGATTCCGTAATATAAGTTCAATTTCTCAATTTGAATAATGGCTTCCATAGAGTAATCATGTCTCCTTCTTGTGAACATTCACGATATGAATATAGCTGATTCGTCAAGTCCTAGGTGTTCTTCTGGTATTTGTTTCGCAGCCAGATGGCAATCAGATTCATCATGAACAGCATGATTAACAGCAGGATAATCCCTGAGGCAGCCAGATCATGGAAGTCCTGACTTGGTCTAGATACCCAGTTGAATATTTGAATCGGCATGACCGTAAATGAATCCAGCAGATTTTCCGGCAAAAAGGCAACATACGTCAGTGCCCCAATCATGATCAGTGGTGCCGTTTCCCCGATCGCACGGGACAAGGCCAGAATAACCCCGGTCATAATTCCAGGCATCGCGGATGGCAGAACAGACCTTGAAACCGTCTGCCATTTCGTAGCCCCAAGCGCATAGGAAGCATTTCTCCGGTTTTTAGGTACGGCGCGGAGTGCCTCCTGCGCTGAGACGATAATAATCGGAAGAACAAGAAGAGTCATGGTCAATACACCTGACAGCAGGCTTCGTCCCAGGCCCATCCCCCGTACAAAAATCGCGAGTCCAAGAATACCGTATATAATAGAAGGAACTCCTGCGAGTGTACTGATATTCAACTGAATCAGCCGCACCCAGCGGTTCTTCCCGGCATACTCTTCCAAAAATATCGCTGCCCCGACACCAAGAATAAATGACAATGGGGCCATGAGCAGGAGCAGGTAAATCGTACCTACAATTGGAGACTTCATCCCTGACCGGTCAGCAATGCGAGATGGATAATTCGTAAAAATCTCTGGCGATAATCGGTGAAGGCCATCCACCAGGATCGACACGATTAAAGCCATTAATGCTACTATACCGATGCTTGTGCATACAAGAAAAACCAGATGCAGGGTGCGGTCGCTGCGGCGTCTCCGTGTAATTCCCTTGGTTTCGCCCAGATTCATCGATTCCATTTAATATTCCTCCCTGAAGCGGCGAGAAACCCATTGCGCCAAGATGTTAAGTAAGAAGGTGATGACAAACAGCGTCAGACCTACGGCAAAAATTGTCCCGTATTCCACGGTTCCCCGCGGAACATCTCCACTGCTGACCTGAACGATGTATGACGTCATGGTCTGAATGCTATTCAGGGGATTAGCCGTTAAATGCGGTGTCGCTCCAGCAGCTACCGTCACAATCATTGTCTCCCCGATCGCGCGGGAGAAAGCGAGTACGAATGACGAAACGACACCCGACATTGCCGCCGGCAATACGATTTTTAGCGCTACCTCGAACCGGGTGGCACCCAGGGCGTAGGCTCCGTGCCGCAGACTTTTCGGAACGGCTCGCATGGCATCTTCACTCAGGGAAGAAATCATAGGAAGCACCATGATACCTACAACAATTCCCGCACTTAATGCATTAAAGATACCCATTTCGGGAAAAATCTTTTGGAGAAACGGTGTGACCGTCTCCAGCGCAAAATAACCGTACACAATGGTTGGTACACCGGCGAGAATCTCCAGAACTGGTTTCACAACTCCCCGAACCCGGGCAGGCGCGTACTCATTCAAATAAATAGCAGACGCCAAGCCGATAGGCACTGCGAATAAAATCGCAATGCCTGTAATCAGCAATGTGCCGCCCAGCAGGGGCAGCACGCCGAATTCTTTCGGGGAGAGAATAGGACTCCATACAGTTCCCGTCAAGAAGGACCAGACTGGCACCTCTTTGAAGAAAATGACGGATTCCTGCAGAAGTGTGTAAACTATACCGATCGTGGTGAAGACCGAAAGCAGAGCGCAAAATCCCAGGAAAATCGGTATGATTTTTTCGGATATCCGCGTTTTGCTTTTGCGAAACGTCATCTTCCCGGCACTTTCCGCTACGGATGATGTGTTATTCATTCTCCTCTTCCCTTTCTATATCATCTACTAGGAAGGCCCTTTGATTATTGAGCCAATTTATCTTTTTCCTTCTGATACTCTTCCTCTGGAAGGGCAACGAATCCAACCTCACTTGCAAGCGAACCGGCATTGCTCAGGTAGAAGTCTACGAAAGCTTTTACTTCAGGACTCTCCAGCTTTTTATTGTTTACATAGATGAACAAAGGACGGGACAATGGAGAATAGCTGTTGTCTTTAATCGTATCTGGACTTGGCGTTACTGTAGCTGTTCCGTTATCGATCGGAACCAGCTTGAGCTTGTCTTGATTCTCTTCATAGAACGAAAAGCCGAAGTAACCGATCGATTGTTTATCTCCAGCTACACCCTGCACAATTGCATTCGTATCTGCACTGAATGTAATTTGACTATCATTACGGCTCACTTGCGCTTCACCGTTAATGACCTCTGTAAAATAGTCAAATGTGCCGTGGTCAGTTCCTGGAGAATAAATTTTAATCTCTTTAGCAGGCCAACCGGCACGTACATCAGCCCATGTCTTGACTGTACTGTCCGGCCCATATATTTTTTTCAGCTCTTCAATCGTCAGTTTGTCAATAAAATCATTATCAGGATTTACAACAACAGCAAGTCCGTCATAGGCTACCTTCACTTCATGGTACTCTACGCCCTTTGCCTTCGCTTCTTCTGCTTCCTTGTCTTTAATTGGACGGGATGCGTTGACAATAGCAATCTCACCAGCCAAGAAACGTTTAAAGCCTCCTCCGGTTCCACCTGTTCCGATTGGAACGCGGACCTCTTTATTCTCGGCTCCGAACTCTTCAGCCATCGCTTCCGTCATCGGATGGACTGTACTTGAACCGTCAATTTCGATTGTTCCCGAAAGGACCGAACTGTCGTTGTTCTTCTTATCTCCGCCGCCGCAAGCTGCAAGCACAGTGCTTAGCATCATGATGAACACGAGAATGACTGCTGTTTTACGACCCCTTTTACTAAACAAACCTATCCACTCCTTAAGATCTTGGTCTCTTAATCTTTTCACCTTACAAAATTGATCTTAACCCTGAAATGTAATAGCAGTTTTAGGGAATTGTAAACTCTGTGTAAAATCTCTACAGAACACAAGGGTTCATAGTTTCTTAGTTTCAATAAAAAAAGCACTCATCATTAAATCAAATGATGAGTGCCCTTTTTAGGATTCACGACCAGTTTATAGCCTACACCCCGGATCGAATCAATACATACGGATTCCGGGTCCAGCTCAAGCTTCTTGCGGAGCGAACTAACATGAACATCGACCGTACGCTGTCCGCCAATGTAGTCGAATCCCCATACTACATTCATAAGATCATCCCGGGTGAACACGACACCTGGCTTCCTTGCCAAGTAAAGCAGCACTTCAAATTCCTTCGGCCGGAGATTAATATTCTGCCCGCTGAGCCGAACTTCATATTTATCAGGATATATTTCTAGTTGGCCTAGGATAATGACATTACCAGGCTTCTCGTTTTCTTTTACATCCTCTACATGACCAGAAGCTCTACGCATGACAGCCGCAACTCTGGCTAATAATTCTGATACACCGAAAGGCTTCGTGATATAATCATCGGCACCCATTTTAAGTCCCTGCACAACTTCCTCTTCTGCATTTTTTGCTGTTAATATAATAATCGGTGTCGTTATTCCTTGCTGCCTTAGTTTCTCCAAGATCGTAAATCCGTTCATACCCGGAAGCATAACATCCAGTAAGATCAGGTCAAAAGATTCTTCGCATGCACGGTCATACCCAGCCGTCCCGTGCTCCTCGACCGTGACATCATAGCCTTCCTGTACCAAATTGTATGACAGAAGCCGTGACAATGTAGGTTCATCCTCAATAACAAGCAAACGCCCAGACATGTTTAATCCCGCCCCTAAATCTATATATTTGTATAGATACTTGTACATTATATCAACAGAATGTTATCTCTATGTTAAATGTGTAATCGTCCCCTTATCGTCCCCTTAATCATTTTCCTGTAAGAGTGGAATCTCGATGATGAAAGAGCTTCCCATTCCAAGCTCACTCTCCACTCGGATTGAGCCATGATGAAGATCAACAAGATGCTTTACAATGGAGAGGCCAAGGCCCGTCCCGCCTGAGCTTCGGGATCTTGATTTATTCACCCGGTAGAACCGTTCAAAGATTCGGGGAAGGTCCTTTTTCGGGATGCCAATCCCTGAATCTTTCACAATAAACTCAACGGCTTCGCCATGATCAATCATATGAATTTCTCTGACGGTCAGTTGAACCCGTCCGCCTTCCTGGGTGTAGTTAATAGCGTTAGAGAGCAGGTTCGTAAATATTTGTCTTAGCTTATCCTCATCGCCTTCCATGAACAACTCTTCAGGTACCTGTATTTGCAATCCAATCTTCTTATGATCAGCTGCAGGCTGCATTAGCTCCATTAAAGATTCGAAGAAAGTCGACAGGTGAATGGGGGAATACTCCATTGCAATCCGCTTTGATTCGATTTTGGACAGCTCCAATATATCCCGGATTAACCGGTTTAACCTTTCCGACTCATCATAAATAATCTGGAGGAATGATCTTGATGTCTTCTCATCCTGCACCCCACCCAGCAGAGTCTCCGCAAAACCCTTCACAGCAGCGAGAGGTGTCTTCAATTCATGGGACACATTCGCAACAAATTCGCTGCGCATGCGCTCCAATCTCCGAATATCGGTTACATCCTGAAGCAGAAACAACATTCCACGGTATGCCCCGTCATCCTGAACCATTGCCACCCCGTCTAATCTCACGATAGATTCTACCGGAAAATACAAGCTGCGTTCTTCATGAATTTGATTTCGATGCTCCAATCCTTGCTCGATCAGCTTGGTCAACTCATAATGCTGACGCAGTTCCCGGTAGGATTTCCCTATAACATGATCTGCCTTGATTCCCAGCATCTCTTCAGCTGCCCGGTTAATCAACACAATGTTACCGTCATAACTAAGCAATAGAATACCGCCGGTCATATTGTTAAGTACGCTCTGCAGCAGATCTTCGTTATCCCGTATGGTCTTTAGCTGAGTTTGCAGGCTGTCTGCCATAGCATTAATTGCAAGCGACAGCTGACCTATCTCATCCTTACGGTTAAGCTGGACACGAGCGTCATAATCCCGTTTCGTAATTCTGCGGGCTACGCTTGTTATCTTTTCTAAAGGTGAAGTCATGCTTGCAGCCACTCTGTAGCTGACAAATGCAGCAATCACAAACAGGATGATTAATCCGCCTCCCATTACGGTCCACCCCTGCCGGACACCCTGATCTACTGTTTTTAAACTCATAGAAAGACGAATAAACCCGTCAAAACCATCTTCCTTTACCGGAAGTGCCACATAGATCATATCTTCACCAATTGTGCTGCTGTACCGGATAATGCTGCCCATTCCTTCAGCCTTTGCTTGAATGATCTCTTCCCGGGATAAATGATTATCCATCCGTGAAGGATCACTTTCTGAATCACCTATCACGACTCCATCTTTTGATATAAATGTGAGTCTTGCATCTGCCAATGTACGAAGCTGTTTGGATTTATCTGTATAGTACGAAACCGCTTCTTCTCCGGTGAGTTCCGGGAAATCCATCATTGCCTGAATCAGATTGATTTCACGCCTCATATTTTCTTCCTGCAAATCGATGTGGGAATCCTTGAACACATTTGCCATGGCCATTCCTGCCCCAAGCATCGATAGTCCAATAAGTATCATCATCATGAGTGTAAGTCGATACCGAATCGGTCTCATCTATCTCTTCCTTTGCGGATGTAATATTTATTTCGTAGTAAAACTTGAGGATGGTTATATTTTTGCTGTTGTGTTCCAATTTCCTGAAATGGTCTTTTCAGAGGTTGAAATTGGAACACAAAGCATACGCTTCCGATGCAGCTTTCCTTTGGAAAGCTTTTAGGCGAACGCTCCCGCTTCTGCGGAATCGCTTCGTCCCCTCCGCTGCTTCGTGCATGTCCATTTAAAACAACAAAACACCTAAAGAAAGCATCCATTAAAAATGGAAGCTCCGCCCTTCATGTATGAAAAGAACAGCTTCTTTTCACAATCACTATACCACGGCTCAACTTTTCTTGCCGATGGAATTAGGGAACGACATTCCATACATGCGTTCAATCCGCCTGGATGACGTATGAATCAAAATGGATTTCGGATGTTATGGATTATCGTGTAATCGATGATACACGAAGAATGGAGGGATTCATAAGATTTTTATAATGAAGGTAGCATCCAGCTAAAATTAAACAAGCTGATTCCTGTAAATTACAGGAACCAGCTTGTAAGCTAAGGGATTTATTGAACTATTGCTACAACGAAGAAGGCGGAATCATGCTCGAGAAGCGAAGCGCTCGCCTAAAAGCTTTCCACAGGATAGCTACTTCGAAAGCATAAGCTGTCACCAGATTTCAACAACGTTTATACAATTCAAAAGAAATCTGGGGACAACGGCGATCGGAAGAATGATCCGCATACGGAGTGATGCTCGAACTCGTGTGTGATTATGAAGTACTAAATAAATACCGGCTCCTTAAACATTTCAAGCTTCGCAGCTGAATCCTTGCTGACATCTGCATGCAGACTGTTGCCATGTGAATCCATGGTTACAATGGCAGCAAAACCATCTACCTCAAGATGCCACATCGCCTCAGGAATTCCGAATTCCATAAAATCAACACCGTTCACTTGTTTAATACATTCTGCATAATACTGTGCAGCACCGCCAATCGCATTCAGATATACTCCGCCATGCTCTTGAAGTGCCTGAAGAGTCTTTGGCCCCATACCGCCTTTACCAATAACCGCGCGGATGCCGAACTTCTTCAATATATCGCCTTGATAAGGCTCCTCGCGAATACTTGTTGTCGGGCCAGCTGCCTTTACATGCCAGCCTGCCTCATCCTTCAGCATCACGGGTCCGCAGTGGTAAATAACCGCGCCATTCAGATCCAGTGGTGCATCGTGATCCATTAAATATTTATGCAGCGCGTCTCTGCCTGTGTGCATTTCACCGCGTATGACAACCACATCCCCAACACGAAGACTGCGAATTTGTTCTTCACTAATCGGTGTTTGGAGAACAATCTCCTTATTTTCGCGCTGTGCTTCGATGCCCTGGGTCGACTCCGAAGTGGCAGCCGTGATTGCTTCTGTTCCTGCATCAGTCATTGAGATGCCGCTTCCGCTTTCATATAGCCATTCTTGAATTTCACCATTGGTAGCCTCGATCAGGACACCCTGACGGCGGAACGCCCAGCAGTTATAGGCTACTGAAACAAAAAAGCTAGCCGGAAGCCGATTCATCGCACCTACCTTACAGCCTAGAAGCGTCACTTCGCCTCCAAAACCCATCGTACCGATTCCCAGCTTATTCGCATTTTCGAGGATATAATCCTCCAGCTTCTGCAGATCCGGATTCGGATTCAAATCCTCAATATGCCGGAACAGCTGCTGTTTAGCGAGTTCATAGCCCGTTGTACGGTCTCCTCCAATTCCGACACCGATAAAGCCTGCGCTGCAGCCTTGACCTTGAGCCTGATAAACCGCATGCAAAATACATTTACGGATACCATCCAAATCCCTGCCCGCTTTGCCGAGTCCTTCGAGCTCCGCTGGTAAACTATACTGAATATTTTTATTCTCACAGCCGCCGCCTTTCAGAATAAGACGGACATCAATCATATCCTGCTCCCACTGCTCAAAGTGAATGACTGGCGTTCCAGGCCCCAGATTATCTCCGCTGTTCTTGCCTGTTAACGAATCCACCGAGTTAGGGCGGAGCTTGCCTTCTTCAGTCGCCCGAATGACCGCTTTGTAAATGTCTTTTTTCATTTCAATCTGATTGGCAAAGACAGGAGTATGTACAACAAAAGTAGGCATGCCCGTATCCTGGCATATCGGTGAAACCTGCGTTTCCGCCATTTCAATATTTTGTGCAATCGTGGCTAGCGCAAGTCCCGCACGAGTTGACGCATCCTCTGCTTCACGCCCGCGTCTAACCGCTCTGCGAACATCCCCCGGAAGATTCGTTGAGGTTTCTACGATAAGACGGTATACACTTTCTTCAAACTGCTTCATATTTGCTTCCTTACCCCTTTCTTTTGAGACCAGCCTGCTGGTTATGGTTATGCTGAAAATATATTTTTTTAGTCCTACCATATATCATACCAAAAAGTTTATGAAAGGGTTTACTTAAATTTTGAATTTACTCACGCAAAGACCCTGTCTTTCGCTCATTGCGGAAGGCAGGGTCTTCTGATGGGTAGGTCTCTCTCCAGTTCCTACTGTTTTTATTTTTATTTTATTTTTCTTCTATAATCTTAACCTTTAGCCGTTAATAACCTCTCCACCATTCACATGAATGATCTGTCCACTCACATAAGAGGAATCTGACGAAGCCAGATATACATAAGCTGGTGCCAATTCTTCCGGTTGGCCCGGGCGTTTCATCGGCTGGCTCGCACCAAATTTACTTACTTCTTCTGCCGGGAAAGTGGATGGAATTAATGGGGTCCAGATTGGTCCTGGTGCCACCCCATTCACTCTGATTCCTTTTTCCGCCAGATTCATGGAGAGTGAACGCGTAAAGGAAACAATTGCTCCCTTGGTTGACGAATAATCAATTAATTTTGGACTGCCTCTATATGCTGTAATGGAGGCGGTATTAATAATCGAACTTCCTTGACCCAGATGCGGCATAGCAGCTTGAGTCATAAAGAACATCCCCAGAATATTAGTCCGGAAGGTACGTTCCAGTTGTTCTTTAGTAATATCCTCAATCGAATTTTGTGGGTGCTGTTCTGCAGCATTGTTAACAAGAATGTCCAGCTTGCCCAGCTGATCTACTGTCTGTTTCACAGATTCTTTACAAAATGCATCATCCCCGATATCACCAGGAATAAGAATACATTTGCGGCCTTCTTGTTCTACCTGCTGCTTGGTCTCCTCCGCATCTTTATGCTCATTTAAATAAACGATAGCTACATCAGCGCCTTCTTTAGCGTAGTACACGGCAACTGCTCTGCCAATTCCGCTATCTCCACCTGTAATCAGCGCAACCTTACCTTCCAGTTTGCCTGCTGCTTGGTATTGACTGGATTCGAACTCCGGCCGCGGATTCATTTCCGTCTCTTTTCCTGGACGTTGATTTTGATGCTGTGGAGGTAGTGTCTGTTGTTGTTCATTTTGCGGCATACTGCATTTCTCCTTTCAGGTCCGTTATGTTCTGCATACTGCTTTTTCATGACTGTACTTCCCGTTTAGGATGCATTAGGCTCGTTTATAATACTCATAATCTCTTACGTTATGTTAATTACCACATTTCATCCCCGGTTAAACGAAGTTTCATCTTTTCCGTAAAGGGTCACCGGGAACCCAGCTAGCCTGATTATCTTATTCATAAAAATGCGCAAAAAAAAAGACCGCTCTATCACAGAGCAGTCTTGATTAATAAATAATTTCTTAGAACGCATAAACCATAAGATAGATCATTACCAGCAAAAGAATCGCGAGAATAATGCTGAACGTGCGAAGCTTAGCTGTCTCAGCAGCCACCTCACGTTTCTCACGAATACCGGCAAGTGCCCCTTTCAGCGGCTTGCCCATAATTCCCCCAATAGCAAACATAGCAAGCAGCAGTACCGTGATTATAATCATCCATGCCACCGAATATTCACCCTTGGACATCATATATCCACCTGTAATCAATTGAACCACCAAGCCATACTGAGCGAACCGGTTAGCTACACGAATAGCGTTAATACCGCCTTCTTGTGCACCTAATGACAGCTTTTGAATACCACCTACAATAAATGGCAATATTAAATAAAAACCAAGAGCTGCTGTACCAATCATATGTAGTAGTAAGAAAATGCCATACATCGTTTCATTCCTCCATCCTCTAGTATGATAATTGTTATATTCTTTTGCACTGTCCATATTATACTGGACAAACCAAATAAAGAAAAGCAATCCCGTCCCTCTTAGAGGGAACGGAATTGCTTTGTCATTCAATCGTCAAATCTTATGGTAAAGCATGGAGGCTATAAAGCTCTCCTGCTCTCCTACATGTTCTTGATAACTTCATCCGCAAACTCGGAGCATTTCACTTCAGTTGCGCCTTCCATCAAGCGGGCAAAGTCATAAGTAACCGTTTTGTTGTTGATTGCAGCTGCCATACCTTTGTAAATCCGGTCAGCCGCTTCATTCCAGCCAAGATGTTCAAGCAGCATTACGCCAGACAAGATTACAGAGCCTGGATTTACAACGTCTTTGTCAGCATATTTCGGTGCAGTTCCGTGAGTTGCTTCAAAGATCGCATGACCTGTTACATAGTTAATGTTAGCACCAGGAGCGATACCGATACCACCAACTTGTGCTGCGAGTGCATCAGACAGGTAGTCACCGTTCAGGTTCAGGGTAGCAATAACATCAAAATCCGTAGGGCGAGTCAATACTTGCTGCAGAGCGATATCAGCAATCGCATCCTTAACGATGATTTTGCCTGCTTCTTCAGCTGCTTTTTGAGCTGCATTAGCTGCATCAACGCCGTCTTTCTCCTTGATTACATCGTACTGTGCCCAAGTGAACACCTTATCGCCGAACTCTTGCTCAGCAACTTCATATCCCCAGTTTTTGAAGGCACCTTCTGTAAACTTCATGATGTTGCCTTTATGAACGAGCGTTACGCTCTTGCGGCCATGCTTGATGGCATATTCCACCGCAGCACGCACAAGACGCTTCGAGCCTTCCGAAGACACAGGCTTAATACCGATACCTGAAGTTTCAGGGAAGCGGATTTTATTGGCACCCATCTCATCCTGAAGGAATTTGATCACTTTCTTAACTTCCTCGGAACCTTCTTTGTACTCAATACCAGCATAAATGTCTTCTGTGTTCTCACGGAAGATGACCATGTCTACCAGCTCAGGACGTTTCACCGGAGAAGGAACGCCATTGAAGTAGCGAACAGGACGCAGGCAAGTATACAGATCAAGCTCCTGGCGCAATGCTACGTTCAAGGAGCGGATACCGCCACCGATCGGCGTAGTAAGAGGTCCTTTAATCGCTACAATATATTCGCGAATTGCTTCGAGTGTATCATTAGGAAGCCATTCTCCATATGTATTAAAAGCTTTCTCTCCTGCAAACACTTCATACCAAGCAATATGTTTGGAGCCATTGTAAGCTTT
This sequence comes from Paenibacillus dakarensis, assembly GCF_001373415.1. Taxonomy (GTDB): domain Bacteria; phylum Bacillota; class Bacilli; order Paenibacillales; family Paenibacillaceae; genus Paenibacillus_AQ; species Paenibacillus_AQ dakarensis. The sequence goes on along the minus strand of NZ_CDSE01000044.1, from coordinate 95,584 downwards.
CTCTACAGCTGCATCAAGAACACGCTTGGATGCTCTCCAGATATCACGGCCTGTTCCGTCACCTTCAATAAATGGGATGATAGGGTTGTTAGGCACCTGCAGCTTTCCGTTATCAATTGTAATTTTCTCGCCTTCTGTAGGTAATGCAAATTTTTCGAGTTTCATAAGTATAAGTTCCTCCTTAAAAATATTTAATTTCTCTAATTTTCCCATATGAAAGACATAGGGAAAGGGCATTTAGAAAGCCACCGAGCCGGCATATGCCTCTCAAGCGTCTTCCCTGCCCTATTTTACATGATTGATAACCAATTAGCGAAGGTCGATCGGTATATACTTCTGATCTGTTAAACCAGTGTACTCTGCACGCGGACGAATAATTCGGTTGCCGTCGTACTGTTCAAGAATATGCGCTGTCCATCCGGATACCCGGCTCATGGCAAAAATAGGAGTAAACAGCTCATGTTCAATACCAAGCTGAGTATATACAGACGCTGAGTAGAAATCTACATTAGGCTTCAGGCCTTTCTGACCCGTAACAATGTTTTCAATCAGAACAGAAATGTCATATAGGGAAGTGTCACCCTTCATTTCTCCCAGCTCACGAGACATTTTCTGTAAATGCTTGGCACGAGGATCACCGTTTTTGTACACTCGATGCCCGAATCCCATGATTTTCTCACGATTGTTCAGCTTTTCCTGAATATAGGATTCTGCATTATCAATGGTGCCAATCTCGCTTAGCATCTTCATTACCGCTTCGTTCGCCCCTCCATGAAGCGGCCCTTTCAGAGCGCCAATAGCTGATGTAACCCCGGAGTAAATATCGGACAAGGTGGCAACGGTTACACGGGATGCAAACGTTGAAGCGTTCAGCTCATGATCTGCGTGAAGCACAAGGGCTTGGTCAAGAGCTTTAATGGAGGTCTCATCCGGCTGCTCGCCTCTAAGCATATAGAGGAAATTTTCAGCAATAGATACTCCGGCTTTTGGAGCGATCGGCTCTTTGCCTTGACGAATACGGGCATTCGCCGCAATGATTGTAGGCAGTTGAGCTTGCAGCTTAATCGCTTTCTTCTCATTTGCTTCAGGAGACATGTCGTCTGCAGCTTCATCATACAATCCGAGAGCAGATACAGCAGAACGAAGAGCAGCCATCGTATTTGCATCTTGCGGATACAGCTTCATTTGCTCTATCAGTTTATCCGGAATAGCTGCGAAATCGCTTAAATCTTGCTGCAGTGACTGTAACTCCTCTGCATTCGGAAGCCTTCCGAACCACAGCAAATAAGCCACTTCTTCAAAACTGGCATGTTCTGCGAGGTCGTCAATGTTATAGCCTCGATATGTAAGAACACCATCAACGATCGAGCTGATCGAGGAAGTTGTCGCTACAATGCCTTCCAAACCCTTGATAGCTGTCATGCATTATCTCTCCTTTATAATCGGAATAAACTGATCTCGGTACCATGAAACTATTTTCATGATATCGAATAATAAAGAGTAACAGTTGAAGAGGCCGATAGTCATGATATAGTCGTAAACCTTCTCATATCATACTGGAAATTGTCTGATATGTGAACAATGACTGAGTATTAATATCATTAAAAAGTTTTATCGGCTTCATAAACTATTTTTGAAATCACTTACAATTCCATTATAGACCATGATAAATGTCATTGTCGAATGATGAAATTTTAGATATATAATCGAGCCCCTAATTCCAAAAAAAACTGACCCTTTCAATTGAAAGGGTCAGTTGTGATAAATGAGAGCATGTGCCTGCTATCGCCGAAAAATTCTTATCTTTCCATTCTTCATATTTTTCTTCATCCATAGCATAATCAAATACCGGTAAAGTGGACGGGTCAGAGGAAAAATCATAGTAAACCCGACGATATCCGTCAGGAAACCTGGAATGATAAGTAATATTCCTCCTAAGAAAATACAGAGCCCTTCGGCCATTGATGATCCGGGTACCATCCCTGAATTCATTCTAAGCTTGGCATCCTCCATCGCCTTTCGTCCTTCAAATCTCATCATCGCAACACCGATTGCAGAGGTAAGCAGTGTCAGAAGCAATGTATTCATGCCACCGACCCGCTCCGCTACGATAGAGAATCCAAATATTTCAATGGCAGGCAGAAAAATTATGGCCGCCAGCATCCACTTCCACATAACTTTACTCCTTTCCTCCCAAAAGAGACGTCCTTAAAGCATCATACAACTTAGGGACGCATTTATCCAGTCTGGTGGGTCTCCAGTCCTTGTTCACCCATACATGGCGTGATGAACCGGTCACAAGCCTCTCACCGGATAAATTCCCTTCCTCTACTACTGCCGTTAAGGAATTTTGATCATCTCCGGTCAATCGGCGTACTTCATATTCGTAATAGATCCGTAGAGGCGAGAAATCAATCATACGGGTATATACAGTGACATGGTCATCATAATGTGCAGGTGCACCATACTGAATATTCAAATCAATAACAGGCAGCAGAACCCCTTCTTCTTCCATCTCTCTATACGTAAATCCCAGCTCACGAATCATTTCTGTTCGTCCGATTTCAAACCAATTTAAATAGTTGGCATGGTACACGACTCCCATCTGGTCTGTCTCTTGATATCGGACGCGAAATGAGGTCGTGTACCACTGCTTCGATAATTCAGATACTGTATTTGGCATTCGCTCACCCCATGTTATAGAAAAAGCAATGGACGATTGCTCGCCCATTGCTTTTCTTATCTATTGTTACCCGGATCAGTACATTAGCCCTGAGTAGGGATTTGACTTACTTTTACCAAGTTTGTCGAGCCGGATTTTCCAAGCGGTACTCCAGCTGTAATCACAACCAGATCGCCTTCTTTCACGATTCCGGACTTCTGACCACCTAGAAGGGCATATTCAAACATCTCATCCGTAGAGGAAGCAGACGCCCCTTTAACAGGAATTACACCCCAAGTCAATGCCAAACGTCTCAAGGTTCTGTCTTGAGTCGTAACAGCGACGATAGGAGCATTAGGACGGTATTTAGAAACCATACGTGCAGTGTGTCCAGATTCCGTGCAGGAGATGATTGCTTTCGCGTTAAGATCAAGTGCCGAGATCGCAACGGATTGGCTGATTGCTTCCGTAACACTTGTTTCTTGAGCAATACGCTGCTTCAAGAACAGGTCACGGTAGTTAAGAGCAGACTCTGCTTTTTCTGCAATGCGTGACATTGTCAGCACAGATTCAACCGGATACTTACCAGCAGCCGTTTCTCCGGAAAGCATAATTGCATCGGTACCATCAAAGATTGCGTTCGCCACGTCACTTGCCTCAGCACGAGTCGGACGAGGATTACGCTGCATGGAATCCAGCATTTGCGTAGCCGTGATAACCGGCTTTCCAGCAATATTACATTTTTCAATCATGCGTTTTTGAGCAAGAGGTACTTCTTCGGCTGGAATTTCCACACCCAAGTCACCACGTGCTACCATCAAGCCATCGGAAGCCTCAAGGATTTCATCAAGGTTGTCCACACCTTGTTGGTTCTCAATCTTTGAAATAATTTGAATATGATCCGCATTGTGTTTTTTCAACAGATCACGAATTTCTTGAACGTCACCAGCTTTACGAACGAAGGAAGCTGCGATAAAATCGATGCCTTGTTCGATTCCGAAAATGATATCGTTGGCGTCCTTTTCAGTAATACCCGGGAGAGAAATGTTCACGCCAGGTACGTTTACACCCTTCTTGCTCTTGATTGTTCCACCATTTACAATACGGCATCTAATCTCCGTACCTTGAACTTCTACCACAGTTAGACCGATCAAACCATCATCAATCAAAATCGTTGAACCAGCCTGAACATCTCCTGGCAGTTCTTGATAAGTAATGGAAATACGGTTCTTGTCACCAAGAATTTCTTCTGTGGTAAGGGTGATATACTCATCCTGCACAAGCTCGATTGGCTCTACTTCCAATTTCCCAGTACGAATTTCTGGCCCTTTCGTATCCAAAAGGATCGCCACCGTTTTGTTCAATTCCTCAGCAGCTTGGCGAATAATTTTGATACGGTTGCCATGTTCTTCGTAATCACCGTGGGAGAAATTCAAGCGAGCCACATTCATGCCAGCCATGATGAGCTTCTTAGTGTTTTCCAACGATTCACTGGAAGGACCGATAGTACATACAATTTTAGTTTTACGCATTTGGGTTTCCTCCATTATTCAAAAGGTTCTCTATATCTCTTTTCCAACAACTAAATTTACTATAAATTTTCTCATTTGTATAGGAATATTGTCACATTACCTTTTATGTTCCATGCACAATATCCTAAATCATACAATAGTATCGGGCTGAACAGATGCCGCAAATTCGAAACTGCCGATCTTGCGGAATTTCTGATATCGATCTTCTTTCAGCTCACAGGCATCCATAGATGACAGTTCCTTCAAATGGCGGACAAGAGCATCCTGAATGGCTGAAGCCGTTGTTTCATAATCCCGATGTGCACCACCTTTAGGTTCAGGAATAATCTCCTCGATGACTTCCATCTCAAGCAGATCCTGTGCGGTAATTTTCATCGCCTCTGCTGCCTGATCCGCCTTAGATGCATCTTTCCAAAGGATCGATGCGGCGCCATTAGGAGAAATAGCAGCATAAATTGCATGCTCCAGCATTAATACACGGTTGCCTACAGCCATCGCAAGAGCACCGCCGCTTCCGCCTTCGCCGATGACTACACACACAACTGGCACCTTAAGTGCAGACATTTCCCGGAGGTTACGGGCAATGGCCTCCGATTGACCTCTCTCTTCAGCAGTATTACCCGGATAAGCACCTTTCGTATCAATAAATGTAATAATGGGACGATTAAACTTCTCAGCTTGCTGCATGAGCCGCATAGCCTTTCGGAAACCCTCCGGGTGTGCACTTCCGAAGAACCGTGCAATATTATCCTTCGTATCTTTCCCGCGCTGCTGACCGAGGACTGTAACCGGAACTCCGTTCAACCTCGCCAAACCGCCAACCACCGCCAGATCATCACCATATAACCGATCTCCGTGAAGTTCTATAAAATCAGTAAAAACCAGCTGAATGAGATCAAGTGAGGTAGGTCTTTGCTGATGGCGAGCAAGATGCATTTTTTGTGATGGTGAGATGGAGGAATAGATTTCTTCTTCCAATTGACTATAGCGTTCTTCTAAACGAGCAATTTCATCCGTGAAATCGATTCCTTTTTCCTGGCCGAATTGCTTCAATTCATCAATCTTCTTGCGCATTTCTGCAAGAGGCATTTCAAAAGGAAGTTCGCCTGCCATCAAAATCCCCCTTTCGAAGTGTGCATTTCCAACAATTTTCCTAACATTGTACGCAGGTCCTTACGATGAACAACCATATCCAGCTGACCATGCGCCAAATTAAACTCGGCGGTTTGAAAGTCGTCCGGCAGCTTTTGACGAATCGTTTGCTCAATAACTATTCGTCCTGCAAACCCAAATACGGCTCCCGGTTCAGCAATGTTAATGTCGCCAAGTGTAGCGAAACTTGCTGATACACCGCCAGTCGTCGGATCAGTTATTACGGATATATACAATCCCCCGCGTTCATTAAAACGGGAAAGTGCCGCACTTGTTTTAGCCATTTGCATCAAGCTGAGAATACTCTCCTGCATCCGGGCTCCGCCTGAAGTGGAGAAAATGATAAGCGGTAATCTTTTGTCAGTAGCAAATTCAATCGCACGTGTTATTTTCTCCCCGACAACCGATCCCATACTACCTGTAAAGAAATCAAAACTCATCACCGCCACAACAACAGGCTGTCCGCAAATGGATCCCTCGCCTGTAATGACCGCATCCCTCAAACCTGATTTCATCTGGTGCTGCGCAAGCTTCGCAGCATAGCCCGGAAATTGAAGGGGATCGACGGAGATCATGTCGGCATCTAATTCCTCAAATCCAGTCTCGTCCAATGTAGCATTAATACGTTCCCATGCATTCAAACGCATGTGATGACCGCATTCAGGACAAACCTTTAAGTTCTTCTCCAGTTCCTTACTATATTGAATACTGCCGCATTTGCTGCATTTATTCATAAGTCCTTCCGGGATTTCCCGTTTTGGACGTTCACCTTCTAACGGCTGTCCTGCTTGTCCAAGACGTTCCGAAGGTATAGTGGCATATCTTCTTTTTTTCTGAAACAGATCTTTAAACACAGTTACACCTCTTCAGCCGCAAATTTGAATGGCCGTAAACTAACAAATCTAAAAACCCTTGAATAAGTATCGTTATGTATCCCTTAAGCTAGGGGTGCAAAATCGAATTTAACACTTCCTGAACTTCCTCAAGCTCTCCGGAGGGAACCAGGATCTCAAACTGTTGTTTGGAAAGATTCACAGGACGGCTTTGGACTAAAAATCCTTCAATTGTAAGCTTGGCTTTAATCATCTCCGCCACCTTAGCGGTTGGCGCAATATAGATTACCGTCCACATGCCTTTCAGTTCCCCCTAATCTTAGTGCTATAGGCATATCCTGAGCTGATATAATGGATAATGATAACACACTTCACTTTTTACCTCAACAAAAGAGGAGGGGGCTGAAATTGCATTTTTCCCATGTATTTAACAAGAGTTCTGGGCGATCTTTTTAATCGTTATCCGTCACATAACAGGTTGCGCCGGGATTATTATGAGCAATACGTGAAGAAGCTGCAGCAGCAATCCCTGCAACCAGATCGTCCAAAAAAACATGAATCCCCTTCTTATCCTCATTCAACTTCTCAATAACCCCTATCTTTTCTTTGTCCAAATAGCCGAAGCTCGTTAAACCGATCATGCCATAAATGCTTGTAACCCCAAGCGCCATCGTCTCATCTACACCATAAAGGGGCTCATCCTGTTCAATAATCGATTGAAGCGGCTCCGGCAGCAGTTTTTGTTCGGCAAGCTCATCAATAGCTATCCCTGTAAACAGCGTATACTGAACCTCCCGTTTACCGAGCACAGATCTCACACTCTCCTCACACTGCCCCATCGTCAAATCCGGATGATACTTTATCTGTAATTGGTACACAATTTCTGCAATAGAAGCGACACTCACACCCCGTTTGTTCAGCATAGCTTCAGCCAATGTCATTGACATAACAATCCCTCCCGCACTTTTACCGGAACGAACGCTGCAGCACCTAGAAAAAAGTGAAGCCTTCGGTTAACGTAATTCCGAAAGGTCGTTGTCCTGTAGTGTCCTATGTTTATGCGGGAGGGGAATGAAATGTTCATACATTTTCAAATCAAGAGAATACGATTATTTAACTTTAACTGTATCCTTTCCTAGCATTTGTTCCATATGTGCAAACAAGGCCGGGGATGGTTTAATACGGTAGGCGTCACTAAGTCCGAGCACTTTCTGGCTTCTTTCATAAAAAAGCACAGTTGGTACGGGCCCGGGATGTTCTTGCAGCAGCTCCTTTAGCTTGACCAAAAGCTGCGGATCCTCCGCTTCAGGCTTAATCTTTACAAAAACCCTCTGTTCATGCCTGCTCGAAACCGAGCGTGCTGCCGCCCTATTAGATGACTCCGGCACTCGAATCGTCTTCTTCGGGGCAGATGAGCCCTTTCTATCACCCCGATCATGAGCCGGAGCCGTCATGGATTCTTTTTCGATATGCTCTTGCTGCTTACTGCCGGGTACAGTTTCTTGACCGGAAGCCGCAGTAATCGGGGAAGCTGAAGCCGTACGGGATTTTGTTTTACGGACCAGTGGAGTCAGCTTGTCTTTCTCCAGTGGAGCCAGTTCTTCAGCAAGCAGCTTAAAACCTTCATCCTGCTGCTGAACCTTGGCCCGAAGGGCTAACAGAGCACCCTTTTCAATGAGATAAGCACTTCGCTTCCAAACTTCAGGGAATAAAACAACCTCACACCGTTCGATCTGATCTTCCCATTCCATGAAGGCCATGGCTTTCCCTTGTTTCGTAGTAATCGTCTTCAGCGATACTACCATACCGGCAACCGTCACCATTGTATCATCCGGAACTTCAGTCAAATCCATCAGCCGGTCAGTACCTGCGTTCTGCAGCAATGAATCATAATCATCCAGCGGATGCCCGGAAAGGTACATCCCTAACAATTCACGCTCCAGCTCCAGTTGTTGACCTGCAGAATACGGAGGAATATCCGGATATTCAATCTCCCAATTCGTTGTTTCTACAAAATCAAACAGCTGTATCTGCAAATCCTCCCGCTCTTTCCGCCATTTTACGGCAGCTTCCACCGTTTCATCCAGCATAGCAATCAACTGGGCCCGGTGTCCTGGAAGAGAGTCAAAAGCACCTGCCTGAATGAGTGATTCAATAACCCGCTTATTACATACTCTTAGGTCTACGCGCCGGCAGAAATCAAGCAAGCTTTCAAACGGCTTATCTTCCCTTGTCTGAACAATATTCTCAACAGCCTGAGTGCCGACATTTTTAATTGCCGCCAGTCCAAATCGAATTCCTCCGTTATACGCACTGTTCTCACTGTAGTCTTGTTCCCTTGCTGCCGGTTTGGTAACAGGTGTAAATAATGAAAAACTCTCATTCACATCCGGGGCCATCACATCAATATGCATCCGGTGGGATTCGAGCACATACTCCGCCACCTTACGGTGATTGCCCATTACGGCAGTCATCATGGATGCCATAAACTGTACTGGATAATGAGCCTTCAAATAGGCTGTTTGAAAAGCCAGCACTCCATAAGCGGCAGCATGAGCTCTCGGGAAACCATAATTCGCAAATCTTACAATCATGTCATATACCCGATTTGCTTCTTCCTCGGAATACCCCTCTTTTAGGCTTCCCGAGACGAAATGACTGCGTTCCCTGTCCAGTATCTCACGTTTCTTCTTCGACACAGCACGTCTTAACAAATCAGCTTCACCCAGTGAGAAGCCAGCCATGGCTGATGCAATCTGCATAATTTGCTCCTGGTATACAATGATGCCGTAGGTATCACCCAGAATCGGTATCAGGTCCGGATGCGGATACTCGGGCTCAATAACCTTATGCTTGGCCTGAATAAATTTCGGGATAAACTCCATTGGGCCCGGACGGTACAATGCCAGAACCGAAACGATATCCTCAAACGCTGAAGGTTTTAGATCCTTGAGCACACGGCGCATTCCTGCAGACTCGAGCTGAAATACCCCTGTTGTGTCCCCACGGCTTAACATTTGATACGTATCCGGATCATCATCTGGTACCTTAGCAAAATCAGGAGCTTCATCACCGATCCAGCGCATGGTTCTTTCAATAATCGACAACGTTCTAAGGCCAAGGAAGTCCATCTTAAGCAGTCCAATGCTCTCTAAATGCTCCATAGAATACTGGGTCAGTGCCGTCTTCTCACTGCCTTCCTGAAGCGGAACAGCATCGGTTAGCGGATCGCGGGAGATAACCACTCCTGCAGCATGAGTTGAAGCATGCCGCGGCATGCCTTCCACTTTCATCGCCATATCAAGCAGCTCCCGCACCTTCGGCTTCGCATCATACTGCTCTTTTAGACCCGGGCTTTCCTGCAGCGCTCTCGTAATGCTGATCCCCAGATGATTAGGAATAAGCTTGGCCGCTTTATCTACATCACCGAAGGGAACGTTCAGAGCACGGCCTACATCTCTGACCGCAGCCCTCGCAACCATCGTTCCGAAAGTAATAATCTGAGCCACATGCTCTCGTCCATACTTGCGAACGACATAATCGATTACTTCATCCCGCCGCTCGTCACTAAAATCAATATCAATATCCGGCATGGTAACACGCTCCGGATTCAAAAACCGCTCAAAGAGAAGATTATATTTCATCGGGTCCACGTTCGTTATTCGCAGCGTATAGGCTACAAGACTGCCTGCAGAAGATCCCCTTCCGGGACCAACGGCTATCCCCTGATGATGTGCGTAAGCGATAAAGTCCCACACGATCAGGAAATAATCGCTGAATCCCATACTCTCGATCGTACGCAGCTCATAGTCAAGCCGCTGTTCCAGCTCCGCCCTGCTATCGTTCGATAACCAACGCTCGGTATACTCATAACGTTCGCGAAGGCCGGCGCTGCACAATGCCCGCAAATATGATGCGGCATTCATCCCTTCAGGCAGTGGTCGATACTCCGGAAGAATCGATCTTCCGAACTCGAGTTCCAGATTACACTTCTCCGCTATAGCTGCCGTATTGTCCACGGCCTCCATGACATGAGGGAAGAGCCTCTTCATCTCGTCTTCACTTTTCAGATACAGCTGGCTCGTCGGAATCCGCAGCCTGTCTTCATCCTGAACCGTTTTCCCCGTGCCGATACAGATGAGCACATCCTGCACTTCACTATCGGATGAGGTTAAATAATGGACATCATTCGTTGCAACCAGAGGTATTCCTAGTTCTGAGCTTAACGAAATCAGCTGAGGATTAACCCGTTTTTGCTCAGGCAGCCCGTGATCCTGGAGTTCAAGATAATAATCCTCTCCAAAGATTTCTTTATAACGCAGTGCTGCTGCTCTGGCCTCTGCCGCTCTTCCGTGCAGCAAATGCTGGGGAACTTCCCCGCCAAGACATGCACTGAGACAGATGATGCCTTCATGATATTTGGCCAGCACTTCCATATCAATTCTGGGTTTATAATGATAGCCTTCCAGATGACCTATGGAACAGAGCTTCATCAAATTTCGGTAGCCTGCTTCATTCTTCGCGAGCAAAATCAAATGATAGATTGGTTGATCCTTGCGGCTTCCCCGCTCCTTCCGTGATCCTGCCGTAATGTATGCCTCGCATCCGATAATAGGCTTTATGCCGTAACTTAAGCATGATTTATAAAATGGAACGGCTCCATACATAACCCCGTGATCGGTGAGCGCCAGTGATTTCATTCCAAGCGCTGCTGCTTCCCGCACAAGATCTTCAATACGTGCCGCTCCGTCGAGCAAACTATATTCACTATGCACATGCAAATGAACGAAAGTACTCATATTTCGCCTTCCTTTCGCCGCTTAAATTCTTATTCACATTTTATCATAATGTGATGGGGCACGCCCATACAATGAATCAGAAAGCATCTGGACAGGCGGTCATCACCGTCTCCCGTCAAGAAAGGGGCCACGAAGGATGAGTGTTTTTTTATCTAAAGCCATTTTGGACTTTTTCATAGCCTTCGGAATTGTACTCGGGGGTGCCATGGTTGGAGGCGTTGGGGCCGTACTTTCCATGCAGCCGCCTACTGATACGATGGTTGAAATTGCAGGCCGCATAAAAATCTGGGCGCTTGCAGCAGCTGTTGGCGGCACCATTGATCCCATGCGTGTTATCGAAAGCAACATGCTTGGCGGAAATTTATCCCCCGCCATCAAACAGATCCTTTACCTCGTCTTTGCCTTCCTTGGGGCGCATATGGGCAGCGAGCTGGTCAAATGGGTCTGCTCAGACCGGAGCTAACTTATGAGAATCCCCCCTCATGGCCGTTTTCGCCCATTTTACCAAGCCGCTTCGATCTTTGTTCTGGGCATGATTGTCGGAAGTGTCGTCTACAATTCCCTGTATCATGCAGCTTACAATAAAATGTGGGAGAACAATCAAGATCTGCAGATTAAAATCAGCCAATATGAAGAAGATATCAAACACCTTAAAAAATACAGCAAACAGCCGACGGTCATTAAGGAAATCAAAATCCGCGCGGAGCAAACAGAAGAGCCGCTGGATTCATTAATTTTGAAGGAGATCATAAAGGGGATGGGAAAAGATCTTACAGCACTTCGGGGCCGAAGCATATTCGACATCGATACAGACAGCAAGCTCACCCGTTCTCTTCTGGAAGATAAGATATATACTGTCCGGGAAAAGGACTATAAAGTCAAAATCAGAACCATGCTTGTAATGGAAGGGGTTCTCCAGATTTGGGTCGATATCAGCGGTTAAATACACATGGAAATGATTTTCATGGTACAATACGGATATTATTTTAACCATGTCCCTGCTAAAGGAGTGCCGTTATTCCATGCTTGGTATTATCATCAAATATGTTCTGTTTGCAGTATTGGTCATTTCCGTTATCGCTGCTGCTCTGTACAGTATTCGCGCCCGCCGGAAGCCTGACCCGATTGATCGCGGAAGCTATCTTGCCTCCATGAATATTAGCATGGGTGTTATGCTCGTTGACTTAGCCTTCATCTCCATGCTGATGTTCAGCGGTTCGACCCCTGCGATCATCGTTGAAGCTGCTTTTATTGTACTCGGGTTATTTAATATTTTTGCCGGACTGCGAAGCAAAAGATTCTACACCCGTCAAAAGTCAGCTCGAGGCTAAAAAGAAAGCACATACTAAAAAGGGCTTTTCTCCGGCAGATCCATTGCTCCGGAAAAAGCCCTTTTGTTATACGGGTTCTCAATAATACGATTACCCTTGATCGATTGCCTGCAGAGTCATTACTGATTTTGCAATCAAGCTCGAATGGTGGCTGATCACAATTTCCATTTTGCAAGTACGCCGGCTCATCTCCAGCAGCTGCGGGGTCACCACAATTGGATCTTCGATTTGTACCGGACGGATGAAATATGTAGACAGATTGTCAAGTACAAAGTCTCCGCCAGTGAAGTCCTTGGCAGCTTTGAAAGCGGCTTGGCTCATCACGGTCGTAAGCACTCCTTGCGATATCGTTCCTAGCTCTGTCGCCATTTGCGGTGTTATGAATCCGTGAAAGAACAGCCTTCCTTCCTCATCCCGATCTTCGGCTATTCCATTCCATATCAGCTGATCAAAGGTTTCTCCAAGCTGAGGTTGATTGCGGGCATTCCTCAATGCTTCCAGCACCTCTTTACGGGTAACAGTAGCTACGAGCTTGCGGTTGCGGTCAACAATAGGAAGGAAGTCAATGCCTTCCCACATCATGATCTGGGCAGCTGATGCCAGGGATGTTTTCATGGTGGCTGTCACCGGATTGCGAATAATGGCCCGGTCGATAGACTGGCTGTCTGTAAGATCATCAACATCTTTTAAACCGATAATACCGATAACGCGGTTCCATTCATCCGTAACAGGAAAACGCTGCTCCCTGCTTTTGCTTGCCATTTCCTTCAATTCAAGTGCCGTTGCTGAACTTTTTAACGCGTGAATTCGTGGTTTTTCGGCTGCAATATCCTCAACAAGCATAATTTTCTTCTTAATTAACCGGTCAAAGATCGCCCGATTGATCATGGAAGCTACGGTAAACGTGTCATGACGCGATGAAATGATTGGAAGTCCCAGTCGGTCGGCCAGCTGCTTAACCTCACGGCTTGTCCCGAACCCGCCTGTAATAAGCACCCCTGCGCCTTGTTCAAGGGCCAAAGAGTGAGCGTCCTCCCGGTTGCCGACAATCATCAAGCCTCCGGCATCGATATAACGGATCATTGCCTCCACCTTCATGGCCCCGATCACATATTTATGCAAGCTTTTATTAAGCCCTTCCGCTCCACCGAGCACATGTCCTTCAACGATCTCCACAACATCAGCAAAGGTCAGCTGCTCGGATATATTCCTTGGTTTTCGCTCAATACGGACCGTTCCTATACGTTCCTTCGTTACGACAATTCCCAATCCTTCTGCTTCTTTTACAGCACGATAGGCCGTCCCTTCACTAACAGCAAGTTCTTTTGCAAGTCTGCGAACCGATATTTTCGTGCCTACTTTCAGGCTCTCAATATGCTGCACCAATTGCTCATGCTTTGTTATAGTCTCATCTCGAGCATCCAACTGTTCCACCTCCTTGCTCTATTCTGTATCACACTGTATCTATTATATCAGACCTGGACTGAAAAATTAAAATAGCAATAGCGGTAAATAGGTTGTGATCTTAGAATCTGAGGGCAGCCCCATTTTGCTGCTGGGATGCGCTACGGGTACGAATCATTCCTACCATCGCTGTTGTGTTCCAATTTCTTGAACTGGTTTCTAAGAGGTTGAAATTGGAACACAAAGGCGAGCGCTTCGCTTGTCCGGAATCGCTTCGTCCCCTCCGCTGCTTCGTGCATATCCATCTCAAAAAACACATCAACACAAAGAAATGTTTTTGAGTAGAATACAACAAGGATTGGCTTCATTTATACATTTAATATGCCAAAGATATTATCCAGATTGATAACTAGAAGCATGAGGAGCCAAATGAGATCCTTAGCATTGCCTAGGTGGACAGATCTTAAGCTATCGCTAAGATGGCTTGCAGCTACGCCTGCAATATTTGCGTCAAAAAGCACGGTGGTTGCTTCATAGCGAGGTATGATCTCCGTAGCGAACCACCGAATGATCGGGCCGAAGATGGAACTCAATTAGAAGCCTATCTTCAACCTTTTTGTATAAAGAAACAAGAAAAAAAAACTGTCCATCAGTAGAAAAAATCTACTTACGTGACAGTCCCCCTTAAGATACAGCGAAATGATAAAGCAACGGTTGTCATCCAGTGCAGTTACACGCCGCCCTCACGCCTCTGCTCCTCTGGCCATTTTAGCTGCCATTGGTTCATTTTTTGCTTCCGGATTTCATCAAGCGCCCTCTGCTTCGCATCATCCACACCAATCAGAATATGAAGATGAGATGCAATAACCAGCAAGGCAAATCCGGCCCACACAGCTCCAAACAACGAAACCCAAGAGAACCCACCGGCGAATGAAATGCTCGGGAGTGCGTATAACAGCATCCCAAGGGCAATCAGGAGATAAATGAAATGCTTAATCTTGTTCCTCTTCTTCATTCCTAATACAGCTCCTCTGCTTCTGAACTGGAATCTATATATCTACTCTATGAGGATCAAGTCCACATTATGATAGAAGAATCGAACAAGCTACAAAAAAAAGCCATGGCAATTGCCATGGCTTTTTTACCTCTATGATTGAGCCGGACCATACAAATGCTGAAGGCTGTCGGAAATGATCTTATTGACATCTTCAATAATAATGCTCAAACGGCGTTCCGCATCAAACAGGCGGCGGATGTTCAAGTTCAGGCTAAGCACCTCAAACAGCTTCTCCATCTTCTCCATCTCTTCCTGTGAAGGCATGTCTCCAGACATCATGCGCTGCTGCAGTTCCATCTGACGCTCACGGAAATTGTCAAGCATTTGCTTGCTTTCAGGGTCTGCCTCAATCAGCTTAATTGCAGATGTAATTTCCACTACTTCCTGACTTTCCTTCATTGCTTTTGCCAGTTCATTCGCCTTGTCGTAAATATTCATTGTTGTCCTCCTATTTGCGGCTTAGCCGCATCTTGTTTGATCTAACTTATCTCCACAGCAGTGTGATTATCGATTGGAAAAGACCGATAAATCCGCCGAGAAGCACCCCCAGCCAGGTAATGGCTCTAAACTCCTGACCGGATACACTGAGAATCACTTCTTCAAGCCGCTCGATCGGGAATTTACGAACCTGCTCCTGTACCAGATTTGGAAGATTAACAGCCTTCACTGCTGAAGGCAAAGCATCCTCGAGTACATGAAGCCCCTTGTCAACCCAACCTGGAAGCAGAGCTTCCACCTGAGGAAGTCTTGGCTTTATCATGTCTGCAAGACGAATGTCCTCCAGCTGTTCGATCCAAGATTCCCACGGTATGAATTGCTCCAATTTGCGAGTCATAAACAAAAGACCAGACTCGCCTGAAGCAGCCTGCAGCGCACTGCCAATCGATAATTCCCCATACTGCTCAAGCTTGCCGGAAACAACCGAAACAATCAACTGGCGGATTTTGTCTCCTTCCAGCTGGCTGATTAACATCGGTGTCATCTTCTCAACCAGCTTGTCCTCATCCACAAATATGGCTGCCATTGTACCGAGAAATCCTCCTGCTTTATCGAGCATGGCAGAAGCCATTTCTTTAAGCAAACGCTGGCCGTCTGAAGATAATAGCGTATCCCCAAGCTCCTTCAGTACTGCATCAGCGGCCATCCCGCTCCATTGCTGTCTCTTCTCCTCGGACCACCCGGGGATCAAGTCCTTAATCGGCTTGTCTTCCAGCCCGTAATCAGACCATGCGGCGGCAGCTTTGCTTGCAGTCACCGATTGAGCCTTCTGTACGACCCGCTTCTTAAGCAGCTGCCAATCCTCGGGACTCCAGAATTTCAGAGCGATGTCCCGTAAGGTCAATTCACTTTCTGTTAAAGAATTCAGCTTTTGGCTTACCGTCTCTTCAGCTCTCATTCGAAAAAGCGGTTTACGAATCATCTCCTGAAGGCCTTCCGTCGTCACCAGATAATCTGATACGACCTTGCCTAAAGATTCAGCGATCTCTTCCTTACGTTTTGGAATCAGTCCCGGCGTGAAAGGTAATCTACGGCCGCCAATCCGGATTTCTTCCCGCGGATGAAACAGCATTTTAATCGCAAAATGATTCGTAATGCCGCCGACAAAAGCGGCCACCGTAATATTCACCAGTATATACAGCCAATCCGGCATTGTTAAAGTCCTCCCTTTTTTCAAAATCCGTACAATCACCAAGGGATATATGTCCTCATATGATGAATTACATGCAATGTTCAGATGAAATCCAGTCTGTCCACCACATCAAGACGTTGTCGGAAGGAGATCCAAGATGTCCACAACCAAGATATCGATTCAACTGTTCCGCTCGGGCAAGATGCCAGATACCGATATCATGCTTGGCGAGAGGCTAATCAGACAACTGCGGATTCCAACAGAACAACCCATAAAGCTCGCGCTCGGTTCCTTCAAACAAGAGATACGGGTCATATCGGGGAAAAAATCAACTGTTCTTCGCATTAGCCCTTCCTTATCCAACAGCTTTGGACTTCTTCCTGGAGCAGTTCTGACTATGAGATTCAATGCCGCTGAAAGAACCCTGCGTCTAGGTCCCGTCATTGGCGTAATGATAAGTCGCTATCTACCGGAGGATCCAGGCAAGCCATTCGGATCGATCTCTTCATTTTGCATGGAGATGGTAAATGCCTGCAATAAACTAGGCGCATATGTATATTTTTTTACCCCTGATATGATCACTTCGAACCTGTCACTCATGGAAGCGGTAGTGTATGACAACGGGTGGAGAAAGAGCCTTGTGCCTGTTCCGGATGTCGTCAATAATCGGCTTCCAACTCGAAAATTGGAGAATAGTCCTAGCGTACAGCATTTTATGAAAGAAGTAAAATCCAAATGGAACACCCACATTTTTAACGAAAGATTTCTGGATAAGACAGAGGTTTTCGAAGCATTGGGAACGGACGAGAGATTAAATAAATACTTACCCGAATCCTATGAATTGAAAAGCTTTACTACGCTCAAAAAAATGTGCACAGCATATCCGGTCGTATTCCTGAAGCCTATTCGCGGCAGTCAGGGGAAAGGCATTATCCGAATCTCCCGTCAGGAGAACGGTATTTTCCACACACTTACAACCTCGCTTGAAGGGGTTAAGAAGAACAGCTACACCTCACTTGCGAAGTTATATAGCAGTTTATCCGGTAAAATGGCTGCGAATCGTTATCAAATTCAGCAGGGGCTCGACCTGGTTCGAGTCCAAAAACGCAATGTCGATTTTCGCGCGCTTGTTCACAAGAACAAAAAAGGAAAGTGGAGCATCACATCCATCGTGGCCAGAATTGCAGGGGGAAATCATTATGTATCTAATCTTGCAAGAGGAGGAACGCTCTCCTCGGTAAAGGATGCGCTGGCGATGAGCAGTATTCCACCTTCCTCGAAGCAAACGGCAGAAAAACGAATGGAACTTGCCGCTCTAAACATCGCTCGAGGAATCGAAGAATCCATTCCATCCCACTTCGGTGAGCTGGGAATCGATTTAGCCGTAGATGTCACCGGCCGTATCTGGCTGATTGAGATCAACTCCAAGCCTTCTAAAAGCGATGATGCTCCGCTGAGTGTTTTCAAGGTTCGCCCTTCTGCGATCCGCCTTGTTCAATACAGCCAATATTTAACCGGCTATTAAAAAAGGAGCTCTTATGCCCTCTGATTACATTGGAACCCTCGGAGTCATGGTATGCCGAAGACCGGGGACGCCTCCTTTTTCAGAAAAGGAATTTCTCCGCGAAATGAGCCTGGCATCTTCCCTTCTTGGCATTACCGTATTTGTATTTTTTCCCGACGAAAAGTCCGGCTCTATGAATCTTGATCATCATATTTCAGGATACATCTATAAACAAAACCGCTGGGTGAAAGAAACCTTTCCCCTCCCGGATCTTATCTATGATCGCTGTCTTTTTAAGAACGCTGAAGAGACTTATGCTGCCTCAGCCTTCCTTAGCAGACTTACCAAGGCCAAAGGATTAATGTGGTCAAGAGGATTACCGGGCAAAAAGCGAATTTACGATTTTCTCCAGCATGACCCGGAGCTCTCACCATATCTCCCGCATACTATCGCTTATGAAGGAAACGAATCACTTAGTAACGCTTTACACCGGTTTAATGGCGAATTGTTTATGAAGCCTAGCGGAGGTTCCCACGGAAGCCATACTCTCTACGTCAACTGCAGGAAAACCAATGAAGCCATCCTGCAAGGAAGAGACCGTTCAAACTCCATCTTTCACCAGACCATTCCGACAGCAGATTTAACAGCATGGATTAAAAGGTTCACCGGACACCGCCGCTTTATTATCCAGCAGCACCTTAAGCTAAGGGGGCAAGATGGGAAGCCTTTTGACACTAGAGTACTGGTTCAAAAAAATGCACAGGGGAGCTGGACTGTAACAGGCATGGCGGTTCGTCTGGGTCCGGCTGAAGGAATGACCTCCAATCTTCATGGCGGAGGCACGGCATTACCCGTCCCTTCCTTCCTGAAATCTGAATTTGGTAATCACAAGGCAGAGCAAATATTGAACTGCATCAACCATCTATGCGAGCGTATTCCACCACTGCTTGAGAGCGGATTTGGACGATTGGGCGAACTTGGTATCGATTTTGGAATAGACTGTTCCGGAAAAGTATGGCTGCTTGAAGTGAATTCAAAACCGGGGCGGCGCGCTTTCAAGCTAACAGGGGACATTCCGGCAGCAAAGCTGTCCGTAGAGAATCCCCTTCGTTATGCACGTTATTTATTGCTTCGACAACTTAGGAGGGTAAATACATGAGTTCGATTTTCAGTAATATTCATTTCTCGAATCAGCCCGAAAAAGTGGTATTTATGTCCGCCTCGCTCATGAACAGCCTGGGTTTAGCAAGCAGGAAACAAATCCAGCTGCGCTTGGGCAGAGACGCCATATCGGCCTCTTTGAAACCAATAGAACGTTCGGGAAAGCATATATACCTTAGCTCCGGGATCCGCAACCAAATTCCGGTGCCAAGACGCGGGCCAGCCTATGTTATCCTGCCCAAAGAAGGAGAATTGCGGATCGGACCCGTGGTCGGCATTCTTTCTGATGGACCCTCGAATTATTCCAGTCCATTCGGATCACGTACAGCCTACATTAAACAGCTCCTGCGTGAAGGTAACAAGAGAATGTTCGTGTACGCCTTTGCCCCTAAGGATATTAACTGGCAAAAAGAAACCGTCTATGGTTATATGCTCGGCTCAAACGGAGAATTCATCCGTAAGACGGTTCCGCTTCCCGATGTCGTGTACAACCGGCTGCCAAGCAGGCGCACAGACTTCTCCCCTTTCACGAATCAGCTTAGAGACCGTTTTATACGTCGAAACATTGTTTTTTTCAACTGGGCCTTCTTTAATAAATCTGAAATCAACAGCCAGCTCGAAAATGATATTCAAGCCGGGCGCTATGTGCCTGAAACCTATTCCAATCCGAGTCCCGAACGGATTAAGGATATGCTGGCACGCCACCGTTTCTTGTATTACAAACCATCCGGAGGGAGTCTTGGAAACGGGATATACCGCCTTACCTACCATCCGAAAAAAGGTTACTATGCAAGATTCCGGGGCTCCGGCGGAAATACACTCCTTAAGTTTCCTTCCTTCTCAAGCCTCATGCGAATGCTCCAGGCACGGCATGGTTCCAGCTTGAAGAACTATGTCATTCAGCAAGGTATCCGGTTAATTGAAATTGACGGATGCCCAATCGACTTTCGGTTCCATATGCATAAAGACGGCAAAAACCGCTGGGCTGCTGTTGGTATTGGAGCCAAGAAAGCCGGGAGGGGGAGTGTTACGACCCATATCAAGAATGGGGGGTCGCTGATGACTCCAGAACAGGCATTGAGCCGTGTGTTTGGCTCCAGGTCTCAAGCGGTGCTGGATAAGGCGAAACAAACGGCCGTGATGCTCGCAGAAGCGATAGAGAATCATAGCCCTCATACACTTGCTGAAATCGGCTTTGATATCGGAATCGATGAGGATGAGAAGATTTGGATGTTTGAGGCGAATTCCAAACCGGGCCGGTCAATCTTTGCCCACCCTTCCTTACGTGAGGAAGGTAAGGCATCGGTCGTTCATATTTTTGATCACTGTTTATATCTGAGCGGGTTCTACAGGGGGAATGACTCGTGATAAACCGCATTGAGGAGGATTCCAGGCCTGTTATTGCCATTCTTACGATGCATGACTCCACCCGGATGTTTCGGGGAAACCGGCAAAATTTCCAGGAGATCATTAAGACAGGCAGAGAAATGGGCTATCTGGTCTATGTGGTAACCGTCCGCGACCTGAAGCTTAATTCCCAGACAGTTAGAGGTTTCACTCCGGGAAGCGATCCACATTCCTGGGAGCAAAGAATGTTTCCTTTGCCCCGGGTCATCTACAATCGTATTCCACACCGTGAGGATGAATTAAAGCCTCAGGTATCCCGGAAGATCCGGGAATGCCTGAGGCATCCCCAGATCGATATTTATAATCCTTATTTCTTCAACAAACGGCAGTTATTCACCTGGCTGAGCAGCTCTAGCTTAACCCGGAAATGGGCTCCTTTAACCAAAAAGCTGAGAGGCATCTCTTCATTACGTGAAATGATTAAACACAGCTCTTATCTCTATCTAAAACCGGAGAATGGTAAAGCTGGCCAGGGAATTATGTGTCTGAGGCACCAAAAAAACAAATATCTCCCCTACCGGCTTCAAATTCAAAATGAAAAAAATAGCACAACTTATAAAGCTGCATCATTAAACAGACTCTGGGAGCGGATTTATAAAGAAACCGGAGGTAGCCCCTACATTATTCAACAAGGTATTGAGCTGACCTCTCTGTACGGCCGTGCGTTTGATCTTCGGCTTCTGGTACAGAAATCTGATCAGGGTACATGGGGAGTAACTGGAATTGGCGCGCGAATGGCGGGATCACATAGCATTACCACCCACGTCCCCCGCGGCGGAACGGTTGAGGATCCTGAGAAATTGCTAACAACCTTGTTAGGAGCTGATCAAGCCAAACTGATCTTAAACAAGGTTCGCAGCGCTGCAGTTCTTATTGCCAAACAGATTGAGCGCGGCTGCCATTATCCGTTAGGGGAAATGTCTATGGACCTTGGGCTCGATTCTTCGGGTGAGGTTTGGTTCTTTGAAGCAAATTCAAGACCCATGAAATTTGATGAACCTTCGATTCGCAAGCGATCCCTCGAGCGAATATTTCATTATTGTGAGTACCTGATCAATAAGTAATAAATCCACAAAGGAGATAAAGGAGGATCATATGGATATCTCTTCCATCTCGCCCGTTACGGAAACTGATTGGTTAAACATTCGTGAACAATGCTGTGATTTCATCAGTCGTTTTGGCAGCCGCATTAACCAAGAAGGACTCAGACGCCTGCAAAATATGCCATTTCATAAAATAAAGGAACCAAGCACTTCACTTATCGCAGCTACTGTACGTGGAGAGCATGGAAAAATGCCTGTTGGTATATGCATGGTCACGGGATATGGTGAATCCGACTGGTTATTTGCCATTCACCCTCTGTACCGAAATCAGGATATCGGTCCCTCTTTGATCCGCTCCCAGCTGTCCCGACTCGGGTACTTATGCTTTAAAGTTCCTGTTAACCATTATTCAAGTCTGCGCATGTGTTTTGATGCCGGTATGCATGCCGTAGCTTTAGAAAGCAGACCCTCATCCAGACCTGTGCTAATTATGTGCGCAGGCTCCCCCGGGTCTGCCAAAACCGGTAATAATTCGAAAACAGACTCTACACAAGAAGGTGAATCATCGTGTCTCAACCTGTCTTAGGCATTCTGACTTTATACTTGAACAATCGAAAAAGGCTTGAAGAAGCTCCTGTCTATGAACGTATGATTGCTGAAGGGCGCGAGCTGGGCCTCGATGTATTTGTGTTCACGCCTTCAGATGTAAACGCCTCTCAGGGATTGATTCATGCTTTGCAGTATAACCCATCTACCCACAGATGGACTCGGCGCTGGCGACCCTTCCCCGATATGATCTATGATCGATGCCGCATACAAAAAAGTGAGCGGTTTAACCAATTAATCCGCTTCCGCTCCCGCTACAGACATCTTCTATTCCTCAACAGACCTCTTCGAAATAAATGGACCGTTCACCAAACTTTATCTCAGCAGAAGCGTTTTCGACCTCACCTGCCAGAGACCCTTCTGGTACAAAATATGGGTGATATCACCCGCATGCTCGGCAAACATGGGACGGTTTTTCTCAAGCCAATTAATGGAACCGGCGGCCGTGGTATTTTACGAATCTCCAAAACAGCTCCATCCGGCTCTTATGAAGTCCGCGGCCGGGATACACACCGAAATATCATTACGCCAAGACGGATTACATCCGCCACACTCGGTCCTTACCTTTCTAACTGGGCTATTAAAAGAAAGTACCTGGTACAGGAGGGTATTCCTTTAGAGCTCCCTTGCGGCCGGGTTCATGATTACCGGATGCTTGTACAGAAGAATGGTAACGGGGAATGGGCGCAAACCGGCTGTGTCGGCCGGGTTGGTGCAACGAATAGCGTCACTTCTAATTTGCACGGGGGCGGAAAAGCCGCAGAGATGAATAAGCTTCTGGAAGACTGGATCCCTGATGCAGAGAAGCGGGAAAGGGCCCGGATAGATTCTGCCAAACTGGGCGTGGCTGTGGCAAGTTATCTGGAAGAACAATACGGAGCACTCTGTGAGCTTGCACTGGATCTGGCTATTGACAAGACTGGCAGAATCCTGCTCTTGGAGGTTAATCCTAAACCAGCTCGTGAGGTGTTTTCACAGGTTGGGGATCAGGAAGCTTACCGCGCCTCCCTTATCAGACCACTGGAATATGCATTATGGGTATATAATCAACGAAAACATTCAAAAAATGCCTGAGCAGAGCAGCATTCTGAAAGAGGATGCGGGAAATTTAGAGGTTCATTGTTACTAAAAAAAAAGGGGCTCCTGCAAAATCAAACTGCACTCTTCGTGACACTATGTTTCATCACTGAGATGCAGTTCACTTGCAGGGCTGCCCCCTTTCTTCATTCATTTATTTATTTAGTCTACAGATGCATCATACAGGTCAATCAGTTCATGGAAAGAATGAATGATTACATCCGAACCCTTAAGCTCCTGATCATCGCCAAATCCTGCATACTGACACCCGATAACGGCTTGTCCATTTTTCTTACCGGCTTCTACATCAGATGAACGGTCTCCCACCATCCATGCACGTTCTATTCCATGATTTTTTAGCAGAAGCGCTACGAGATCTACCTTCGTTTCCGTATTATGCTGACCTGCACTATAAAGATCCTCAAACAAAGGCATAATCTCGCGGGCCTCAGCAATTCCCTTTACGTAATGTTCAAGACCATTGCTGGCCACAAACAATCGAACACCTCTATGCTTTAATTCCTCAAGCGTCTCTTTAACGCCCGGATATAATATAGCCTTTGGATCACTCAATCCTTCCAGCTCATACTGCAGCAGCAGCTCATCAGCACGTTTATGGGCTTCTGGAGTTCCCTCCGGCAGAACAATCTTCCAAATATCCTCAAGCAGCATTCCAAGACATCCCAGCATCAATTCTTCCTTCGGTGTCTCACCCGTATGATGGCCTTCTGCCCGCAAAGTATCAAACAACTTATGATAGGCCGGCAGTAACAGTGTCTCGGTCTGAAACAAAGTACCGTCCATATCAAAGATCATCGCTTCCGGTTTGGTCAGCCTCTTATCTCTCTCCATCCTTCTGTCATTCCCTTCATTCCTCATAATGATTGTTAATATCTTCCCTCATCATAAAGGAAGGTGCTCAACTCCGCAAACGCTATCCGTCACACACCTATATTTAAATTTCAAAAGTTGAAAATATTTCACAACTTTTTCCTTATAGAAATTGTTTAATAGATAGAAACCATAGAACGCCGCAAGAGGAGAAGTGATCTTGATGAGAATGAAGCACACCAGGGTTCCGCTTAAGCTTCATGAACTGCGCAGCGATATTAAGACAGAGCTTGACAATTACACGGATGATGAGCAAGCCGCCATTCTGAATCGATTTCTGCAGCGTCTGAAGATGAAAAGACACACAGACACCCGCTTCGGGCATATAAAAGAAGCCTTCCAGCCCCCATATGTCTGGCTCCTTATTGCTGGAGGAATTGCCCTGCCGGTTATGCTTTATATCGTCTTCATCTGGTCGTCGCTGCAGCTTGAGGGGTAACAACCCTATGCGAACGTTCTGCTGCCAAATACGAATGTAAGAAATCCACCCGACATTTTACGGGTGGATTTCTTACATTCAGAACACTATTCTTTTTTTCATAATGCTGGAGGTTATTCTTCGTGCTCCTAGCCTCTAATTCCATTAAACTCAGAAAATCTTCTTCTTATCACGGTCATCCTTAATAATTTCAACCGCTTCACGGAACCGTATGGCATGAATGATCTCCCGCTCCCGCAGAAATTTCAGACTATCCTGTAAATCCACATCATCCGTCATATCAATCAGCCATTGGTATGTAGCTCTCGCTTTCTCTTCCGCAGCAATATCTTCATACAGATCTGCGAGAGGATCTCCCTTAGCTTGAATATAGGTCGCTGTAAACGGAACCCCACCAGCATTCTCATAGAAAAGGGCTTTATCATGATTCGCATAATGAGCACCTAGCCCCGCCTCTTTCAACTGTTCCACCGTAGCATCCTTAGTCAGCTTGTAGACCATCGTTGCTATCATCTCGAGGTGGGCAAATTCTTCAGTCCCTATGTCATTCAGTACTCCAATCACTTTATCAGGAATCGTATAACGCTGATTTAAATAACGAAGTGCTGCAGCCAATTCTCCATCGGCTCCCCCATATTGCTCGATCAGGAATTTAGCCATCATCGGATCACACTTGCTGACTCTTACGGGATACTGGAGCTTCTTCTCATAGATCCACACGGAATGAAACGCCTCCTTTATTATCCTGCTCGCAGCCGGGTATGCCTACTGTGATAAGATAACCCGGCTGCTTCCAATGAGTTATACCTGCCAAGGCCATGGACTCTGGTTCCACTCAAATGGATATCTGGAAAAAGAATGTCCGAAATTTTGCAAGGGACCATACAGTTCCTGGAAGTGCTTAGCCAGCACCATCCTCTCCTGCGCCAGCCTGTTGTACTGTTCTATGCTCTTCAGGTCATTCGGATGCGTGTTTAGAAACAGATTCAGTTCTACAAGCACAAAATCTATAGCCTGGAGCTGCTCCAAAAGTTCATAATAACGCGGGTCACCAGCTTGCGGTTTTCTTTCTTCCATGATCTACTCTCCCTTCTGGCTTCTTGAGAAATACGGACTGTAGAGAGCGGGCCACAAGGTTCCGTGCTTTAACGCTTCCGCCGGACTGAATTGCGGCAAATCGGTTGGTTGAAACACAATGTACTGATTCACAGGCACGACATATGTTCTATACGGCAGCGGTGGGCATGGATCAAATGGGCTGCGAAACGGGATGTATACGCGTTCCTCGGGATTTACATTCAATGTATTTCCTCCTTCATTCGGATTCCGTCCATACTCGAAATCTCAGGTACTTCGTAACTAACATATGTCATACGCCCAAAAAATGAACCCCGAAAACGCAAAATACCTTCTCTATGCAAAAAAGAACAGAAAAAAACAAACTATCACGCTAGGATAGTTTGTTTGGTTACTAAATCACTCTATTGTCGAATGAGATGATGAAATTTATGAATCAAATAGATTTTTTACTCCTGATTAGTAGTTGCCACTTCAGCCTTAGGCTGCTTTCTGTGAATAATAACACGGATAACACGCAATCGGCTCGCTTCCTCAACCTCGAAGACAACCCCGTCGAACTTAACTTTTTTGCCTTTTAGCGGGTTTCCTTCGAGTTCTTTAAATAACCAGCCGCCAATCGAGTCTACCCTCTGTTCCTCAATAGATATCCCAACCATGTCGTTTACATCCTCAATCAGCATTCGACCATCAACAGAAATATAGTCATCATTCATTTCAACTTCAGGGCGCTCGTCCTCGAATTCATCATATAAATCCCCTACAATTTCCTCGAGAATCTTCTCTGCCGTCAAAATACCAGCCGTTCCCCCGTATTCATCAACAACCAGTGCCATCTGTTCATGTCTGGTCTGCATTAAGCGAAGAACCTGACTAATCTCCATGGATTCCGGTACATCCATAATCGGTCTGACAAGAGAGGCCAGATTCTGCTGTTCTGCCGGAGTAGCCATAAGCAAGTCTGTGATATGAATAAACCCTATAATCCGGTCTTTATTCTCTGTAGCTACAGGATAGCGGGAATGCTTCGTTTCATTGATCAGCTTCAGATTTTCTGCTAAGGATTGATTTGTGTACAGGACATCAATATCCGTTCGGGGCAGCATGATCTCTCTTGCACGCAGATCTGAAAAATCGAACAGGTTGTCCATCAATTTCATCTCATTTTCATCAATCACACCGCTTTTAGCACTCTCATTCATTAATATACGTATTTCTTCTTCCGAGTGAGCTACATCCGATTCACTAGCAGGTTGAATTCCCATTAGCTTTAGAACACCGTTCGCCGAGGCATTCAGAACCCAAATAAACGGAAGGAAAATACGATAGAACCACAGCAGCGGTGCAGATAACAAAAGAGCCGTTCCTTCTGTACGCTGAATTGCTAGTGATTTAGGTGCCAGCTCCCCTAATACAATGTGCAGGAATGTAATGATACTAAAACCGATCGCAACCGAAATCGTTGTAATTAGTACTTCATCCGTCATTCCCATGTTATGCATAAGCGGCGTCACCAGGAGTTCTGAGATCGCAGGTTCCCCAATCCAACCTAACCCGAGAGAGGTTAGTGTGATACCGAGCTGGGTAGCAGACAGGTAAGCATCCAGCTTGCGATTTACCTTCAGTGCTACCCCAGCCATACGGTTTCCCTCACTGACCAATTGAGTTAAACGGGACTGCCGCATCTTTACAAGAGAAAATTCAGCGGCGACAAACACGCCGTTCAATAAAACGAGTAAAAAAACCAAGAGCAGGTTTAAAATCAGTTTCCCGACCTCAAACTCCTCCATCACCAAACGCCTTCTTTCCGGATTCTAGTTTGTAATAGCTTTTCGAGTTTTGAAATCAATTCCTTTATAATACATATCTGCCACCAGTAAATTTGGACCACAGCAGCCTGCAGCATCACAATGGCAATTTACAGTCTGGTTCAGCGGGTGACCCGTTGACCATGCATCAAAAATATTATCAAGTCCTTGATTTTTAATGTTTCCAAAAGGAGGAATATCAGCAAAATCCGTCACGTAAACGTCACCCGAGAATAAATTCACATTTACCCGATTTCGCCCATCCGGATCATTACGAACCGTTACATTAGGCTCCGTACGCAGACGTTTAATGAGCTCTCGGTCACTTTCATCACTGGTGCATGCGAAGAAAGGAAGTGTACCAAACAGCATCCACATCTCCGGATCACGCACATCTAATAGACGATGAATAGCTCTCTTCATATCCGTCAGGGATAATACCGGCAAGGAGGCAGCAAAATTGGAAGCGTACATCGGATGCACCTCATGACGTTTACAGCCCATTTGCCGGATTAACTCATGAATCCCTGCAAGCTTCTCATGTGTACGATAATTAATCATCGATTCCGCTGAGATAAACATCCCTGCCTTACTCAGCTTCTCAGAATTTAGCATCATCGTGTCGTATAGCCGGTATGCCGCCTCTTTCGAAACAGGATGCCCGCTGTTCACAAAACCCACCTCGTGAAAATCATCCCCATTCAAATAGTTGAACGAGATATGCATAACATCCAGGTAAGGCAGCATTTTCTCATATCTGCCAAGCTCAAGTGTCAGATTAGAGTTAATTTGGGTACGTATGCCCCGATCGTGTGCATACTTCAGTAAAGGAACGATTACGTTATCTACTGTTTTGCCCAAAAAAGCCGGTTCACCACCTGTGATGCTAATCGTTTGGAGATGCTCCACCTCATCCAACCGTTTCAGCATCATGTCCAGCGGCAGCATCGGTGCCTCTTTCATAACAAGCATATCGCCAACAGCGCAATGCTCACATCGCATATTACATAAATGGGTAACCGTCATCTCTACACTCGTAAGCACATGCCGTCCATGTTCACGTAAAGAAGTAATCGGATCCCAAGGATCATAACTCGGAGAGAGCTGTTTAACGGAATGATTGAAACTTGCTGTATTACTCATTGTTTTCCACCTTTATTTCTTTTATTAACCGTCTGTAACAAAAACAATCGATTTTATGTACACATCTCGAAATTTACCGGTGCAGCATAAAACAAATATTTGACCCATTCTAATATTATAGCATATCTATCACGATGAAATTTTTCAGTGACATCTCTGACCAGATGTTTAGTATCAACGGTTTGAATTCCGCTCCCTCTCCCGAAACATCCATTTTGGGCTCCACCAGTTCACTTCACCAAGCATTTTCATGAAAGCCGGAACCAGAAAAATACGAATGACAGTTGCATCCAGCAGAACGGCAGCGGTTAAACCCAAACCGATCGCTTTCATTACCTCATTGTCTGTAAAGATAAAGGCTCCCACAACAACTGCCAGAATAAGAGCAGCACTCGTAATCAGGCCACCTGTCTTTTCCAGTCCGTCGGCAGTACTCAGCTCATTATCTCGGCTCGCTTCGTAGCTTTCCATGATTCGTGAGAGAAGAATAACCTCATAATCCATAGAGATACCAAACACGACACAAAAGATCAGTATAGGCAAGAGGGCAAAGACTGAACCCGTAGTCGTTACTCCAAGCCACTCAGCGCCTATCCCCTCCTGAAATACCCATACTACAATCCCCAGCCCTCCACCAAGACTGAGCAGATTCATTAATCCCGCTTTTAGAGGCAGGACGACGGACCGGAAAGCAAACAAAAGTATGATATAAGTAGTAATAAACACAAATAGTAGTACATAAGGAAGCCCCTGCCGAATTTCATTGACTATATCCAGTTTATAAGCCGGATTTCCGGTTATATACGTCTTCATTCCAGGGGTATCCAGCTGGCGCAGCTGAACGATGAGCTCCTCCGTTATTGGATGAGAGTCTCCGTATTTAGGCACGATGGCAATAGCGGCCATCCGATCCTGTACCACATGATATTTTTCCAGCTGCTTGCGAACTTCGGTATTCGCCAAGTAGTCTGCCACTTGCTCTGCAGTACCCCTTGATACGCTTGTGTAGCTTTCAACGCGCTGCACACCTGGAAGCTTTCTTACTTCATCCATATAATTCTTAATGACTTCAACGCTTTGAACCGATTCGTAAGGAGCGGGCAGTTCAGCGGCTACCAATATTGAATTTAATTCACGTATATCGTACGCCTGCTTTAACAAATCATATCCATGACGGGAGTCATACGAAGGCGGCAGCACCTCTGCAGCAGGAATTTCCACTCTCATTGACCTGATTGGAAGCATGGCGATCAGAAGTATTGCAATGACCGAAAACGTTATAATGACAGGCCTAGCCATGACAAAGGTGGCAACTCTGTGCCACATTCCAGGAGACTGACGCTTAAAAAGCAGGCTGATCCGGGTTCCGAAGACAGGCAAGGAGTTAATTCGCGGACCAAGCATAGCTAATAGAGATGGAAGCAGCGTATTCGCGGCCAGAACTGAAATGGTGACTACTGCAATTCCGCCAATGCTGAATGATTTAAAGATTGGCAAATCAATAAATGCCATAGCCAAAAACCCGATCCAGACTGCTGCACCGGAGAAAACCACAGCTTTTCCTGCTGAAGCGCAAGATACAGCAACAGCACGCTCCGTGCTTCCTTTAGAAATTTCCTCCCTGAAACGACTGACGATAAACAGAGCATAATCAATCCCTACTGCCAGCCCAAGCATGGTAACTACATTAGGAAGGAAATTGCTGATCGAGCCATCAAGAATGGCTGCAAAATATAATATCCCCATCGTCACCGTAACACTAACAACACCCGCGATCAGTGGCAGTATGGCTGCTGTAAATGTACCAAAAACAAGCAGCAGGATCAGAAGCGCAAGCGGCAATCCGATGATCTCTGCCTGAAAAATATCATTCTTCACGGCTTTATTCATGTCCGCGAACACAGCAGCGTTGCCTGTAAGATAGGTATCTGCTCCAGTAATCGGGGGAATATCCTCCCTGATCTCATTAAAGTGCTTCAACACCTCGGATGTTTCCTCTTCAAGCATGACGCTCACTGAAATGATATGATCCTGCCCCAGCTGTCTAGAAGCAAAATTAATATACATATCACGAACATATGGCTTGTCCTGGAACGGAGCAAGCTCCTCAAGTATTCGCTTCTGCTGTTTGCCTGTCGTCAGATTTTCATCATTTCTGCTTACTATCACAATTTCAAGCGAACTCGTAGAAAGACCCAGACCTTCCTCAAGTTTATCAATACCGGTAAGATACGGACTGTCATCCGGCGAAAATCCGTTCTGGTGAAGCTGTGACGGCAGCAGTATCGCAAAAGGAATCATTATACAAAACAAAACAAACCATGCAGCAACCATGGCACGGCGGAAGCGGTAAATAAAACGTCCCCACCTGTAAAAAAGCTTTTCTTCGCCATGTTGTTTCACAGCTTGTCCTCCTTGGAAAAAAGCTACATTAATCTGATTCGGCCTGTCCAATTGCGGCAATCATAACCGCAAGTGATTCCGACATATCCACTTCGTAAGGAACACGGGCTTCCTGCCCGTCAGGTGTATATAATATACGAATTACAGGTCTGTGGGGCACACTGTCATTAATTTTAGAAACCACGCCGGTTTCTCCTGTAGAAAGACGGACCGTCATCCCCGTAGGGTAAATCGCGACCCGATCCCGAAATACGGCAAGAAAACGCTGTTCATACAGCGTGCCCGAACCGGCGTACAACACTTCTACAGCTTGATGCGGCAGCATTGCTGGCTTGTAAATCCGCCGTGTTGTCATCGCATCATAAGAATCTGCTATCGCGATCCACTTCGCATATTCATGGGTTTCAGGTCCCTTCAAGCCCCGTGGGTATCCTGATCCGTCAAGGCGTTCGTGGTGCTGGAGTGCACAGTGTGCAGAAAGGAGAGGTATATTCGGCTCATCCTTCAAAATTTTATAACCAATCAGGGTATGCGTTTGTACCTCTTTGAACTCTTCATCAGTCAGGCGTCCTGGCTTCTGGATGAGTTCAGGTGTCAAACGGGTTTTCCCGATATCATGCAATAGCGCTCCAATGCCGAGCGTTTTAACCTCATCCCGGCTGTAGCCGTAAGAGATTCCCAGCACCAACGAGTACAGGCATACATTCAAGGAATGCTGATATAAATTATAGTCATTCGTATTCATATCCGTAAGCAGAACCATAGACTCATTTACAGCTGAAATTTCATCCATTATGTTCTCCATCATTCCGGAGAAAGTTTTGCCCAAATGAAGAAAACTGCCTTTCAAGTTGGATTGCTTCTCTAAATTTTTGTATTCTGTTCGGATTGAACGGATAGCCTCAAGCTTCGTCTGTTCGGAGATGAGCTCCGGAATGGCGATATCCTCTGTCTTGGAATCCTTGATATAAATATAGCTGAAATCCAGCGCACCCAACCGCCGGATCAGGTAATCCGTCAGCTTCACGCCCTCGGCAAGCAGGATATTTCCTTCATTATTGTAAATATTTTTACCTAGAACCATTCCCGGTTGTAATAAAGATAAGTGGATAAGACGCAAACCTACACTTCCTCTGCACTCGAAATATGAATTGTTTCGCGCCATATGATCATTGAGCCCAAAGCTTTAAATGAACATTGTACGTTGTTCAGATCTATTACAGCCTGATTACCGCATAATAAACAGCCAGAATACAGCAGCTAACACAAATCGATAGATCGCGAAATGAGTCAGCCTGATTTTTTGAATCAGTTTCATAAATGCCAGGACAACGAAGTAAGCAACGATAAATGATATTATAAATCCTGCCACGAATACACCCAGCACGTCCGAAGTGAAATTTTGATACGATTCCAAAAGCTCATATCCGGTAGCGGCGCACATAATCGGTATCGCAATAAGGAATGAAAAATCTGCGGATGCCTTATAGCTCACTCCGCTCAGCATCCCTCCAGACATCGTTGAGCCTGAGCGAGAGAAGCCGGGCCACAGCACGGAAATAATCTGATACAGACCGATCAGCAGCGCCTGCTTGTACGTCATATCATCCAGTTCATGTGAGGTAATTCTGGACCTTTTTTTATTGTACCATTCCGCGAAAATCATAAATATGCCGCCTGTCACAAGCGCATACAGCACGGTCTGCGCACTAAATAAGCTTTTGATAAAATCCTTCGCAAAAAAAGCAACCACAAGCGCAGGTGCTATGCCTAAAAATACATGCAGCAGGTTAAGTCTCTTAACCTTTGCTCCCTGTCTCGATAACGGCTCACTATGGCTCCAGCCTAGCAAATTCAAAATTCGGCGCCAATAAACAATTGCGATCGCAAGAATTGCTCCAAGCTGTATAACAATCTCAAATGTCTTCATCATGGAAGTCTGATCGTTATATCCCATTACTTTGGCTGTTAAGATCATGTGTCCGGTCGATGATACCGGTATAAATTCTGTCAGCCCTTCCACGATCCCCAAAATAACTGCTGTTATAAAATCCACAGTCATCCCCCTCACCTATCAACTTTGTCCATCTATTTGTCCATCTATATGTATGCCGGGACAAATGAAGTTAGTCTTTAGATCAGCGGGACAAAGCGGTGAAGAAAACTTTGCTCAAGCGCACCAGGCCGAGACAGTTCTTGTCTGAGCAGGTCACGAAGGAATTCAGGCAGCATAAATACGATATCTTTGCCTTTAGCCAAAGATTCATAACCTACCTTGAAAGTGAACATATCTAATGTACCCACGCGGTATTCACGTTCTCTCTCAATTGGTATGCCCTGCACGGAGGCCTGAATAATTTTATGATAACTGCTGCCTTCATTATTATATAGGACTTCCATTCCATCAACAGCCAATCCTCCGAGAACCTTGCCGCGAAAGCCATAGCCGAAGATTTTTTTATCATAATATTCAGGAAGAAGACTTTCCTCGAGTGCTTGAAGAATATCTGCTCCACTCAGCTTTATCACGCAAGGGTTAATCGGTGAAGGACATAGGGAATGTATCATCCCTGCACTAATCTCTCCATCAGGAAGGGAACCGAGTAATTGGCCAGAATTCACGATAGAAATATCACTGCTCGCATAATGGCGCACAGCTTGGGCAAGCAAGTTCGCAAAGGAAGATTCCTGATCATAATGAATTTCAAGCTTTCGGTCTGTTATCGCTACCGCTTCCTTTAAATGCTCTTCAGCCTGTTGACGGTGAATAAGCACTGCCCTTTCCACTTCCGGATCAAGCTCTTCCCCGCTTACAGGAATACAAGAGCCGCCTGTAACAGCATAACGTCCTTCATCAGGCTTCCATTCAACTATAACTTTGCCAACATAATTGCCGAACTTTCCAGCACCGCATACAGCTGTACCTTCAATGAATAAAGGCTCCTCTAACAGATGATGCGTATGTCCACCCAGAATAATGTCGATTCCAGGAATCCGCTCTGCTAATATTTTATCGGCAATAATGCCGAGGTGAGACATGACAATGAGTACATCTACCTGATCTCTAAGTAATTGCACCTGCTGAGCTATCGATGTTTCCGGGTCTCTGGAATTCCATCCTAAAAGGGTATAAAACTGACTAAAAGGAGCTGTTGCACCCGTAATTCCAATTTTAATACCATTCTTCTCAATAATGATGTGTTCCTTCATCCAAGCTGGAGGCTTCCCGCTATCCAATTCATAAAGATTACAGCACACCACCGGGCACAGCAGACCAGCATAAGCTGCTTCCAAAGCAGAAGGCGGAACGGTCAGGCCTTCATTGTTGCCTATCGTAATGGCATCATAACCAGTCAGGTTAATCACATCAACATTTGCCTGCCCCATCGTTCCTTCCGTTTCTACTGCCGCTCTGTCCATATGATCACCTATATCCAGAGCGAGTACAGCTTGTTCCCCAGCAGCCTTTCTTTCCCGGGAAATAACAGCCGCATTTGCACTCATCATTTCGAAATGACTATGGATATCATTGGTGTGCAGTATTATCAATTTATCATTCACCATCTGACTCATTGCGGCCCCCTTCGTTGTTATGATCATTTTTTTCCGGTCTTACAAGCATAACACTTTAACCAACATTATGGTATATTGAAGCCCGTAACCTGTGAACTCAAATTTTTGTTTCGTATTTAAATGTTCAAGAGGAGGGACAGCGTCCCTCCTCTTGTTGGTGCTGCCCATAATAATGCTCCGGATATAAGTCCTATTTATTTCTGGTTTTTCGGGCAGCAACATAAAAGGCAAGAAGGACCAGCGGTATTGCAATAAACCACGGAATATGGATTGTGCCGCCAATGATCATAGCCAGTGCCATCAATACAACAATGCCGATAATGATGTAAAGACAGCCCCTCCCGAACGTTTCCATATGCTCTCTCCTTTTTTAAAAAGTCAGCTTATATATACATACGAATTAAGAAGGTAAATTATCGCTATTTCGTTTTAGTGAAATATAATCGAAGGCTTTCCTCACCGCCTCATCATACCGTGACAGGAACCAAGCCGCTATGTCGTTAAGGTAATGCTGCATACAATCGCAAATTAGGAATATAAACCTAGGAAATAAGTATTAAAAATCGGTGGGATTTTCCCTTTAGGACTATTTAAATAACTTGTTTTAGCTAAAAGGTCATTGAAAATCCATTTTTTTCTTGTTAAGATGATTTTATGAATGTTCTGGTTAGTTCATTTAATAACAGGTAAGAGGTGTAACGATTTGAGAGTACATGTCACTGACCTGATACCCGGAGATCTAACACAGCGAGAAGTCTTCAACAGCCATGGTGTCCATGTCTTGCAAAAAGGAACTGTTCTTCGTAATGAGGAAATAGCTAAGCTCATACAGCATGGCATCAATTACATTGAAATTGAGAAGCGTGAAATCCTCTTGTCTGCCGATCCATCATCAGAAACGTCAGAGTCTCTCAGCAGGGTTAAGCCGCAATTCGATCAAGCAATCGATGGCTTTGCTTCTGTCTTCTCCGAAGCATTTAAAACGGGTAAGTTCAACGAAAATGCTGTGCATGATTCCTTTCAGCCTGTTATCGGCTCGTTGTTAGAACAGAAGGATGTAGTATCCCTTCTACTCCTCCTAAATGGAAGGGACGATTATACATACAAGCATTCGATGCAGGTTGGTATGCTCTCTTATTACCTTGCTACATGGTTGGGCTACTCCGCTAAGGAATGCTATGAGATTGGAAAAGCGGGATACCTGCACGATATCGGCAAAAGCAGAATTCCTGATAAAATCCTCAACAAGCCTGAAAAGCTGACTGCCGAAGAGTTTGAATTAATTAAACTTCATACCACTTACGGTTATGAGATTATTCGGGAGTCTATCGATGATGAAATAACTGCTCTTGTTGCACTCCAGCACCATGAACGAGATGATGGAAGCGGTTACCCTAATCGTCGCCAAGAATCCGAGATACATCCCTACTCTCATATAGCAGCGGTGGCCGATGTCTATAGTGCAATGACAACCAATCGGGCTTACCAATCCAAGCAGCAGCTGCTGCATGTTTTGAGAGAGCTGTACAGTCTCAGCTTCGGCAAATTAAACGCCAAACCGACTCATGCTTTTATCCAGCATCTGCTTCCTAATTTCATTGGAAAAAAAGTTGTTTTAACGACAGGTGAATCGGGCACCATCATTATGAATAATCATTCTGATTATTTTCGTCCCTTGATTCAGACCACTGAGCGTTTCATCGATCTATCCAAAGAACGCGAATCTTCGATTCAAGAAATACTATTATAATCCTGTATATGCGAAACAGCCTCCTGATCAGATGAACTTCATCAGGAGGCTGTTTATTTCAATTAATATAATAGAGCGTTACATGATTGACTAAAAAGCTACAGAAAGTAATCAGCTAACGTACAGAATAGAATAACCATGCTAATCACTTGGTTTAAATTATATGATGCTACATTCATCCGCTTTCGGCTTGCCGGCTTGATAATATTATGCTCAATAGCAAGCAGGATAACAGAAATCAAAATCCCGAGCAGATATAACCAGCCCAGATCCTGAAGAAAGAATAAGAACAGCAGCAGAAAGACCATAATCGTATGAAGTCCGCGTGAAATCAGGAGTGCACCGTTCAAACCAAATGCCTGAGGAACACTCCATAGGCCCGTCTTGCGATCAAACTCAATATCCTGTGTTGCGTAAATGATATCGAAGCCACCGATCCACAGCATCACAATCGTACCAATTACAAACGGAGTAAAGGCAAACTCGCCCGTTACGGCAAACCAAGCTCCGATCGGTGCTGAAGCAATAGTGAATCCAAGGTACAGATGACAGAGCCATGTAAACCTTTTTGTATAGGAATAAGAGCAGATTAGTACAATGGCTACCGGCGATAACCACAGGCACAAGGGATTCAACATACCCGCTGCAAAGATGAATATAGCGAAGTTCACAACCACAAAGGCTACTACTTCTCGCTCACGAAGCAGCTTTTTCGGAAGGTGCCGATGCGCTGTGCGCGGATTAGCCGCATCGAACTTGCGATCCACAAGTCGATTAAAAGCGTTTGCTCCATTGCGTGCTGCGATAAGTGCAATGAGCGCCCATAATAATACATACGCAGACGGAATTCCCTCTGCTGCCCACACCAGCGAGATTAAGGCAAAGGGCAGCGAGAATAACGTATGTGAAAACATGACAAGCTCACCGAACATCCGAGTCTTGCTTGCAACCTTTCGAATCACTTCCACGTCTGCATCAGCCCCTCTCTGCTTCGATTACAGAAAGAACCTCGTCCAGCGCTTTCAGCATTGCATCTACGTCCCGTGACGGCATAATAATCGGCGGCTGAAAAGCAAGCACGTTACGATCAATTCCATTCTTACCTAGAATATAGCCCCGCTCTTTCATCATCTCCAGTACGGCATCGGTAAGCGCAGCACCTGTCTGTGTATCGTTTCCACGAAGCTCAGCACCGCACATGAATCCCTTACCTCGAACATCAATGATCGTGGAGTGTTTCTCCTGCAGCTGTCTTAGCCCCGTTAAAAGACGCCCGCCAATCAGCTCCGCACGTTCAACCAGGTTATTATTCTCAATATAATTGAGTACAGCCATTGCGGTCACTGCCGAAACCGGATTCCCCCCAAAGGTAGATGCCGATGGACGATTAAAGCTCGCTGCAATTTCATCTGTTGTGGCGAACGCGCCAATAGGAACCCCATTACCCAGCGCTTTTGCCATGGAGATAATATCAGGCACGACACCATAATGCTCCATAGCAAACATCTTACCCGTACGGCCAAATCCGGTCTGAATCTCATCGGCAATCAGCAATACCCCGTACTGATCAAGCAGCTGCTTAACTTCACGGAAATACCAATCCGGCGGGCAGATCATTCCACCGTTACCCTGAATCGGTTCCACAATCATGGCTGCAATCGTATCCCCCTTCTCTTCAAGCACTTCACGAAGGCTTTCTACAGAGCGGCGGGCAGCCACCTCGTCATCAAGCTCCGAATCGAAAGGACGTGGAATAAATGTAACGCCTGAATCCAGATAATCATCTGAACGCCACATCGGAATGCCTGTCACTCCCATCGTCAGATAGGTGCGTCCATGCAATCCGTATTCGAGTGCTATAAAATCCCGCCGTTTCGTATGCAGCCGTGCCAGCAGCATCGCACCTTCATTAGCCTCAGATCCGCTATTACAAAAGAAAGTTCGCTTTAAATTCCCTGGCAGCACACCGTTTGCTAACCGTTCAGCCAAATCTGCCATTGGCTGTGTTAAATAGATCGTCGTTGTATGCTGCAGCGTCTGAAGCTGCTCTATGGTCTTTGTTGTAATCTCTTCATTGCAATGTCCGCAAGCAACAACAGATACACCTGCGAAGAAATCTATATACTCCCGGCCCTTTTCATCATAAAGATACTGCATCTTCCCCCGTACAATTTGAGGCGGCTCTTTATAAAAATGACTGGTACAAGGAAAAAAATATTGTTTACGTTTCTCTAATACACCTTCCGGACCAATAAATGACGATTGCTGTTCCTGATGTTCAATCGGGCTGCTCACGTTCATTCACCCCTTGTAAAAATATTATATATATCCGCAAGAAGCGGCAGACAGGTTTGTCTGCCGCCCTCACCTTCTGTGCTGCGATCATCTATTTTCTAATATGGTTTAACCTAACCTATGCTATACCTCTACAAGATCAAGTTTAAGTGCTTGCCCAAATTGCAGTGAGCCAAGAGTATACCCGGCATAAACTGGTTTCAGCTGCTCAAACCATTGATCACACTGATTTAAATTCTGTACAGCCTTTTTATATAAGGAGACGATCTCACCAAGCTGCTCCGATGTATACGATTTGCCTTCTATGCGGAAGTGATTAACCCCGGCATCATGCAATTCCTTCAGCATTGGCAAGTAGCAGAGCTCTTTCGACAGAGCCAGATGATTCCGTCCGCTCCAATCCCGGTACACCGGATTCTCTCCTTTATCCGTCATCAATACAAGATGCTCATTGCTGACGAACTTGTTATCCTCTTCCCCAATCGGCTCAATCACTTCTGTATTCTCGTACAGATCCAGCTCCAAATACATGACGATCGGTGAACCATGAACAATAACTTCAACCGGAACACGGGTGTTATCCAGCAGCTTCGTTAGATCGTTTAAAGGGAGCTCAAGCGAAGCATGCACACGCTCCATGTTAAAACGCTCATGATAAAGAGCTGCTGACATATGATTAAATACGTTCAAGTTAAAATCAGCGACCATGGGAAGTGAAAGGTCACGGAATTTGTGCATGGCACCTATGTTCGACACGAGTAAGCCATCTAATCCGTAAAATCCGCTGCTGGCTCCTGCCTGAATGAATTGATTGTACTGCTCCATATGAAGCTCGTTCATCATTCTTGGCATTCCAAGCAGAATCTTAACATTTCCCTTCTCTGCTGTAAGTGCCTCAATTTCCTGACGGGTAAAAGGCCGATCAGGCTGGAACACATCACCAGTAAGGTATATAATATCCGCTCCCGCAGCGATTGCTGCACGAGCCTGTGCAATATTATTCACATGAACACTCAACTGTGGAGCCGTTTTAGCGCTGTCAGCTGTTTTCACACTTCCGAGCGTCTCACGAACCTGCTCCACACGCTCAGGCTTCAGTTCACGCTCAGCTGTCGGTGTACTAAACACTTTACCCGTACTATAGAATTTGCCTGTTCCTTCATAACGGCGGTTAATGTAGCTTAAACCAGGTTTCCCAAAGGCATAGCCTGTAGAGAAGTCCCGCTTGCGGTTCGCATACAGTTCACCTGAATCCTGTGTCCGGTTGAAACCGATAGGATCTTCAATATAACGGTCAATGGCATCGCCATAACTATTGACGAGAGAGCGGAGGAATTCCTCGTCACGCATCCGTCCTTCAATCTTGAATGAGGTAATGCCAGACTTTATGAGCTCAGGAATATGCTCGTACATATACATATCCTTCGCTGCCAATGGATACTCTGTTGGATAGACGTAACCGTCTTTCTTCACTCTGTAATCCCAGCGGCAAGGCTTCATACAGCGGCCGCGGTTCGCACTGTTACCAAACAGCATGGAGCTGAATAGACAGTTTGCTCCGTGAACCGTACACATGTCACCGTGAACAAAATATTCGAACTCCATCCCTGTTTTAGATTGCAGCAGCTCAGCTGTATGCAAATCCATCTCACGTGAGGCAACAACACGGGTAACTCCCATCTCTTTCAGAGC
The DNA here is from genome assembly GCF_001373415.1 of Paenibacillus dakarensis. Classification (GTDB taxonomy): domain Bacteria; phylum Bacillota; class Bacilli; order Paenibacillales; family Paenibacillaceae; genus Paenibacillus_AQ; species Paenibacillus_AQ dakarensis. The sequence goes on along the minus strand of NZ_CDSE01000044.1, from coordinate 55,315 downwards.
CTCAATCATATCCAGATTATGAACATTCATCATGACAGAAGAATGAACAGGAATGTTCGTTAAATTTAATTTTTGAATAATTGGAAATACGGCTAAATCCTGAGCAATAATCGCATCTGGACCAGCCTCGTTTAAGAAATGGAAATACCGCTTCGCTTCTTCCAAATCCTCTTCACTAAGCAGATTGTTTACTGTAACATATGCACGCTTTCCACGATCATGTGCCATCTTGATCGCTTCACAAACTTCCTCATAGCTCAGATTGTAGCCTTTGCGCATCATACGCATATTCAGCGATGGACCACCAAAGTAGACAGCATCACAATTCATATCAATAACGGATTTAAAAATATCGAATGTGCCAGCAGGAGCCAACAATTCTACTTCTTTTCCATTAAAATATCTGGCCAAAGTCGCTTCCCCCTTAACCTTTCGTTTCAACACCTTAAAATTTTAATTATCACCATTATAACATTGAAAAATAAGATTGTGACGCAATTCACAAATTGTTAAATGTAAAGGGATTTCGCGACCTGAAACCGCCTCCAAAATAATGATTCTATGATACAAATCACAGATTTCGATTTATTGAACATCAAATTATAAATTTTCAGCATTATTCCGAAGAAAAATGATTAAAAAAAAGAGGTGAACTTTTAAAGTTCACCTCCTCTATTCAAGAAAAAATGATATCGGCAGGAAATCGGCACGGTTTAACTCGTTCCCATTCCGAACCCTATAAAACCTTGTTACAGCAAGGATTTCAAGGTATTAACCGATACTGCCTTCCATTTCGAATTTTATCAATCTGTTCATCTCTACCGCATATTCCATCGGCAGCTCTTTCGTGAACGGCTCGATAAAGCCCATAACGATCATTTGTGTCGCTTCCGCTTCACTCAATCCGCGGCTCATGAGATAGAACAGCTGCTCCTCAGAAACCTTGGATACCTTCGCTTCATGCTCCAGCGTCACATTATCGTTCTTAATTTCATTGTAAGGAATCGTATCTGAAGTGGACTCGTTATCCAAAATAAGCGTATCACACTCGATGTTGGCTTTAGCACCTTCAGCATTACGTCCAAATGAAGCAAGACCGCGGTATGTTACTTTACCACCGTGTTTACTAATCGATTTGGATACAATTGTGGACGTTGTGTCCGGTGCCAAGTGAATCATCTTCGCACCAGCATCCTGATGCTGGCCTTTACCTGCGACAGCGATGGAAAGAACCATACCTTTCGCACCACGGCCTTTCAGGATAACTGCCGGATATTTCATTGTGAGTTTAGATCCGATGTTACCATCTACCCATTCCATTGTTGCATTCTCTTCTGCAACCGCACGCTTCGTAACCAGGTTGTAAATATTAGGAGCCCAGTTTTGAATTGTTGTATAACGAACCCGTGCATTCTTCTTACAGATGATCTCAACAACGGCACTATGCAGGGAGTTCGTACTATAGATCGGAGCAGTACATCCTTCAACATAGTGAACAAAGCTGTCTTCGTCTGCAATGATCAGCGTACGCTCGAATTGCCCCATGTTCTCGGAGTTAATCCGGAAGTAAGCTTGAAGCGGAATTTCACACTTCACGCCTTTTGGTACATAGATAAAGCTTCCGCCTGACCATACAGCACTGTTCAGAGCCGCGAACTTATTGTCTGTTGTGGGAACAACTGTGGAGAAATACTCCTTGAAGATTTCCGGATGTTCTCTAAGAGCCGTATCCGTATCTGTAAAGATAACACCTTGTTCTTCAAGCTCTTTCTGCATGTTGTGGTATACAACTTCAGATTCATACTGTGCGGATACACCTGCGAGGAACTTCTGCTCCGCTTCAGGAATGCCCAGTTTATCAAATGTTTCTTTAATCTCGGAAGGTACTTCCTCCCATGTCTTACCTTGCTTCTCGGACGGTCTAACATAATACTGGATATCGTTGAAATCCAGTTCATCCAGATTGCCGCCCCAGTTAGGCATCTCCATTTTCTCGAATTGCTCAAGAGCTTTCAGGCGGAATTCAAGCATCCACTCTGGTTCATTTTTGATTTTAGAAATTTCCATTACGACTTCCCGGGTCAGACCTTTACCGGTCTGAAAAATAGCTTTATGTTCGTCACGGAAGCCATATTTATACTCTTCAATTTCAGGAGCCTTTTTAGCCATTAGTCATACCTCCCTATTGTTCTTAGTCTTTCTGCTCTGTATCTTCTATACCTTTTCGCAGTGCATTCCAGGCAAGCGTTGCGCATTTAATACGTGCAGGGAACTTGTTAACACCGGACAGGGCTTCAATATCTTCGTAATCCTCAAACTCAACATCCTCACCTTTCATCAGGCAAGAGAATTTGGAAGCCAGCATAACCGCTTCTTCAAGCGTTTTGCCTTTAACAGCCTCCGTCATCATGGAAGCGGAAGACATGCTGATCGAGCAGCCTTCGCCCGTATACTTGGCATCCTTTACGACTCCGTCCTCCACTTTTAATTGTAGAGAAATTCGGTCCCCGCATGTCGGATTGTTCAAGTCAATCGTCACTGCATCATTCTCAAATTTCCCGTGGTTACGAGGGTTTTTATAATGATCCATAATGACACGTCTATACAAATCATCAAGTTGCATCGCCAAAATACTCCTTTGTCTGGATTAAGGCGCTGACAAGTAAGTCGACCTCTTCTTCTGTATTATACAGATAAAAACTTGCACGTGCTGTAGATGAAACTTTAAGCCAGCGCATGAGCGGTTGGCAGCAGTGATGACCTGCACGAATCGCAATGCCCTGTGCATCCAGTACTGTTGCCACGTCATGGGGATGCACATCGCCAAGATTAAAAGTAACTAGTCCAACCTCCCGCTCACGCGGGCCGTACAGGCTGATCCCTTCAATCTCGCTAAGTCGATCCATCGCATACTTCGCCAGGCGGCTTTCGTGCCGTGCAATTTCATCCATACCGATCTCTTCAAGGAAATCGATGGCTGCTCCAAGCCCAACAGCCCCGCTAATGATTGGGGTACCACCTTCAAACTTCCAAGGAAGCTCCTTCCAGTTGGATTCATAGAGGCCAACATCGTTAATCATCTCACCGCCAAATTCGATCGGCTCCATCTTTTCAAGCAGCTCTTTTTTACCGTACAAAGCACCAATTCCAGTTGGAGCACACATTTTATGACCGGAAAGAGCATAGAAATCACAATCGAGATCCCGTACATCCACTTTCATATGCGGTGTGCTTTGAGCTCCATCCACCACGATCACAGCACCGTGGCGGTGGGCAATCTCTGCAATTTCTTTCACCGGATGAACGACTCCCATTACATTCGATACATATGCAATGGCTACAACCTTCGTTCGATCGGTGACTGTCTTCTCAACATCTTCAAGTGTAATCGAACCGTCAGCCTGAATGGGTATATATTTCAGCGTGGCACCGACGGCAAGCGCCGCCTGCTGCCACGGAATAAGATTACTATGATGCTCCATTTCCGTCAGAACGATTTCATCACCCGGTCCGCAGACAGAACGTGCATACGACGAAGCTACAAGATTGAGAGCTGTCGTCGTTCCGCGGGTGAAAATAATTTCTTCCGTGCTCTTTGCGTTAATGAAACGAGCTACTTTCTCACGTGCTCCTTCATACGCATCAGTAGCCCGACTGCCAAGTGTATGAACGCCACGGTGAACGTTAGCGTTCTCCCACTCGTAGTAGTGCTTCACGGCATCAATAACAGCACGCGGCTTCTGAGAAGTCGCGGCGTTATCAAGGTATACCAGCGGATGGCCGTTTATTTCCTGCTGTAAGATGGGAAACTGTTCACGGATAGATGCATTCATTGCCCCAGCTTCCTTTCAACAAGGCGTTGAAGTTGATCACGAAGCCCTTCCAAAGGAATCTCGCTAACCACAGGAGCCAGGAATCCGTAGATAATCAAGGATTCGGCAGCCGTACGAGAAATACCGCGAGACATCAGGTAATAGATCATTTCTGGGTTAACCTGACCAACGGATGCTGCGTGACCTGCAGTAACATCATCTTCATCAATCAGAAGAATTGGGTTGGCGTCACCACGAGCTTTAGGACTAAGCATCAATACACGCTCAGTTTGCTGTCCGTCCGCTTTCGTAGCGCCTTTCTCAATCTTCGTAATTCCGTTAATGATCGCTTGAGCTTCTTCACGCATAACTGCACGGGTAATCATTTGGCTTCCAGTGCTTTTTCCGAAGTGACGTGCCCGTGTTGTATAGTTAATCTTCTGCGTACCGGAACCTACAGCAATTACTTTGGCATCAGACAAGGAACCATTCCCTTGCAGAACGCTCATAGTATCACTTGCTGTATCGCCATCATTCATCTCACCAACGATCCATTCGATGGATCCGTCGTTTTCAACGACCGCACGGCGGTAGGTGATATCCGTGATATCTGATGTCATTTGGTGAACGGACGCAAAACGAACTTTCGCACCATTTTTAACGAATACTTCAACCGCTCCGTTATGTGTAACATGACCGGACAAGCTGTTCGAAACATAGTTATCTACATAAGTAACACGGCTGTTCGCTTCAGCAACGATGAGTACATGAGGCGCAAACAGTGCTTCTGCATCATCCGTTAGCATTACAGCCTGAAGCGGAAGCTCAACTTCTACATTTTTAGGAACATAGAGGAAGACCCCTCCGTTCCATGTCGCAGCATGAAGTGCGGCAAGGGAATGCTCATCACTCTTCATAGCTTGATGGAGATAAGGCTTTACAAGACTCTCATGTTCTCTCACAGCTGTTTCCAGGTCCGTAAAGATTACACCTTTAGCTGCAAGCTCATCAGACAGCTTTGTGTATACCGTTCCCGAATTACGCTGAATAACGAGGCCACCTTCTCTTGACCCAGCGACAAGCATCGCTGCTTCTTCAGGAAGATCTTCAAGAGACGACAGCTGATCATTTTGTTTATGCTCACCGAATGCTTGAATATTCCAGCGGTCAATCCGCTGTTTCTCCAGCTTAGGCAGTTCCAACTGACCGGCCAGCTCCAAAGCGGCAAGGCGGCTTTCCGTTACCCAAGCAGGTTCCTGCTTGCTTGCGGACAGTGCCTTCAAAGTCTCAGCGTTGACCGGAAGAATGGTTTGTGTTGTCATTTCGTTTTCTCCTCCTGTCTATTTACGCCTCTTGACCTACAGTTTCGTCAGTAATGCCGAGCTCTTCCTTAATCCAATCATAACCTTCTGCTTCCAGACGCTGAGCGAGCTCAGGACCGCCGGATTTCACGATACGGCCTTGCATCATTACGTGTACAAAATCTGGTGTAATATAGTTAAGCAAACGCTGATAGTGGGTAATAATCAAGAAACCACGGTCTTCAGCTTTCATTGCATTGACACCATTCGCTACGATTCTCAGGGCATCGATGTCAAGACCGGAGTCAATTTCGTCCAAAATAACAAGTTTTGGCTCAAGCATCATCATTTGAAGAATCTCGTTACGCTTCTTTTCACCGCCGGAGAAGCCTTCATTCAGGTAACGGTGAGCGAATTCAGGATTCATCTCAAGCTCTTTCATCTTGCCTTCCATTTGGCGGATAAATTTAATGAGGGAAATCTCATTGCCTTCACCACGGCGAGCATTAATGGCACTGCGCAGGAAGTCAGAATTCGTCACCCCTGCAATTTCACTCGGATACTGCATTGCAAGGAACAACCCTGCCAGAGCACGCTCATCAACTTCCATTTCAAGCAGGTCCTTACCGTCCAAAGTAACGCTGCCTTCAGTTACTTCATATTTAGGATGACCCATCAAAGCGGAAGCCAAAGTACTCTTACCTGTTCCGTTTGGTCCCATGATGGCATGAACTTCTCCGCCGTTCATCTCCAGGTTAATGCCTTTAAGTATTTCCTTGCCTTCGATTTGTGCTTTCAAACCTTCAATGACAAACTTCGTTGACATGTAATATTCCCTCCGTCGAATTGAGTATAGTGATAATTGTATTTATGATAACAGGATTGGTCGCCCTGATGTATCACAGAAGCTTTTCCTTTATTTATAATTATTCTAAACTGATTCTCAGTGATTCTCAAGTCATTTTATAATAAAAGGCATCGCAATTCAACACGGCGAACTGGCTTAGGCACTAATCTACGCGCTTTTCATCAATAAAACAGGCCTGACCGGTTGAACCGGCCAAGCCTGGTGCTAAGCTACCCGTTAGCTTCGTATCTGCCTGCTGTATGATGTGTTACTCTCCCTTGTCGACAGCATCCGGTACCGACCGCAATAATCGTTCGTCACCAAACGGTCCTTGTATTCCAAATAGGATAAAGCCACGAGTCAGACTGCATGATTAGCCAAGAAAAGAACGAAGCATCCACATATGTTTTTCAAAATCTGTTTTGAAGCCTGTCAGCATGTCGGAAGTAGGCATATCCTCGGCTTTTTCAGCCATTTCGATACCCTCTTGAAATTCCTCTGACAGCGTAGCGAAGTCCTCGATCAGCTGCTGCACCATTCCGCGCGTATCTTCATTTCCTGTTGCTTCCTGGATCGTAGAAATTTCAAGATATTCCTTCATGGTTGCTGCAGGTTTACCTTTAAGGGCAAGTAAACGCTCAGCGATTTCATCCATCTTCAAGGTTACTTCATCATATAATTCTTCAAACTTGACGTGCAAGGAGAAGAACTGTTCACCAGACACATACCAGTGATAGTTATGAAGCTTAACATAGAATACCGCAAGATTAGCCACTTGCTGGTTCAGCATTTGCTCAACGCCTGTTTTTTTGGTTTTGCTGCTTGTTTTGTTAGAATCTGTTTTTGCCATTTTTAATCCCATCCCTTCCTGTATATGAATGTCTTCACAATTAATATGTGTTTCATCTAAGCATCTAAATGTAGTTTACCCCTGTGCTTATTCTTCGAATCAACCATGAGCCTAAGACCATTGAAGACGGTAATCCCAATCTTGCCTTATTATATGTAATAAGGTGTTTAACAATGTGCCCGGGTGAATATGTAACAGCATAATAACGAGAAAGGACGATTCCGCTCAGAATCATCCTTTTTTGTATGAACTGATAATTACAGCATTCGTATAATAGCATCTCTGCCCTTTAACCCGGGATGAACCCCCCACTTTTCCGCTTCAATTGTAACAGACTCAAGAGGCGCTTCAAGCAAATCCTCGAGCGTTCTGACACCGACAGCACGCCCGGCAATAATCTGACGATCCGCAAGTTTTTGATTAAGAAGCCCTACATCCAAGGCACCACACATAATATATCCTCGAGATGTATAAACAGCAAGCAAAGTGGTCTTGGGGAGCTTTACCTCAACACCCATGACGGTATGTCCCTCTATATCAATCGGAAGCAGCGTAACCATGAAACACCCCCTCTCAACCGGTTATGATCATGTGTATTCGGCAAAGAACGATATGGTGCAAACGTCACTATTTAAAAAGATTTTTATGAATTCAGGCATGACATTAGGTCTATGAAAATCCCCTATATATGGTATAGTTGTGGTTAGGAAAGATATTGAAAGCTGGTGAACCGTAAAACTATGAAAAACAGTGCAGCCCCAGATGATAACGGTTTTTTATTTAACGTTGATATTCTTGTTAAAAGCCCTTCCAACGCACTAGCTTTGCAACATTTGCTTGAGATGCTGAACCATACAGAAGAGGTCGTAGATTTTCGCGTAAAGTCAGGAATAGAGCTTGGAGAAATTATTGACAGCTTAATTCAGACTAAAAAACGCTCTGTCATTAGCAAGGTTTCCAAAACATCGACCTTGAATGATCCACCATCTGCCAAAAACGCTACCCCCTCGAAAAATACGGCTAAAGGCAATTCCAACCCCAATAAGGAATCGAAGCCATCAGTCGCAAGTACCCCGCAATCAGCCGAGAACGACCCTTTCGAATGGATTAAGATTTATTCCAAGGGCAATCGCTTAGTTCGACTTACTGCGAACCGTAATGGGAAGCAGGTAAGCTTACCCTGCCGAATTCTTAACTTCGATGAGATCGACCAGATCGTAAGTGTGTATCATGTTGATGAAAAACAGGTCTATACTTTTACCTTGAACGAAATTGATGAATTCAGCGCCAGCTAGAATCATAAAAAATACGGCTTCGCCTCTCCCTCTTCGGATATGGCAAGCCGTATTTTAATAATATAATCGTTATGCTTTCTTGTGGGACCAAGCCGATGACATAAGCATTAACCAGCCGGCAATAAAGGATACCCCGCCAATCGGCGTGATAGCCCCCAGCCACTTGATTCCGCTTACGCTCAGTATATACAGGCTTCCAGAGAAAATAATAATTCCTGCAATAAACAATACGCCTGCCCAGAATAGCTTTCTCGACTCACCGAACAATCCGGCCGCCAGCCCTGTAATAATAAGTGCGATCCCGTGAATCATGTGGTACTGCACACCTGTTTCATAGGTTGCGAGCGCATCCACACTGATTTTTTGCTCCAGCATGTGAGCGCCAAATGCTCCGATAGCAACAGACAGTGCCATGAATACAGCGCCCCAAGCCATAAATGTTCTCTGCATCTTTTGACCATCTCCTTCGACGTTCTAACCTTTAGTTTAACTGGCTGATACAGGTTTGTCACGGCGCCGCTTAATTGTAAAGCACTTGATTTCACGACCATTTTGTGAAAAATTAGTACAGATACCATTTACATAATGACTCATGAACAAGGAGCGAAGCTAGTATGAAGAAGAAGGCCCCCTCACTTCCTTTGAAGCCGAAGGATGTCTCAGAACAACCGAAATCCGCACCACCCTCGAAGGGACAGAAGAAAAAACTCAGCCTGGGACTCACATCGTTCATTCTCGCCATGATTACTTTAATTGCTTACATCATTCTGACTCCTCTGGGAACAGCAATGATTGAACCCTATTCCACTCCTGAAGGCATCGAGCAGCCATCCCAGGAATCACTTGAAGCGATGACATCTCTTGCCGCTATATTCCTCATTATTTTTTTTATTAACCTCATCGGCTTCATTCTCGGAATGGTAGGCTCCTTCTCCAAAAAACAAAAGAGATCCTACTCTATTATTGGTGCCATTATCAATGGTATCGTTTTGATAACCTTTCTGATTATGATCATCATGGTATGGAGCAGTTGATTGTTCAGACACATGATGACGAATATCCCTAAATGGCTTGTCCAATCCTGCATTCAATGTAGGCTGGGGCAAGCTTTTTTATAATCGGAAAATAGACCAAGCCGAAACAGGAGATCAGTCCCGCCACCCTCACATATCGACAGTAAGCAAGAATATAATGAAATACTACAGACCTTATAACGGAAGCAAAAGTCGAAAAGTGGGAGGTGCCTGTCCGTGAATAACGAAGAGTCCCTGTCGTTTGTTGTATCCCGTGAGGATTGGTCGCTGCACCGAAAAGGTTACCAGGATCAGGTTCGCCATCAACGTAAAATCAAGGAAGTTCTCAAGCAGAACCTGCCTGATCTCATTACGGAGGAGAACATTATTCTCTCCGATGGGAAACAGATCATTAAGGTACCGATTCGCAGCTTGGACGAATACCGGTTCATTTATAACTATCAGAAACAAAAACATGTCGGGCAAGGAAACGGAGACAGTAAGGTTGGCGATGTGCTGGGTCGTGACAGTTCTGAGCAGCAGTCACCGGGAAAAGGTGATCAAGCCGGAGACCAGCCTGGTCAAGATGTTATAGAAACAGAGATAAATATGGAGGAACTCGAAAACATGCTGTTCGAGGAATTAGAGCTCCCTCTGCTTAAACCCAAGGATAAGGAACAGCTTGAAACACAGTCGATCGTCTTCAACGACATCCGTAAAAAGGGCATTATGTCGAACATTGATAAAAAAAGAACCATTCTTGAAAATCTCCGCCGCAACTCGACCTCAGGAAAACCTGGAATTCATCATATCAGTCCGGACGATCTCCGTTATAAGACCTGGGATGATACCGTCATTCCAGAGTCAAGCGCGGTAATCATCGCCATGATGGACACCTCTGGCTCTATGGGCTCCTTCGAGAAATACTGCGCTCGCAGCTTCTTCTTCTGGATGACACGCTTCCTGAGACGTCAGTATGAAAAAGTTGAAATTGTGTTTATCGCCCACCATACAGAAGCCAAGGAAGTAACCGAAGAGGAGTTCTTCACACGGGGAGAAAGCGGGGGTACAATTTGTTCTTCCGCCTATATCAAGGCACTTGAGATTATTAATCGACGGTACCCTCCCGATCATTACAATATTTATCCGTTTCACTTCTCGGACGGTGATAACCTGACATCCGACAACGAGCGCTGTGTCAAGCTGATTGGAGAACTGCTTAAGGTAAGCAACATGTTCGGGTATGGCGAGGTGAATCAGTACAATCGCAGCAGCACACTGATGTCGGCGTATAAGAACATTAAGCTGGACCAGTTTTTGTTCCATGTAATTAAAGATAAGAGCGAGATCTACGAAGCCCTTAAAACATTTTTCCGAAAAAGACCAAGTGTAAACTCCTAGCTCATAATCACCATATGTTACTATTTATGCAATCATTTGTTTCACTTATATTTCATTAGTTTATGTTCTGTAAGAGCAGCACGCCAGATCACCTTAAATATCTTAAATAAACTCTGGCGTGTTTTAATATAAGACCCCCCTCTAAAGACAGCTAACAAAGCATCGTCACAACCGCCGGATTACAATTGATTTCAATACCGGGTTAGTCACAGAAATCCCCACGTTATGAACTGATTACTTTTACCATTTTGTCATTTTCTTTTCATCCTGCAGTGATAGTATTAATTTAAGACATCTTGTTTTGGAAAGGGAAGAATTCTACGTGCTCCAAATGACTAACATGAATAACAGCATCCAGACGTTTGTAAATTCCAACGCATCATACGTACCCTTGAACAGCTGCAACTTATGCATTTCAAATAAGACAGGGGTGATTACCTGTGTCTGATCCGATAAAAAAACAAAGCCGCTACATGCCGGGACTTGATGGTCTAAGGGCATTAGCGCTGTTCGGTGTAATAAGCTACCACTTCGGGTTTGAATTTGCTCCCGGAGGCTTCCTCGGAGTAAGCATATTTTTTGTTCTATCCGGCTATTTAATTACCGATATTTTAGCTTCACAGTGGCGTAATTATGGCCGGCTTGACCTTAAAGATTTCTGGTACAGAAGATTTCGGCGCCTGCTCCCCGCCATGTTTACGATGCTTGTCATCGTTGTTGCTTGGATTACTATATTTGATCACAGCCGGTTACCATCGGTACGCAAGGACGTCATCGGTGCCGCTGCATACATAAGCAATTGGCAATTTATTGTTCAAGATGTGTCTTATTTCGAATCTTTTGGTCCTCCTTCTCCGCTTGGACATATGTGGTCCCTGGCGGTGGAAGAGCAGTTTTACTTGCTGTGGCCTCTTATTTTGCTGGTCGGCCTGTATTTATTCCCGCGCCGCGGCCAAATGTTTTACTTTATCATGGTGCTTGCGGGAATATCCGCATTAACGATGGCTCTGATCTACGAGCCTGGCACCGACCCCAGCCGAGTCTATTTTGGAACAGATACCCGGGTCTTCAGTCTGCTGATCGGATCCGCTCTCGCCATCGTATGGCCCAGCTATAAACGACCGTCCACCACCTCGCCTATGGTCCGGATATGGTTAGACATGACGGGAACAGCAGCTCTTCTGGTTGTGTTATATATGATGTGGAGCACGGATCGTTACAATGTTGATCTATACCAAGGGGGAATGTTCATTCTATCCCTCGCTGCAGCCGTAGTGATCGCTGTTCTAGCTCACCCGGCATCACTCCTTGGCAAAATCATAGGAATGAAGCCGCTCCGCTGGATTGGAATTCGCTCGTACGGCATCTATCTTTGGCATTATCCAATTCTCATCCTTACGAGCCCTAACGGCAGCCCGATAGACAACAGCGTTCTGCGTACGTCATTACAGATTACGGCCAGCATCGTCCTTGCCTCCCTCTCTTGGAAATACATAGAGAAGCCTATAAAGCAAGGAGCAATTAAAAAACTATGGCAAAAAACACGTCATCCGCAGTGGCGGCTTGACCGGATATCTCTGAAAAGCATGGTCATCTCGTGCACTACCCTGTTCATGATCGGCATATTTTGCGCCGGGATGATGACCAGTGTTTCGGAAGCATCAAAGCACGATAATGCATCTTCTTTTGCAGGAACCGTAATGCCGCCTGAAGAAACCTTTACAACGCCAGAGACCAAAGCTCCTGAAACGCAAATCAAACATGATCCCGGCAAAAATACAACAAAGCCGCCTTCTCACAATGAAAAAACTTCAAACAAGACAACTTCATCTGAGGCAACTGATCCTGTAAGCGGATCGTCCATTACAGCCATAGGTGATTCCGTCCTGCTTGGTGTTGCGCCTTATCTGGAGAAACAGCTGCCTGGCATATCCATTGACGCCGTCGTCGGTCGTCAGATGGCACAGGCGGGTGAGCTTATCCCTGATCTTCAAGCGAGAGGCAAGCTGAATGGCGGAACCGTTATTATCGCACTCGGCACAAATGGGGCCTTCTCCAGTGAGAAGCTGGAATCCTTGCTTGATTCACTCAGTCCAGCAGAACAAGTCATCCTTGTGAATACGAAAGTCCCGCGGGATTGGGAGCGTAACGTCAACACCATGCTGTCTGAAATAAGCCGAAAATATCCGAACACCACACTAGTCGACTGGCATGCTGCGAGTAAGGATCACCCCGAGTATTTCAGACCAGATCGTGTACATTTAGAGCAGGAAGGTGCTGCAGCATACAGCTCCCTTGTAGTGAGTGCGGTCAAGAAATAATTGGAATGTACTATTCCCTGAATTTTCAACAAAAAAATGGATTAAATCAGGAATTATAGGCTTGTTCCCTCTCGTTCTAAAGAGGGTCTAAGCCTTTAATTTTGTCTTTTTTTATAATAAATTCTCGAAAATTCGAGATAAAACGGGGTCAACAGGTGGTCAAAATTTAGTTTATCTTTTATGATGATATAGGTAAGAGTTACTAACTATCTGAAACAACCAATTGAGGAGTGAGTTTTTTGAACAAGATAGGTAGAAATGATGCCTGTCACTGCGGCAGCGGCAAGAAATACAAAAAGTGCTGTCTTGAAAAGGACCGCAAGGCAGAAAGACAGCCTCATCATATCGAACCTTCCCATGAAGAGAAGCAGGCCTTGTTGAAAGCACCATCCAATATAACGGAGTTCATGGCTACGCTTAACAACATGAAATGGGATAACGAATCATATCGTCAACTTGCGGAAGAACTATTCCCGCAACTGTACAATGACTACGAGCATAAAGAAGATGAGAAATTATTCGTTCTTTATAACGCACTCATTATTTGGAATGGCTTCTGTCAGAAAGAATCACCACGTTTCCGTAAGCCAGGCGGCTTCAAAGCAGCCTTAGAGCAATTGTACACGAAAGCACTCGATATTTCGGTTACTCAGGCTGAACTTGCCGCTAAGTATGATGTGGCTGCAACAACATTATCCAAATCCTCAAATCAGCTCAGCGAATTTATGGAGCAGCTGGCTGTATCCAAATAAATAAGCTTACTATCCATATTCTATCTAAGGCGGTGCCGATCTAAATGAAAAATTTGGTGTCCATGAAGTGGCTTCTGGCCAGATTGTATGAACCGGATATCATTATTGTCGATTGCCGCTTTACACTGGGACAACCCGATGCCGGAAGGATTTCGTACGAGAAAGCTCATATTCCGCACGCGGTGTATCTTGATTTGGATAAAGACCTTTCTTCCCCGGTTTCCACGCATGGCGGACGCCATCCATTGCCGGATATGAACGTGTTTGCTGATACGGTAGGCCGTGCTGGCATCGATAAGGACAAGCGTGTTGTTATTTATGATGATCAGGGTGGAATGATCGCGAGCCGGTTATGGTGGATGTTGAAATATACGGGACATCCTTCCGTTTATGTGATGGACGAAGGCTTTACAGCTTGGTCACAAGCAAATTTTCCGGTAACAGCAGAGACGCCGGTTGTTATCCCGGTCCGCTATGAAGCAGAGCTTCAACCTGCTATGCTCGTTGATGTAGACACCGTTAAGCAGATCTCGAGTAATGGCTCAGCTTATCTGATCGATTCCCGAGAACCTCGCCGTTATGAGGGACTGGAAGAGCCGATCGATCCGGTCGCGGGTCATATTCCGGGGGCTGTGAATTTCTTCTGGAAGGATCTCCTGGATGATCAAGGACACTGGATCAGCTCAGAAGCCATTCAGGAACGATTCGCAGCTGTTCCTAAAGACAATGATGTTATCGTTTATTGCGGCTCTGGCGTATCCGCGTGCCCTAATATACTTGCACTGGACGAAGCTGGCTTCGGGAAGGTGAAGCTGTACGGAGGCAGCTGGAGCGACTGGGTCTCGTACGAGGAGAATCCGGTGGCGACTGGGACAGAATAACATGGAAGAACCCGCGTCATTGAAATGCACCCTGTCAAGTAGACAGACTAAAAAACAAAAATCATCCGTATTCAATCCCCTCGGTTATTAAAGCTGAGGGGATTATTTTCTTTAGTCAAGCTGCTCGTCGATATTCGCTAGGGAATTCATGCGAGGTATATTGAAAGCCTCTATCACTGTGCAAGAGCGGCTTAGCATCTGGGTTCCTTCTGTAAGCTTTCTTTACTGTATTCATAACGAGTTCATTGTTATTTGAATGGCTCAATACCCACGAAACAATAAAGTTGTCATATCCGTCAAGAATGGCACTTAGGTAGGCCTTACGGCCATTTCCGTACCTTAATTCTGTCACATCGGTGCACCACTTTTGGTTTGGAGCATCCGCTTGAAATTCTCGGCTCATGAGATTCTCAGCAATATGAAGGGTTGGGGCTTTCACATAATCTGGCCCCTTTTTGCGAATCACAGCCCTTAATCCAAGTGCACGCATGATGCGATAATACCGTTTGCGGTTGTAGTTTTTTTTAAGCTTACGATTCAACTGAGTACGCATTTGGCGATAACCGAGTATCCCCTTTCGTTTGTCGTATCGACGCTTTATATCCTTAGCTAGTGCAATATTTTCGAGTTCTCTGAAGGAGGGCGTCCATTTCAACCACTTGTAATATGCAGATCGGGCGATTCCTGCGAGTTCACAGAGCTTTGTGATCGCATATCCCATTTCTACATGCAGCTCCTTAATTGCTTGATAGAGGTCTACATGTCGAAGGAAGGTTATGGTGTATTTCTTCGCCGGATCTCTGCTAACTTTTTTGCAAGTGCATTCTCCATTTCAAGGTATTCATTACGTGCTTCGAGTTCCTTAATCCGAAGCTTTAATTGTTCCTGCTCATCTAGCTCTTCTAGCGTTTTTTTACGACCACGATGATCTTGCAAAGCTTCCTGCCCGTCGGCCTTATATTTACGAACCCAAGCGTACACCTGCTGGTAAGAGACGTGATATTTTTCGATCGCTTTCTGATAATCCAAATCATGAGCGAGGGTATATTGTACAATTTCAATTCGTTCTTCGTAAGTGGTTTTCCGTCCTTTGTTCATGGCTGGGATCCTATCCTTTTAGAGTTATTTTCGCTTTAGTGTACTTGGTTACATAGCGCTCAGAGTCAGAGAGATTCCAGATCAACAAAATTCTTTTAAGTTAGGATTGAGGTACGCGTTATGATATAGCTAAAATGATGGTTGGAATCATATAGATCCCCGGATCTTGTACTAGTTCTGTTCGTGTCCGAGATTTTCAAGTACGGCGCTCTTCTACAGGAAGAGCATGATTCGACCTTCTAAAAATGGAGTCTGACAAAAGTGCCGATTATTATACGCCTGGACCGGGTTCTGGCCGACAAGGCGACAGCTGTGAAAACGATTGAGGGGAGCCTATCCTCCCTTCAATCGTTTTTTCGGGAAAGCTTATCACGGGGCGGCTTGCTTCAACGGCAAGCCGCCCGTTCCCGATGCCGATGCCACCAAAACTAGGGATACCGGGAACGCCAAGTAAAGCGAAGCGAATTGCTCCTGAAGGCGGTCGTCCACTTGCTCCGCACGAAAGGTTGTTACGCACCAGTGTGCAAGCTGTTGACAGAAAAGCCACAAGAGGGCCGCAACAGTTCGCCCACCGGCAACCTGTCACAGCCCCAAACCCGCTTCCGACGTGGTCTCTTCGCTCCTACTCTTCTCCCGTCGCTATCGGGTTCTCCCCATACGAAATCCAATCGCTCCAACTCCCAGCATACAACTTCACATTGGTGAAGCCCGCCTCCTTAAGAGCTAGTACATTCGGGCAGGCCGACATGCCTGAGCCGCAGTAGACAATGATCTCCTGATCCGTCTGAAGAGATTGGAAGCGTGCAAGCTGCTCCTCCCGCGGCTTCAAGCTGCCGCTTCCCTGAATGCCGTCCTTCCAGAAGGCATGAATGGCACCCGGAATATGTCCTGCTGCAGGATCAAACGGCGCTTCCTCCCCGATATACTGCTTGAAGTCCCGGGAATCCACCAACACGGTGCCGCTTCTTCCTAATGCCGCCTTCACCTCATTCACATCAGCGAGCAGCTCGGGCCGAATCCTGACCTCAAAGCTGCTCGGCTCCGGCTCGACAGGTATTTCCGTGGTCACCGGAAGTACGGCAGCCTCCCATCTGGAATATCCTCCATCAAGGATGTAGGCCTCTTCGTGACCAAGGTAGGTCAAGATCCACCACAGCCTTGCCGCCTCGGGCCTCAAGTCATCATCATAGATGACCACCAGCTGCTTTCGGTCTATCCCCAGCTTGCCGAAGAAGGCAGCCAGCTGCTCAAGTTCAGGTAATGGACTCCTCCCACCATGCTGCTGGACGGATGCTGACAAATCCTTTTTCAAGTCAATAAAAATAGCTCCTGGAAGATGCCCTCTCCGATATGCGTTCTGCCCATAATCAGGATCACCGGATGAAAATCTGATGTCCAGGAGAACAAGCGAGCTCTCATCCGCTCCTATTCTATCAAGCAGCCACTCCTGACTCACAATATGAGACATCCGCACATTTCTCCTGTCTGATTAGATTTATAAACACTTGTTCAGCTGATGATCAACTAATCATGATGCTATATTAGTCCAGCTGATTGGATTCCCCTGAAAGAGCTCAGATCGTAAATTCCAGATCTTCCTCCGTCTTCACGTCATAGATCGCCGAATAGATATTATTCTGCAGCTTCAATAGCCCTACATCATCCCGCTTGCGCGGGCGAGGCTGAGGGATGCCAAAGATACGGTGGATTCGCCCCGGCCGCGGCGACAGCAGCACCACCCGGTCTCCGAGGTATACTGCTTCCGACACGTCATGAGTGACGAATACGACCGTTTTCTTCTCCTCCTCCCAGATCTGCAGCAGATCGTTCTGCAGCTGGAGCCGCGTCAGATGATCGACCGCACCGAACGGCTCGTCCATAAGCAGCACCTCCGGATGCCCGGCCAGCGCTCTCGCAATTCCTGCCCGCTGCCGCATCCCGCCAGAGAGCTGATGAGGATATTTCTCCCCAAAGCCCTGTAAGCCTACCATCTGCAAATATCTATCTACACGCGATTTACGTTCGGCCTTGTCCACGCCTGCAATCTCCAGGCCGATGCCTACATTTTGCTCGACCGTCCGCCACGGATAGAGAGACGGATCCTGAAATACCACGCCGGACTTGCGGTTTGGCCCCTTCAGCTGCTCACCCTCCAGCAGGATTTCCCCCTCCGTCGGTGCCTGCAGACCAGCCAGCAGTTCAAGCAATGTGCTCTTTCCGCAGCCGCTTGGACCCAGGATGCACAAGAATTCGCCATCCTGAACTGTCAGATTGATGTCTTTCAAGGTCACTGTGGGCACATCTCCATCATAGATTTTGGATACCTGTTGCACCGTAAAACCAGCCATGTTGTTCCCCCTCTCTTCAAGCTATGGTTGTGGTATGAATCGAAGGTCCAGAAGCTCCTCTACCTCATAAATCTCATCCTGGAAACCCAGCTTTTCCTGTATCTGCTGCGTTTCATTCAGCGCATCCACATCTACATTCGGATTGTTCTCCCATAGAACGGCTTCCCGCTCCAGTGCCAGGTCCAGCACCTCTGGATCAATGTCTATGTTTTTCAAATAGTAAGCCCTGAACTCCTCCTCATTGCTCTTGGCATATTCCTGTGATTTAAAATACGCACGAAGCAGCTTCTCCACGAGCTCAGGGTTGTCTTTCAGAATGCCTTCCCGCGCTGCGAGTACCCCCGTATGGAAATTCGGCAGGTAATCCCAGCCTGTTGCAATAATAGTGCCTTTCCCTTCATTCTCCACCAGGGAGGCAAAAGGCTCATGAATAATCGTCGCATCCACCTGCCCTGTCTCCAGACTGGCGTAAGCCGCCTGATGAGTGCTGTTAGCAATGAAGGTAACATCATCTGCGCTGACCCCATGCTCTTCCAGAATGACTCTTGTGTACACCTCCAGCCCGCTTCCGAAATTGCCGATGCCTATATTTTTACCTTTCAAGTCCTCCACCGTCTTAATCTCAGGTCCAGCGATCAGGTAAAACGGCCCCTTGGTACGGAACATGGAGGATACGATCTTGATCGGTGCTCCCTTCCCCGCTGCCACGACAGCTGTCGTTGTCGCTACATCGACCACATCAATGTCCTTGCTATTGAGCCCGGCGATGGGATCCTTCGTCGAAATAAATTCCACATCAAGACCTTCCTCTTCAAAAATACCTTTCTCCGCACCGAACGATACAGCAAGGCCGCTAACACCGCTCAGGGGTGCATAACGTATCTTCTCCAGCTTGTCTCCGCTGGCTGAAGCTTTGGACCCGCCTGCTTCATTCAAAGCGCTGCCGGTCGTTTGATTACCAGCATTGTCGGCACAGCCTGCAAGTATAGAGAGCAGCAGTACGGCTACCACCATAGTCACTGCGGGTTGCAATCTATTTTTTCTATTCATCTTCCACGTCCCCCTCTGACCAATATTCAATCTCTGACGAATTCTCTTATGTTACGAATCCTTGCGGTTACGAAGACTTCCATCTCAAAAACACTCTGCGCTCAAGCAGATCAACCAGTGAAATAATCAACACCGATATGATCGTTACTAATACCACAATGCCAAATGCCTGCGCCGTATTATACAGCGAGGTTGCCTTCACCAGCAGATTGCCAAGGCCATCTTTACTGGCCAGCATCTCACCGAACAACGCCCCCACCAGTCCCGAGGCAGCTGTGATTCGCAGGCCAACGAATATCGTTGGCGCCGCAGAAGGCAGAATGACCTTCGTAATGGTCTGATATCGGTTCGCCTCGAAGACGCGGACTACCTTAAGATGATTCTCCTGAGTCTGCTTGATGCCGGTAATCGTATTCAATGTGATCGTAAAGAAACAGAATAAAAAAACAATGGCAATCTTATGTGTCATACCGATCCCCAGCCACAAAGCCAGCAGCGGCACAATAGTTACTTTAGGAATAGCCATTAGCGCGGACAGATACGGACGGAAGAACTGCTCTGCCCACGGCACCAGCACCAGGAACATGCCAACTCCGATCCCCGCAGCGACTGAAATGCCATATCCAACCGCAAACTCTACGACCGTGACATAAAGATGCTTGAATATCTCGCCATCGAGGAAAAGAGCTAACATCTCTTTGCCTACCTGCGAAGGTGCCGGCAGATAGAGATCGCTGATCACCTCTATTCTTACCAGCAGCTCACAAATGCCAAGCAAAATGACCAAAAGGCCAATTTGGCCAAGTAGTATCCCGCGGAATTTCTTCGGTGTTCGCCCTGCCATACCTCCTCACCCCTTCAGTTGAAGCTCGAAGCGGTTACCGGGTCTGCTCAGCCCCAGATGATCGCGGAAGGTGTCACCCTCATATTCCGTGCGGAAGATTCCTCTTGCCTGCAGTTCAGGCACAACCAGCTCCAGGAACAAATCCAGGCCTCCAGGCATATAAGGCGGGCATACATTGAAGCCATCCGCAGCCTCATCCACGAACCATTCCTCAATCAGGTCAGCAATCTGAACCGCACTGCCCACAACGAGCAGGTGGCCTCTCACCGTCACGGTGAAAAAATAGAACAGATCGTGAATGGTGATATCGGGGCGGCCATTGGCTTTTCGGGCCATCTCTGCCCAGTGCAGCGCTGTTTCAGATGAGGACAGATCAGGCAGTGGATCATTCAGGTCATAACCTGTCAGATCAATACCGATCTTCTCGGACAACGGCCTGAGATCATAGTCGGTCACAACCAGTTCATTCAGCTCATTGTATTTGGCTCTTGCCTCCTCTTCGGTTCTGCCCACAATTGGCACAAGACCCGGCAGCACCTTCAGGTCAGAAGCTATTCTGCCGTACTCGGGCAGCCTGCCCTTTACTTCTTTATAAAAAGCTCGCGCCACTTCCTTCACATTCGTCCCCGTAAACACCATATCGGAGTACTTGGCAGCCAGCTGCTGACTGCGCAGCGACGTTCCAGCCGTTATTAATGGCAGCTGTCCTTGAACGGGACGCGCAACATTCAGAGGCCCGTCGACTGAAAAATGCTCGCCGGCAAAATCCAGGGAATGTACCTTGCTGCCATCCGCAAACACGCCGCTCTCCTTGTCTCTCGGGAGAGAATCATCCTCCCATGTATCCCACAATCCGGTTACGACCTCAATGAACTCCTCTGCGTAATCGTAGCGCTTGGCGTTGTCCCAATGCTTTTCCCGGCTGAAATTTTTTGCTGCCCGTGGGTCTGAGCCCGTCACGACATTCCAGGAGCCTCTTCCTCTGCTCAAATGATCCAGTGAAGCCGTTATGCGCGCAATATTGTAAGGCTCCGCATAGGTCGTGTTCACCGTTCCGATCAGACCGATCTTGTCTGTTACGGCTGCCAGATAAGACAGCATTGTGAACGGCTCCAGCCGTGTCATCTGCGATGGGAACAAATACTGCATATCCGCACTGGTCGCCAGGCGGTCACCAAGGAAAAAGAAATCGAACCTCGCCTTCTCGAGCTTTTGTGCCACTTCCTTTAGAAATTGTGGATCATATGCTCCGTCTGTACGGCCTTCCGGCAGCCGCCAGCCAGCAGGATGATAACCTGTACCGAATAAAAACAAACCTAGATGTAATTGACGCTTCTCTGAACTCATAGCTGTTCACCTTCCTGAAAAGAAATATTTTTGAAATGAAATATAAAAATGAATTGCGATTGCTCAAGCAGCAAGTAAGCTAATCGTTTGCGATCTATGATGTCTGCTTCTATGCTCTTATAGCAGCTGTTAACCGATCAATCTCAGCCAGCTCTTCATTACTCAGACGCTCTTGCGCATATTGCAGGGTCTCCCGCAGCTGCTCCGGTTTGGAAGCCCCTACGATGGCTGAAGTTATACCCGGACGGCTGAGTACCCAGTTTAGTGCAAATTGGGGCAGTGACCAGCCCCGTTCCAAGGCGAGCGGCCGAATGACATCCACTATGGCCAGTGATTGCCGCTGCTCCAGCAGGAGTTTAAGCCTCTGCTCCCCGGCTGCCAGACGCGAATCCGATGGCGGGGTTGCACCAGCCGCATATTTTCCAGACAAAATCCCTCTGCCAAGCGGGCTGTAAACGATGACTCCCACCTGTTCGGACTGTGCAAAAGGTATCAATTCCTCCTCGATTCCCCGGGTTATAAGACTATATTCCGGCTGTACGCTTTCAAATCTTCGCAGGTGATGCAGGGCGCTGATGCCATGTGCCTTGGCAAGCTGCCATGCGGCATAGTTAGAACATCCGACATACCGAATCTTGCCCTGCTTCACCAGATCGTCCAGTGCATACAGCGTCTCTTCCAGCGGCGTATGAGGATCGAAGCGATGAACCTGATAAAGGTCTATGTAATCTGTCTTCAATCTTTTCAAACTGTTCTCAAGCGCCCGGTAGATATGGTAGCGGCTCTGTCCCTGGTCATTCACGCCCGGCCCCATCGGGTTATGCAGCTTGGTCGCCAAAATAATCTGATGGCGCCTCTCCCGCAGCAAATTTCCGAGAATCGCCTCCGACTCTCCCAGCTGAGCATGATCTCCATTATCCATTCCCCTGCCGTATACATCTGCGGTATCTACCAGATTTATGCCGAGCTCAAGCGCCTGATCCAGCACGCCGGCAGACGCCTGCTCATCAATCCACCGTCCGAATGACATCGTGCCCAAGCTGACCTCAGATACTTTAATCCCCGTTCTCCCAAGCGTTCGATATTTCATATTTTCTATTGCCCTCCTTATAAATGAAGACAACCGGAAATACACCTCTATGAAGAGGATGCATCTCCGGTTGTCCGGTAGATCGTAATACCATTAATTCCGATAAGTTAAGTGGAGTATAGCATTGTCTAAATTTGTCGTCAACACTATCTTCGAAAATAACCCGCAGAAAAATCTCTATTTCTTTATTTCGTATGAGGAAAATCCGGTGGCGACTGGGGAAGTATAGAGTTCAAGGACCCGTATCAAACATTGAATAGAACGCGAAAGGAGACACCCTTGGGCCAATGTCATTAAGTTAGCTTAAAGACAAAACGGGAATAAGAGTGAAATCTAAGCGGCATGGGACAAAGTTCCGTGTCGTTTTTATTTTTAATGCATGTAAGGGAAAAAGCGTACAGCAAACAAGCGGATGGACGATCCGCTTAAAATATGTTCATACGAAACCGAATTTATGCTACTCTGTAGACGAAGCTACACATTTTCAACTGCTTGTCAAGTTCTTTACTCTTTTTCACGCAAAAAAAAAGAGCGGGCTATCTTTCGATAACCTGCTCTTTCGGATGATGTTTTGACCTTACCTTATCTTAATGACATTGACCCCTGGGCGTCTCCTTTCTATTTTATTTATAATAGGAGGTCGTTAAAGGGATAAATACCGAACCGCCTTTCTTAACATTGCCATGTACGAATAGCGACTGCACTCCGGCAATATTCACCTCAACTGTAACCAGACCATCCTCCACCAAAATATTCTGCTTTTTTAACACAGTGTCCGTATCGCTATCCTGAATATAAAAATCTTCAATGTCCGAACCGATTGCCGCCACTTGAAGATACAGCTTTTGGTACTTCCCTTTCGGATATAGCATAAATGAGCTTCCGCGAGTACCGCTTCCATTGTCGAAGAAAACATCCTTGTAATCCTTGCCATTGTAGATCGTCATCTTCGGATCCTTGGTATGATATAAGGAATCAAATCCTGCTGCAATAGAGACGCCCTCGGTCTGTTCGCCTAGTTGAATCGTATTAGTTTTCCCGTCGAAATTAACAGTTACACCCAAGACGTCGGATATTGCCCGGACAGGTAAATATGTAGTGTTGTTATAAGAAATCGGAGTAATTACTGCGCCGCTGCTGTTTTTTAGCTGAACGGGTTGACCGTCCACCTTGAACTTAATACTAGGATTCAGGTAAGCTTTAATTTCCTGAAGATTCGAACCGGCATAAACGCCCGTCCCAAGACACCCCAACATCGCTAAGGAGGTTAATGCAATTGCCGCCTTTTTCTTCAATTCGCAATCCCCTTCCAGAAACTTAAATTTTAAGATTAATCAGGTAGATTATAACCATATTTTACCGGGCAGGCAATATAATATTGAATCACTCAATTGCTGTCATATAGTTGGCCTGTTGAGCAGCTATGCTCCGCCTCGGTTACCGTCCTTATATCCTCATGTACTCGGTTGTCCATGAACAGTCGCACGCAGATGTCCCATCTTAGATCAGATCTTCACTTTGGAGCGTCCCGGTCGAAGAACACGATGGTGCCGGATGGCTGTCCGCATCAGTTCATCAAGCGAGATATAGAGCACCGTACACTTCTGGACTGTAGAAAAAGCCCACGGTTCAAGTCACTCCGATATTTACTGCGGTCTGTACCATGCGAGCCAAAGTCCATAATTTCAAATCCAATGCGCGACGCTCCGACCTCCCACAAAATATCCACAAAGCAGGATCTTCCACGCCAATCCTTAACTTCATATTCCGGGTGCAACCCGTAAAAATGTCCTGTAATCGGCCACCATACCCGCTCGACAAACAATCGATTTCCGAAGCCATGACCACGTTTCAGAGCATCAAGCCATTCCCGGTGTGTCGTTTCAATCCAGCAGTGAAATCTTCATATACCCGGTTTACATCGTCAACTTCGATATAGCATGTCTGGGGGTTTTCATTAGGCAATATTCTTTTCGTTCCATAAAAGTGCAGCTCAAGCGGACCGTAACTAACAACTGCATATGGATTGGGTCGAGTGTAGATTTGAATCGTTTTGAAACCTATGCTCTCATAAAAAGACACTTGTTCCTTTATGGATGGACATGGCAAAATCGGCTTAATTTTAATCATTTCTAGTCACCTCTTTTTTCGTGAGTTTAGCTTACAACTCAAGCATATCCAATTAATGCAAATGATAAGGTTTAACCAAATATATTGATATAATATAATGATCAAATAACATAAACCGGCTAGGATGAAAGGGATTGAGATCGCAAAAAAATTAAATATAAGCACAAGCGCATTGAGGCATTATGAAGCCTGGGGACTTGTTCCTTATGTCGAAAGAGCGGCTAATGGCTATCGCATTTATACGAAGGAACATGAGGCTTATTTCCAGTGTATACGTGCAATGTATACTGGTTTTGGAATGGATTTGATTCGAGAGGTGATGCCGCGCATCATTCGCGGGGAAACACTTGAGGCTTTATGGCTAATTAACAAGGCACAAGTAAATCTGCATGCAGAAAAGGAAACCATACAAAGAGCAGTCGACATGCTTGATTTAAAAGAGCTGAACGATCTGCCAAAGTACCGCAATAAATATGAGTTTACGATTGGTGAAGTAGCTGAAGAAGCGAATGTATCTGCTTCGGCGATTCGGCATTGGGAGAAGGAAGGGTTAATTAATCCTGAGCGTCAACAAAATAGTGGATTCCGTATCTATAGTCCTTCAGATATTCGCAAAGTGCTTATCATCCGAACCGTTCAAAGAGTCGTGTATTCCCTGGACACCGTTCGTGAAGTATTATCGGAGCTTGATAAACATAATGTTGTTCAAGCTAAGGAAATTGCTCTTAAATCTCTTCAATACATTGATTATGCCTTGGTCGAGCAAGTGCGAGGTATTGCCAATTTGCACAATCTTATAGACATTGTGACAAATAAAGAAGGACATTAAGTGTGCAATTCAACGTTACACAGTGACACTGGCATGTCCTCTGAAGCATTTCCGCCGCACTGCTCCGCTCCCCTATATTACTTTGTTTTTGGAGCATTCCATGGCCTCCATATGTTCAATAACATGAAAATACTCATGTAGAAGCACGAACCTTTTTTAATATGCCGCCTCATTTATCAACGTGTCATAAGAACGATAAGGATGCCTACAAGCATATACTTACCTCCCTACAGCTTCGAAATAGACTCCATATTTCCTTTTAAATCCTCATAAAGCTTCAAATACAATTCAAAGTATCGGTTATAAAGGCTGTGGTTTTTCGGATTTGGTCTTACAGGCTCATCAAAAATCTGCCATTCCTTAACCGACTCCCAAGAGACTTCATTCGTACCGATGCCTGCGAGAATCACATCGCCGAGCGTCGCTTCAATATCGTCTTTAGGACAGATGATATTTTTGCCGGTAACGTCGGCAAGAATGGATTTCCACACCCGGCTCTTCGATACACCGCCAGCGATTAGAATCGTATCGCCAATCTTATTTTTCGTGCTGACCATCGAATGTTTAAGTGAATATGCAACCGCTTCCAGGAAGGCTCGGTAAACATGCCCCTGAGTATGCGCGATGGATAGGCCGAAGATGACCCCTTTGGCATTCGGATCCCATACAGGACTGCGTTCCCCCATAAAATAAGGCAGAACGAGAAGGCCGTCGCTTCCTGCGGGAATGGGTTCAGCTAAGGCGTCAAGACTCTGGTAAGCATTCGGCCCGCCGTTGTTCTCATTGAACAGCTCCAGCTTGCCAAATTCGTCTCTGAACCATTTAATCAGTGCGCCTGCTGTAGCACCACCCCCGAAGCTGTAGTTCAAACGTCTTCCGTCCTTAACATAAGGGAATTTAATCAATCTCTCCGAAATGTCATTGGATTCATGGACAAATGCCGCACACATGGAGGTTCCTATCGTTGTTGCATAAGTACCTTCTTCATAAACTCCCATGCCAAGCGTAGCTACCGCACAATCAACTCCCCCTGCAATAACAGGAGTGCCTGCCATTAATCCGGTGCGCTTCGATGCTTCTGTGGTTACGTTTCCTACAATTTCACTCGATTCCACCAGCCGCTGCGGCAGCTTACTGAGCGGAATATCCAAATACTCCAGCATTTCCTGCGACCAGGTCCGTTCAATCATATCAAAAATACCGCCGATATTTCCTGCCGATGAGTAATCGATGGCAATTTCACCGGTCAAGCTGTAGATAGCATATGCATTAGGAGGCAGGAACAGCTTCGTTCTTTCCCAATGATCCGGCTCATGATGTTTTATCCACAGCATCTTCAGATATCCGTAATAGGGATCTGTTCCGTTATGGGTAATAGCTTCAAGCCGATCCATCGGCACAAGCTCTTTCACCCACCGCTCTTCTTCTTGTGCTCTCCGGTCCATCCATATGAGACACGGCCGAACCGCTTTCATGTTCTCGTCAAGCGGTATCCCGCTGCCTCCATACAACCCCGAAATGCAGACGCCGGCTATCTCTTGCGGATCTATATTCCCCGCCTGTATGGAACGGCGGATGCTGTGTTCCATCGCCTCAATCCAGACATCCGGCCACTGTTCGGCCCATAGATTCTTGGGAGTCAGTACAGAGTATTCCTGCAAGTCTGATGAAACCAATTTGCCGTCCGTTGACATGATGATTGTTTTGGTTCCCGATGTGCCTATATCGCAACCCACCAGATACTTCAAGCTATTCCTCCTCCCTTAATCAAAAATGATGGCAACCTTTGTATCTCCGTCTTTCCCGCCTGCTTTATCAAAAGCTTCTTCCCACTGCTCCAGGCTGTAGGTAGACGTAACCACACCACTCGTTTTCAATTGATCCTTAGCAATATGCTCGATAACAAAAGGATAGCAGTACGGTGACAAATGCGCCCCAAGAATGTCCAGTTCCTTGCCGTCGCCAATAATGCTCCAGTCAACGGTCGTATCTTCACCAAACACGCTAAACTCAACAAATGTGCCCAGCTTCCGGATCATTTGCAGCCCCTGTGTAACGCTCGAAGGATGTCCCGTAGCCTCGATATAGATGTCACACCCGTATCCGCCTGTTAATTCCTTAACAGCTTTAACCACATCTTCATTTTTAGGATTCAGCACAAGATCAGCCCCGAATTCCTTGGCCTTCTCAAGCCGGTTATCCAATAAATCAAGCACGATTAACTTGTAAGGATTCTTCATTCTTGCATATGTTATCATTCCAAGCCCAAGCGTACCGGCCCCTGAAATAACGACCACATCTTCGTTGGTGATGCCTGCTCTGTCCACCGCATGCTTGGAACATGCATAAGGCTCGATCAGCAAAGCGCTTTCAAGAGAAATCGATGCAGGAACTTTGTGAACGCGTGCTGTCTTGGGGAAAACAACGTATTCCGCCATGCCGCCGTTATTT
This sequence comes from Paenibacillus dakarensis, assembly GCF_001373415.1. Lineage (GTDB taxonomy): Bacteria > Bacillota > Bacilli > Paenibacillales > Paenibacillaceae > Paenibacillus_AQ > Paenibacillus_AQ dakarensis. The sequence goes on along the minus strand of NZ_CDSE01000044.1, from coordinate 27,655 downwards.
TCTTTTTGAAACCCGAGGGTGGCATGAGGCTCGCACATCCAATACTTGCCGGTTTTGCAAAATCTGCATTCATCACACGGTACAATTTGTTCGGCAATGACACGCTCTCCGACAGCAAACTCTGTTACATTTTTTCCTGTCTGAACGACATAGCCTAAAAACTCATGTCCCGGAGTAAATGGCGGTCTCACCCACATCGGCTGGTTCTCATCCCCCCAGAATCTGGACGCACCGTGGTAGCACTTCAAATCCCCTGCGCAAATGCCGCACCCTTCCGTCTTGATCAGAATTTCATCATCTCCGCACGTGGGGACAGGATGATTGTTCTCCAGGCGGTACTCTCCAATGCCGTACGCAACCAGAGCCTTCATGGTTTCCGGTATTTTACTCATGATTTTGAACCTCCTTATGTAAACCCTTTTATAAAAAGATTTACTATAATTGTATGTGCCAAAATTTGTTTGTCAACAGTTTTTTAAACCACTTTAATAAAATGATTTTATAAAACGATTTTCATTAAATCTTGTATTTTTTAAAGGGAAGCCATAATATGAGGTTATATCATCATTTTGCTGGAGGAACTATGAAGCCCATTACTTTAAACAAGTTCACTAAGAATATGAACAAGAAGGCGATATACGAATATATTCATACGAACAATTCGGTCACCAAACAAGAGCTCCAGTACAATTTGAAGCTCAGCCTTCCGACCATAAATTTATACATAAAGGAATTGCTCGAAGAAGATATGATCATCCCGGACGGTCATGAAAAAAATACGGGCGGACGCAACTCAATCCGGTATTCCATGAATGCCCGTAACAAATATTCCATTGGCCTGGACATCACCCGAAACCATATCACGGCAGTCTTAGTCGATTTAAACGGAACGATTGTTGAGAAGCTTCGAGTCAGGCAGGAGTTCTCCAGGTCGGAAGCCTACTATACGAAACTGGGAGAAATCGTGCAGGATTTGGTCGCCCGTTCACATATAGAGCCGGATCGCATCCTGGGGGTCGGAATCGGGGTTCCCGGTTTGACCAACTCCGGCAATGACGAGATTGTATACGGGGAAATTCTTAATTTCACAGGTGCAACATCGTCTGAGTTTTCTAAATTCATTCCTTATGAAACCAGATTATATAATGATGCCAACGCTGCCGGGTTTGCTGAAATGTGGATCAACTCCTACGACAATGCCACCTTCTATATCATGCTTAGCAACAATGTCGGCGGTTCAGTCCTAATTGACCGTAAAGTTTATTCAGGGAACACTCTGAAGAGCGGGGAAGTTGGACATATTACCTTATTTCCGGAGGGCAGACCATGTTATTGCGGTCAAAAGGGCTGCGTGGACGCTTATTGTTCTGCAAGCGTTTTGTCGAATCTGACAGATTCCAATCTGGATGAATTTTTTCAACGCTTGAAAACAACCGAGGTGCTGCAAGAGGCTTGGGATTCGTATTGCGACAGCCTTGCCCGAACGATTAACAACCTGAGAATGCTGTTTGACTGCGATGTTATTTTAGGCGGATATGTCGGAGTCTTCCTGGAAGAGTATATGAACGATATCCGGGCACGAGTCCAAAGGCTGAATTCCTTTCATGATAAAGCTGATTTTATTAAGGCATGTAAATATAAGAATGAAGCTATCGCAACAGGTGCGGCTCTGCCTTTTGTCGATGAATTTATTACGAATCAGTTTATTGCTTCATAAGGGAAGGTTTGCATGATAGGACAAACTCCCCCCCCGAATCATCGATAACGAAGATTCGGGGGGTGAGTATTTATTATGGGGACGTCCTTATTTCAGCGGAACCTGCTTGGACAGCTGTTCAAACCGAACAAGAATTGGACTTACTTTCTCTTTCAAGCTTTGCAGGTATCTCAAGGATTCCGCTCTCTTGCGCTCTCCCGCTTTCGTGCTCTCCGGAAAAATGGAATAGCTTTTGTGAACACTGCCGTTTCTATATTCCGCGCTGAACATCCTTCCTTTAGTCCATGCTGTCCTCATATCCTCATTGCTGCCCATCACCGTCAAACGCTCGCCGCCATTGCGGTAGTAGAACTTGTAATCCGGATCCCCCGAAATATGAATGACATCATAACCGTCCTGGAACTTATCCCTCTTGTATGTGCCGGACTGGATTTGATTCCAGCGAACCGTGCCATCCCCTGTCGACACCTTATGGGTCATCGTTCCCTTTCCTTCCATCCGGTCATCTTGCCAGCTGCCATTGTAAACAACCTTATGCTTCTCGCCGTCAGATACATATTCGTTCATATATTTACCGGAACCTGTACGCTTACCCTTAAAAAAATCACCCGAGTACTGCTTGCCATTTCCCCATTTAATCGTTCCTTTTCCATGGGGCTGGCCATCCTTGACCTCACCGTAGTAAACAACCCGCTCTGAAATCTTCAGCCATTCCTTGGATGAAGCCGCATCTGCTGTTGACGCCAGGGAAAGCAGGGGAGCGGCTGCCAAAGAAACAGCTAAAATCGCGCTTAGAGATAAGACTGCCATCCTTTTCATCATATTCTCTCTCTCCTTTCGTAGTATGGAATATTCATTTCGGGATCAAACCCTCCGATGCCTTTATAAAAGATAAATTTATGCCAGTTAGCGCTTAATGAATACATCTCATCCATCTAAATAAAGCTGGACAACCCCCTGGATTTAAGGCGAAAATAGGAAAAGTACATCTTGGTGTAGACAACTTGGTGAGGTGAAATGAAACATGCTACATCCCTTAGTCGAATTCAATATAGCAAAGAAACAGCATTTCCTCCTCGGGTTGAAGGCTGGCGTCCCCGTAGCCATCGGTTATATACCAATTGCTATCACCTTCGGCTTGTTGGCGAAGACTTCCGGTATACCGGTCCACGCTGCCCTTATGATGTCGCTTCTCGTCTATGCTGGAGCCAGCCAATTTATCGGCGTTAATCTTATGGCTGCGGGAGCTGCGGGCTTGGAGATTATTATCACTACCTTTATCTTGAATCTCCGCCACTTCTTCATGACAGCATCGCTGTCCCAGCGGATATCAAAATGGACGCCCAAGAAATGGTCGGCTCTGCTGGCATTCGGGGTCACCGACGAAACATTCAGCATTGCTTCCACGCAGGAATCCAGGGAACTGCACCCTCTATTTCTCCTTGGATTGAATGCGATTGCCTTTATATCCTGGAATATCGGATCATGGATCGGAATCTTCCTGTCGGCCGGTCTTCCTCCGTCCGTTCAAAGCAGTATGGGGATTGCGCTATATGCCATGTTTATCGGGCTGCTGACCCCCTCTCTGAAGAAATCAAAACCTGTGCTTTGCATCTCTCTTATCGCTGTCTTGATTCATTCGGTTCTCCATTGGATTATTCCGATGTTTATCGAGCTCTCCACAGGCTTCAGCATCATTATCACGACGATTCTGTCTTCGGCCATCGGGGTTCTGATCTTTCCGGAAGAGGGTGAGCCTAGTGAATAGTCTCTGGCTTGTTATAGGTATGGCTGTTGTCACATATCTTCCGCGAATGCTCCCGATGGTCTACATGAAGAATATGAAACTGTATCCCAAACTAAAAAGGTTTCTTGAGTTTGTTCCCTACACCATTCTGGCCAGCCTCATATTCCCTGGTATCTTATCATCCACTGCAAATGTGATCCCGGCTGTTGCAGGCGGAGCCGCTGCCATCCTGTTTGCGACAAAAGGGTGGAATCTTATTTCCGTTGTTTTGGGCGCCATCTTATCGGTTTATGCCACTGAACAAATCATCTTGCTGCTTGCATAAATCCCTCCTCAATAAATAAGCGCACATCGGTTATAACCGACGTGCGCTGTTGTTTATTGTTATGCTTAACCCTTTCATTTGCCTTAAAGGTTGTGCAGCTCATCCGCCAACGAACGCAGTATGTCTTGGTCAATCGGTGCGAGACCGCTGCGCCCCTTCCGGATCGACGAGCCGAAATGAACCTCATCTACACCACTCTGCCTGATAAAGGTGAGTATCGTTTCCGGTGTCAGGCCGTAGCCTGCCAGTATCTTAGGTCCGCCGCTGCGCGAGCGTTCCACAAGCCGGTTGATCTGAGGGATGGATTGTGGTGCCGGCAGGGTTCCCCCTGCTGTCAATATTCTTGATATTTGCGGATATCGGCAGAGCACCTCATATGCTGCCATTTGATCCTTTACTTCATCAAACGCCCGGTGATATGTAATATCCAGAGACCCCGCCGCGTCAAGCAGCTGCTTCAAGACCCTTTCATCTATCGTACCCTCGGGGGTTAATGGGCCGAGGACAACACCTGCTGCGCCTGTATCTTGAATCCGGTTAATATCCTCCAGCATGGTTTCCAGATCCTCATCATCTGCAACAAAGGTCCGACTGTGAGGGCGAATCATCACATTGACCGGTATTTTCACTCGATCAGTAACCCGTTCGATTATTCCTATGCTCGGGGTTAACCCCCCTTCTGTAATTGCTGTGATCAGCTCGATCCGGTCTGCCCCGCAATCCTCTGCCGCCAATGCGTCCTGGAGTGTAGTTGCAATTACCTCTAGTAGCACGTCTTTTCCTCCTGTCTATCCTGTTCCTGTAAAGTCAGTCATTCGTTTTAAGCATTCAACCAAAAGTATTATACCCTATGAACTCCGCTATTCCTGTGATGATGCTCAGTTATAAAAACAGACGTGATGTCACCCGCTTGCGAGTTCCGTCACGTCTGTTATTATCCTTACTACTATCGACTTGCTGGAATCTCCACAATCGGATTCACATCTGCTTCGTAATCCACACCATCCGTCTCGAAGCCGAATAATTGAAAGAACTCACGGCGATATCCCTCAAGATCTGTCAGATCGTAAATATTCTCGCTCGTCACCTGTTCCCATAACTTCTCTACTTCTTCCTGTACATCTGAACGGAGTTCCCAGTCGTCAATGCGAATGCGCCCCTTCTCATCCACAGGTGTTGGCTGATTGCCGTACAATCGATCCGCGAACAAGCGGTATGTCTGTTCAATACAGCCTTCATGAAGTCCCTTTTCTTTCATCACTTTATACAGTGCCGAAACATAGAGAGGAACAACAGGAATAGCCGAGCTGGATTGAGTCACAAGTGCTTTGCTAACCGACACGAAGGCACGGCCCCCGCTGGATGACAGTTCATCATTCAATTTATGTGCAGTTGCCTCCAGATGATCTTTCGCCTGACCAATCGATCCATCACGGTAGATGGCCTGCGTAATTTCAGAGCCAATGTAGGAATAGGCTATTGTCGTTGCGTTATCCGCCAGCACTCCGCCCTCGCGAAGCTGCTGAATCCACAATTCCCAATCCTCGCCGCCCATGACTTCCACCGTATCACGGACTTCCTGCTCATCAGCTGGTTCAATTGTCACATCACTCACTTCGCCTGTATGAAAATTCACCGTTTTGTTCGTGTATGCTTTACCAATCGGTTTAAGAACGGAGTTTACAGTCTCACCTGTCTTGGGGTTTGTGCGCCGGGCAGATGCCACGCTGTACACAACCAAATCAACTTGACCCAGCTCTTCACGAATCAGGTCTACCGTTCTTTGTTTCGTCTCATCAGAGAAAGCATCTCCTGTTACACTAAAAGATTTCAAATTGGCTTCGCTCGCCGCTTTCTCAAATGCAGCCGAATTATACCAGCCAGCCGAAGCTGTCCGCTTCTCTGTTGCCTGACTTGGTCGATAAACGCCAACAGTATTCGCATGAGCTCCAAAAGCCGCCGCAATCCTTGCGGATAATCCATACCCTGTTGACGCTCCAATAACGAGCACATTCGAAGGGCCTTTAATCTCCGGTTTGGACTTAATATACTCGATCTGTTCCTGCACCTGGCGAGCGCAGCCATCCGGATGAGCTGTAGTACAAATAAATCCACGTGTTCTTGGCTTAATAATCATAGGTTTAAAATCCCTCTCTTTAAATCGAATGATTGCATGCTTCCTACACCATAGTACCCTGCCTTACCTATTCTAACAATTTTTTTAAAAACGGAAACCTCTTCTCATAGAAAAAAAGTTCAAGGACAGAAAGCCTTAAAATATTCAATCAAAAACATATCATTCATGCTGTAGTTCCCTTATACTAGGGAATAGGTAAATAATTCTTTCTTAAATTACCATTTTGCTATATGGAGGTAACCGTTTGCTTCGAAGATTGTTGAGAACCTTGAAATATTACACCCTGACGTTACTCCGTATGCAGAACAGCGACCACAGGATTTCCCTTGGCTTTGCTGCCGGCTTTTTCCCCTGCTGGTATCCTACATTTGGAGGTGACATCATTCTTGCTATCGCTCTCAGCAGAGTGATTGGCGGAAATATGGTCGCCGCAGTCCTTATAGCTTCTATAGGCTCTTTTCTATGGCCTTTGCTGTTCTACATTAATTATAAAATTGGTTTTCTGATCAGTCATATATTCTCTTCTCCACCGCCAGTCGATCTTCAAGATGTCATCCATACACCCATCCCGGAACGTAACTACTCGGTTCTAGCCAGTTACTTCAGCAAGCTCGGTGATATGGGCGTGAACTTTCTGATTGGCTCTGCTGTAAACAGCATTTTATTTTCTTTTATCATGTATTTTGTTGTTCGGCATCTATTGTCCTACTACCGCACTCCTCTTCTCATTAAGATCAAAAAAACCAGTAAAAACCGAGTTTCATAAATTTATAATCCCTCGTGCTTTCCAGCAGCATGAGGGATTTATTTATGTTCAGCGCTAATGAGATAAGTCTAATGAACTAATGATTTACAAAGTATTGAAACAAGTAAAGAATGCAATTAGGATATACACAATCTGGAAAATAAATCAAATTTGTAAACTGTTAATTATTATTGAAGGAGCCAAAAAATGAGAACAACGATGTTAATAACGAAGTTGTCTATTCCAGTGACGTTGAAATAACCAAAGCTAAAATACTACCCGAGCATATAGCTTATGAAGTGGGATTACAAGGCAATGTTGTCGGTGATAAAAAACAAAGCTTCAATATTACAGTCAATTACAAAACGAACGAAGCCTCTAATTTCGGCATGAGTCCAGAATTAGTTGTTTTTTTGGAGGTATCGTAACTGGCTGCATCCGAATGGACTGATCACTATAACAAACCATTTTAATTCGTATTTAGTTCTGCTAACACTCATTCTAATCATCTTCGAGTCCTATAACACCTGATACTAACGAACTAAAGATTTACAAAATATTGAAATCCATTGGGAATACAATTAATATATACTCAACCTGAAAAGCAGATCAAATTTACAAACTGTTAATGAACATCAAAGGGGCTGATTATTATTAAAGCCAGATCCGTCTCGTATATGGCACTTCTTGGACTTATTGTAATCATATTAATGCTTGGAGGATGTCAACAAATGAAAAAGAATAGCACTGATGATAACAACGGTGTTAACAATGAAGTTGTCTATTCCAGTGAAGAACAAGCAATCATTGACAAAGCTAAACCCATTGCAATCAAGTATCTTAAAGATACATATGAATTGGAAGTTGAAATTACAGGTGAAAGGCTACTCCCTACACATGTTGCTTCCCAAGTCATATTCGAAGGGAATGTGGTGGGAAATAAAGAACAAAATTTCAGCATTTCTGTTAATTACAAAACAAATGAAAAAGCTGATATGGTGATGAGTCCAGAATTAGCTGCTGCACTTAGAGCTAAGGGGTATGATCCTTCTATCAAGAAAAAATAAATTAGTGGAGGTATTGTAGTTGGGGAATCATTCCAAAGTAAACGATGAGACCTATAAAACAATGTCAGCACTTGCCTATCAAAACCTTACAGAAAACTCAGAACTTGAGGGACTTTCAGGTGATTGGAAAGTTCTGGAGGGTACTAGAAGCAATAAATTATCTGGATTCGATGCAGTAACTTTTGTTAATGAAGAAACGAATCAAGCTGTCATTGCATTTCGAGGAACAGAATTAAATACCGGAACTGAAAGAGCCGTCACTGATTTGCTAAATGATGTTGATATAGGGCTCGGTGAACTAAGCAGAAAGACAGAAATACCGCGCCTTTGGGATGATCAAATAACCAAATTTGAAGATGCGGTTGGAATAACGAGTTTTAACAACTGGAAAGCCGATGCCTCCAAAGAAGTCGAAAAATTCCTTGGGGCTGGAAAAACGAATCAGTTATACCAAGCCGAGGACTATGCTAAAGAGATGCAGGAAAAATACAGTCATCTCGATTTCTCTGTGACAGGCCATTCCTTGGGTGGTGCTGATGCACAATATGCTGCTGCCTACACAGGAATGGATGCTGTTACCTTCAGTGCTCCCTCCATTCTAGGTAGTTTAACACCGGAGATGAGAAGAAAAGCAGAAGAAGGCGAATTCCATGATCAGATTATCAACTTTGCTCATCCGAAAGACATCGTCGGTAGTGGTACACTAGGTGGGTATGATGGTCATGTAGGGTCAACTTACTATATAGATTCTAACTATAAAGATGCTAACCCAGGCGACTACAGCCCCGGAGGTATCAAGGATAAAGCAGCCAATTCCTTTGGTGGCCCTAATTACCATTCTCTCGATCACTACAAGTTCGAAGATGGCTATATCTCGAATCCTTTATTCGATGGAGCTACGGGTGATCCTGTAGATTCACCGCGGGTCCCTTCTTCCTCCAACTTATTTAACGATACGAAGGACCTAATTACTGATAAAGCCAATTCACTAGCTGCTTTTGCAGGGGCTGCCCTATCTGCAGTGAAGGGCCTCGCCGCTGCCGCTTCTGCTGGAACCATACAGGTGACACCAAGTGAACTTCGAAGTGTAGCCGAGCGATGGAAGATGAATGCGCAATACAGTCACGCTGAAATCGAAGGAATCCGGCAGCGCCTCTCCACATACATGCATTCCAGCCACAGCCGGAGGCTGCAGCCTATCATACAGCAGCTCGATACCTCTATCACCTCCATGAGTCAAGCACGTCTGCAGCAGACCAACGAAATTTTATATTATATCAATCATAAGGCTGATTTGTTTGAACAAACCGACAACAGCAGCTAACACTGAAATAATGAGCTTATGGAGGATGCAAATATGAACGGCGAAATTCTAGTAGAACTTGATGACCTGCTGCGGGCAGAGAGAGAATTAACCGGTCTGCTGGCACGCCTTCGTACGGATGAGCAGGAAGCCAGAAGCCTGTACGCCCGTCTGGAGGATTGGAAGGGGCACTCTGCCAATGTTCTCAAGAACCAGATCGAAACCTTCTTCGAAGACATGTCCCGCCGAATCATGGATATTGAGCAGCAAAAAATGGAGCTCATTCGATATGTTCAGCATATGAGACAGGTAGACAGCATGTCCCAGTAGACCAGCATGACAAATAAGAGGCAGACCGCACACCCGCGGCTGTCTCTTATTTCTCTCTCAGCATCCAGTTCATATCTAGATAACCAGTGCCTTCAGTTTTGCTCCTGCACATACGGTTTGTATTCATCAAATGGGGTAAACTCCAGCTTATCCGCTACAAGCTGTCCCTGTTCGAAAGCATACGTGATATCTAAATTGCCGATATACACACCACTGAAGTATACTGAACCGCCCAATGAAGCGATCAATTGGTTATTCTGAGCTCTGTGATAGATAACCCCGCCAAACCACATCTCAGATTCATTAACGAACTCGAGACCGGGAATACGCAGGCTAACATCGCTGCCCTTTCCTTTCAAATGAACCGAAACCTGAAGAAGATCTCCGTCCTTTTTAAGCTCGGTCGTAACCCATTTCTTAATGGTCTCTTCCTGGGATTCGACAGGTATTTCTTTAAAATCCTTCATGCGGATAACATGCACATCCTGTGCATGAATCCCTGTTCCAGATCCTTGATTTAATAAAACAATCACCTCAGGTTCCCCGTCCTGATCCAGATCGTTCACCAGCAGCTCCGGCACTTCCTTCCATCCAAGTGGAGTTTTCCAGTTGTATAGATGACGCTTGCCATCTATCTCAAGCTCAAGACCATGATAAAGCCCATCCTTAACATTTTTCCCAAAAAGCTTAATATCCGTACGGGTATCCGCTACGGCAACTGGGCTCCTCCCTTTGGAATTAATCGTGAGAGTGCGATATTCTTCATTGAGCTGCACATTTACGCCTGTCATTTGCTGCAGCAATGATGAAGGAATCATAACACGGCCGTTAACAATGTAGACGGGATTATCCAGTGTAATCGTCTGTTCTCCGGCAACTACCGCATTGCTTCCATTCTTGATGCGGTAAGTCTTCCCGTCGACTTTGATGGTTACCTCTTTACTCTTCTGGTTCCAGTTCAGCTTCACTCCAGCCCATGTCTTCGTCAAATAGATTGGCAGGTATGGAGTTTCATTCTTCATGACTGCTTTTGTATCCAAATTAATCATACGATTGTCTAAATTGATTGTTAATACATCGGATGAAGCAGCTGATGAGGTGTTAGGTATGTAAATAGCCGATGAGATTAAGACAGCGGCAATAAAAGAGCTCAATACTTTTTTCATTTATAATTATTTCCCTTCTGAATACACTAATTAATGACTCTATCATAGCTGATTCATTAGGAAAAAGGGATAAAAAATGGTCATTATTTTTCAATCATTTCGTTACTATATTACCTTCATTTTCGGATACCGTAGAGTCCCTGATAATCAGTTCCGTATTCAATCGGATTGATACAGGTTCACTCACCGGATTATTCAGGCGATGAACAAGCATTTGAACAGCCGATTGCCCAAAGTTATCCATGGGTTGTCCTACAGTCGTCATGCTTACAGGCGCAAATTCAAGCACCTTATGGTTGGAAAACCCTGCAAGCGACAGCCCTTCAGGAAGCTTAAATCCTAACTCAAGCGCAGTCTTCATTGTCAACATAGCCAAGAAATCATCTGAGCATAAAATAGCTGTCAGCTTGTGATTTGTACTAAGAAAGGAGCAAACAGCCTGTTGTTTATCAATGGATGCCTCTAAATTCATTTCATCATTTTTATTCAAAAACAACACCCGTTCAGTCTGAACATCCACCTTCCAGTCCTGCATTGCATCCATATATCCTTGATAACGCTCCTCGCGACTCTTTGCCATATGCATATCACTTGTAATAAATCCGATTTCCCTATGCCCTGTTCGAAGCAAGTGAGATGTCATTTCATACGCACCTTTGTAATGATCATGACATAGGCTGTCGAACCCGATCTCATCAAACGAACGGTCCAGAATGATAATAGGATATTTCATCAGCTTTAACCGAAGCAGATGATCACCACATATTTTACGGTCGACTGGAAACAGCAGAATACCAGTAATATCACTTTGATAGGATAAGCTCCGTACAGCTTCAGCCTCTGAAGGTTCATCTCCCGTAACTTTAATGACCAATTCCAATTGTTGTTCCTTGGCTGCCTTTTCGACAGAAGTAATCAGACTGCCGATATAATCATCAATCACAGGTACGATTAGAGCAATATAGCGGCCTCCACGTTTAGCCCCTTTCATTCCATTCACAAAACCTGCCGATTGTTTCAATTCATTCAAATCCACATCCGCTAAAAAAGTCCCTCTTCTCGGCAGACGATAGACGATCCCTTCCTCTTGGAGCGCTTGAAGAGCAAGCTTTCCTGTCATCCGGCTTACGCCGAAGCGGCTGGCCAGCTCCCCTTCTGAAGGCAGCGGATCATGCGGTTTTAAACCGTGCTCCAGAATAATGTTCAATACTTGTCCCTTAAGTTGTTCAAATAATTTGCCCGATATTTTATCCATCTGGTAGTCATGCCTGCCTTCCTCATCCATATCAGTGATATCCATAATATCACATGCAAAAGAAACCTGTCCCCGACTATGGTTACAGGCTCCTCTGTGATTTATCGGCTGTATTATAATAATGATGTGCATGGATTATGACGATATTCATAATTTTTTTTGAACATATCGTGAAGCGCTTTGTACAATCGGTTCTTTTTATGTAAGCATTTGGCATATTATATATTACAGTAGACCAGCTGGCAGGAGACGGAAGAACAGGAGGTGAAATTCATGGGCGTTAATGAAGCGTTAACTTTAATGATTTCGTTCGCCACCCTGGTCATATCGATGCTTAAATTTCACAATAGGAAATAGATCTTTCTGATGGAGGCTGATTGAATCTATTTCTTATCCGTTGATGAAAGCACCTAAAACCATACCCTCTCCTGCACACTGGCTTTTGTCTTTTGGAGTCGGCTGCCACCGGCTCCTTTGTGCTACACAAAATATCCTATTCTCCGAAAAAAGCAAATATAACTGTATTTACTTCTTTTTTTGCTGGAGTAAGGGTTTTACCTCACTTAGCAGCTGATGCAAGCGATTAGCTGTATTTGCATAAAGCTCCTTTGATTCCTCCGTTGTTGCCGCCATACTGAACATTTCCAGGTCCGCTTCACATTTTTTCAGATTCGCGAACAGCGCTGCCTTCTGTCGTACTTGTGGCAGGCTGATCTTGTCATCATACAGGTCCAATACGAGTTGACCACTCGAATCAACCTGTCCAAGGTATACCTCTTCAGGCTTCACCTTGTTCTTGTTAAGCTCTTTCTTCAGCCATTCCTGATTCTTCCCGGATAAGGCTAACGGTCCGCTCATTACCTTCCCGTCCATAATTACAGTCTGCGGCTCTTTTATGCTCCCCGTCTGTATTCCAAGATGTTTGGGTGTAAGGGGCTGTTTCTCACTCACCAGCATGATGTTAATCTCGCCGCTCGATTCCATGATTGCAAATTCTACATCCGCTATATCAAATACATTTTTTTTACGAAGCTGTTCCATCAATTCGTCTGTCGTCAGACGTTCTTTCTTCAGATTTCCCTCTAGAATCTTCCCTTCCTTAATCAAAACAGTCGCTTTAAAATCAATAAAATCCCGAATCCATTTGCTCTTCATCTGTACGAGCTCTATGAGAAGTGAGACGGCTGCCCATACAGCTACAGCGATAATACCCAAGTACCAGTCGGACTCTAAATCAAGCGATATGTAGGCTGTCAAACTACCGATAGTTATGCCGGTGATATATTCAAAGGACGATAGCTGTGAGACTTGGCGCTTTCCCAGCATCTTCGTTAATAAAAACAAGACGACAACCGCACATAACGTCCTCAATACAATTTCCAGCCATTGCTGCATAATGATATGCCTCCTCTATATTCTTCTACCCATGAAGTATTTGTTAGAAGGCAGCTTCTTATCCCTATTTTCTTCTAACCCATCTTTTTTGTGTACATATACCGGTCGCCACCCCACCAGATATAATTGTAAATACGGATAGTTTAAGAGTGTCAGTTGACAACAGCATTCCTCCAACTCCGATAATCACGGCATCCATTAATAAGATGATCACACCTATATTCAAGGGGATGTACCTTGAAAGAAAGTGTGCGAGTAAATCCGTGCCCCCTGTGCTTGTCTTATGTCGAAGCATGATTCCAAGCCCTGTCCCAATGAGCAGCCCTCCAACCAAGGAGCTTGGAATAGCTCCTATATCGATATTTTGCTGAAAGTATGGCTGGAGTGGAGACAACAGGTCGATAACAAATGAAGAGATCAGCATACCCATCAAGCTGTTATAGAAGATTTCCTTGTTCAGCAGCCACGCTGCCATAAACATAGGAATGCTGCAGACAATAATCATAAAGCCTATGTGTATATCTAATAAATAATTGGTAATCAGGGCAATCCCTATGACCCCCCCGTCCAATACCTTATAAGGCACGAGAAAAAAATTCGTCCCTGCAGCGATCAGAAAGCTCCCAACCACGATCACAAAATACTTAAGCATTGTCTGCATAATGTACAGCTCCACAAAAATAGGAATGATTATTCATATGCTTGTCTGGAAAATCCTATGCAAGGAATAGCGTTTGTATCAGGAGGCATCTTCACTATATACTGGTAACTAGGAAACTCTCACAGAATATGAAGAGGTGAAATATTCATGGAAACAATGAAAGAGGCATATGAGAAGCTGGGGATCCCGGAAACAGCTACCCCAGAAGAGCTTGAGGACCGCTATACTCTGCTTATGCGCCAAGCTAGGTCCGAGCAGCGACGGAATCCGGACAAGTCTGATGAAGTGGAAGAACGGTTTGCTGAGGTGACCAAAGCGTACAATTTTATTTTGAATGAGGAGAAGCGTAAATCACTGGAGGAAATAAGCCGAAAGAAATATGGTAAATATAAAGGTATGGCCGGGGCAGCTGAGAAGACAGAACATTTCTTCCGCTATTATAGATATCATCTCCTTGGTACACTTGCCCTCATAGGAATTATTATCTATGCCTTAATTAGCTTTCTTGACCACCGCGCAGAGCAGGAACGCTTGGCCAAGCTCCCGCCGGTCGATCTATCTGTTATGTTCTTAGGTTCATATATCACCCCGGATGGCAGTCAAGATTATACACCGATTGAGGATGCGATCGTAGCACAATTTCCGGAATGGAAGCGGGTTAAGGTAAGTGTAAACTATGTCCCCGGACTGGATACCGGTAATCCGAATGACGCTGCCCTTCTTCAGAAAGCTATGCTCATCCTTGCCACTGAACGGGCAGATTTATATATCATGGACCAATCCGCTTTTGACTGGGTCGGTAATCAAGACTTGGTAAGAAGTCTGGATCCTGAGGTAGAGGGTGAATTTAAATCGCTCGTAACGCCTGACATGCTTATAAAGACCACACTTGAAGAAGAGACGACTGAAAAGGTATATGCTGTTAGCATCGTCAATAGCCAGTTAGCGGAAGAGCTTCCTATCAGTAATAAGGAGATGTTCGCGGGCATTCGGAACGGCTCTGAAAAAGAAGCGAATGCGATTAAATTCATTACACGTTATTTGGAAGCATCGAAATAATTATCATTATTCTTTTTTTGGAAGCTCCCTTCCTCTAACCTTTGAAATCATGCATAACCTTGCTATAATAGAAGGACTTTGATTGTGTTAAAGGGAGATGTTCATGTCTGGGAAAATAAAAATATTTGCTGACAGTACTTGTGATCTACCATCTGCATGGATTGAAGAAAACGACATTGGAATCGTACCGTTGTATGTTGTTTTCGGGGAGGATTCACTCCGTGATGGGATCGATATTACACCTGTTGAGCTGTATGCCAAGGTCGAAGAAACAGGAAGTCTGCCAAAGACGGCTGCGCCATCACCTTCTGACTTTATTGCTGCATTCTCGCCTTCCATTGAACAGGGTGACGATATTGTATACATTAGTCTGTCATCAGAGTTATCTTCAACTTACCAAAATGCCATCATCGCAGCTGAGGAATTACCTGCGGGCAGGGTTACGGTAGTTGATTCACGCAATCTTTCTTGCGGAATCGGTCTTCTGGTTATGAAGGCAGTCCAAGCTGCCAAGGAAGGCTCTTCGATTAAGCAAATCGTCGACTTGTTGAACAGCTATACTAATCAGGTGGAATGCGAATTTGTTATTGATACGCTTGATTACTTATATAAAGGCGGACGCTGCTCAGGCATGCAAAACCTCATCGGCAGTCTGCTCAAGATCAGACCTGTTATTAAAGTGGTTAACGGCAGCATGACGCCGGCTTATAAAGTACGCGGGAAGAAAGAGAAAGCACTCGAGCAAATGCTGAATAATGCACTGGATAAAGTCAAGGATATGGATAACGACCTTATTATCGTTGTGCATACGATGGCTGAATCGGAAGCACTCTTTCTCCAGAAAGCACTCCAAGAAAAGACAGGTGCAAGACAAGTTGGCTTGGCCACTGCAGGATGCGTTATAAGCAGCCACTGCGGTCCGCATACCGTTGGGTTAATGTACACCAAGAAACCAAACAGTCAAACGGTTTAAGTTTCTATATAATAATATCAACAAAAAAGGCAGTTCTGCTTGCTTTCGCTACAGCAGGACTGCCTTTTTCTATTCGTTAGACACATGATGCATCATCCAACACAGACTGGGTCAGCAATACAAATTTGAATACAGAGCCCTTTCCTTCTGTACTCTCAACAGAAATAGAACTCCCCATCAGCTCAATGAGCTGTTTGCAAATTGAAAGCCCGAGTCCTGTCCCGCCGTATTTACGGCTAAAGTTAGGATGAAGTTGGGAAAAGCTTTTGAATAATTGATCCATCTTCGCATCTGGGATTCCTATTCCGGTATCAGCAACAGAAAACTCCAATATTAAATGGTTACTATCTGCTCTTACCGGCACGGGTGATATCGTTAATACCACTTCTCCCTGCTCTGTAAATTTAATGGCATTTCCCAATAAATTCACCAGCACTTGTCTTAAGCGAACCGGATCGCCGATAATCTGGTCCGGAAGCCCGTCTTCGATTACCGTAGTAAATTTCAATCCTTTCTTTGACGCTTGCGGCAGGAATAATTCTGTAACTGCATGTACCAATTCAGGCAAGTCAAATACATCCTGCTTTAAATTCATCTTGCCCGCTTCCATTTTACTGAGGTCAAGAATATCATTCAAAATGGCGAGCAGAATTTCCGAACTGGTCTTGAGAATATCCGCGTAATTCCTCTGCTCCTCATTCAAATCGCTGTCCAGTAACAGATCCGCCATACCGATCATCCCATTCATAGGAGTCCGGATTTCGTGGCTCATCATATTCAGGAATTCCGATTTGGCTTCAGCCGTTCGCTCAGCATACTCTTTTGCCCGTATAATCTCTCTCTCTGTTGTAATATCATTGAATACGACAACAGCACCAATGATTTTATCTTCATCGAAAATCGGATTAACCTGATAGGAGACAAGGAAACTGGAGCCGTCCTTTTTCCAAAATATATCTTCTTGAACAGCACGGAACTTGCCATCACGAATAGTTTTATGAATCGGGCAATCTGAAACATCATAATGGGATCCGTCCGCGTGTGTATAGTGAATATATTCGTGCGCATTGATTCCTGCAATCTCATCCTGGGTATAACCAAGCATCCGTGCTCCTGCCGGATTAATAAATATGGCCTCCCCTTTATCATTCAAGCCAAATATCCCGTCAGATACCGCGTTCAAAATCATGCTGTTGCGGCTGCTCAGTGTCTCAATCTGATTAAGATACAGCTTCTCATCTGTAACATCCATCACGACTCCGTACACACCTGCCAATTGCTCGTTAACGACAATCGGAATATTGGTAACATGAATGCATCGTTCTATTCCATCCTTGGTTATGAGTTTACTCTCATAAGATTGAGGTTTACCTTGCTTCGCGAGTTCTAAATAATAATCTGATTTCTTCTTTGTCTCATCTGTAAGCAGGAAGGACTTCTTATAGGAACCGGCCCGCAGATCTTGTTCCGTGTATCCTGTTAATTCTACGAATTGTTCGTTTACAGAGAGTAATTTCCCTTCCATATCCAGAGAGTATACGCTTGAAGGATTGTATTCAAAAAGAGATTTATACCTTTGCTCACTTTCCTCCAACCGGTTTCTTGCTTCTCTTTGTTCTGTAATATCCCTCGCTATGGTTACAACTTCGTTCAGCTTTCCATCTTCGTCGTAAGTGAACATCCCTGTACTCTCGAACCAGATATAGTGTCCTTCCTTGTGCTTCAGCCGGTATGACGCGGTACACCATTCATTAGCAGCCAAGTTTTCAAGATAGTCTTTTATTATTGGAATATCGTCTTTATGGAAATAGTCAAATGCGCCTTTGCCTATCATTTCTTCAGGAGAATAGCCGAGTAACAGTGTGCAAGAAGGTGAAACGAAGGTATATGTTAATTCTTCACTTGCTTCTTGTATGGAAATAAAATCAAGGGAATGCTCCGTAATGATCCTAAGGGTTCTCTCTCGATCACGGAGATACTGTTCAGTCCTTTTCTTATCTGTAATATCTTTCGCTATACCATAAACACCGACGATTTTATTATCAATCTCAATGGGTACATAAGTGATACGGGTATCCCGAATGTGGCCATCCTTATGCTTAAGCTGGATCTCAAACGTTTGAGATTGACCTGACAACGCCTTATCCATATAAAAATTTCGATTAATAAAATCTTCTTCATAAAACAACGCATCTTTCGGAAGATTAATAAATTCTTCCCTGCTATAGCCAGTGACTCGCTCATTGTAGCTGTTGGCATCAACATACATGCCTTGAGTATCCACTATATAAATTGCCTCAGGAATATTCTCATACAATGACCTATATGCGCTTCCTTCCGAAATCAACTGCTCCAGACCATGGGTGTGATAGTCGCTCATAGAAGCTTCATTCCCTTCATAGTTTGGTCGCTGAAAATATAACATAAAACAATTTTCCGTTTCGGTTAAAAAAGTCACTGATTTTTATAAAACATGCAAATTAATGGAATGAAATCGCTCTACTTTCGCCTTTATATTATAATCTTTACCTCTTAATCCCAAAATTATATTGGAAATACCTTCACAATTTAGGCATATAACCCGTCCTATAGTCTAATAAGTTCGATCATTCGCATCGAAAAAGACTGGAGCTTATAAAGCCCCAGTCCTCCTTGTTAAATAAAGTACTGTATCCGATTTAAAATGGTATAGTTGCCGTAGTGCAGCTTGTTCATTCCGCTCACAATTCTTGAGAACAAGTTCCTCTACATTCTTCCCTGGCACAATGGCTGTGAATGATCTTTACTCCATCGGTTGGCAAAGTATCAATCACTTCTTCACAGAAAGAACAAATGATGAGTCCCATATCCTTGCGTTTGTCCTCATTCCCGGGCATGTTACTTGTGAGCGTTTTCATGTTACTCCTCCTTAAAGTAATTTCCATAAGCAGCCGACCTGCAACCTTCCTCTCCTTTTAATAACAGATATTCATGTAGATAAATTAGACCCTGTTGCTTCTATTGTATTTAATAAAAATAAACGGCAGAACCAAGGGACATCCCTTGCCTGCCGTTTTTCAATGAAACCATTATAAATTTCTTGCGACATGGTGCTGCATCATTTACTGGCAGCGCTCCAGGAATTCCGCCATACGAGCATAGCTAATCTTCTCATTCGCTTTCTTCGTAATGCCGTGCCCTTCATCCTCGAATACCAGATATTCCACATCGCATCCCTTGGCACGAAGCGCTTCAACAATTTGATCCGATTCTTCCTTCACAACTCTCGGATCATTGGCACCCTGAATAATAAACATCGGGTTAACCATGTTGTCCAGATACGTAATCGGCGAATCCTTAATAAAACGCTCACGATCCAGCTCAGGGTCTCCAATCCAGCGCTTCATGATTGGCTTCCAATGCTCCGGCACCGAATTATAGAAGGTAAAGAGATTGCTGACTCCAACAATATCAATCGCCGCCCGGAAATATTCCGGATTACGCCCTGCAAGCAGCAGGGTCATATAGCCGCCATAGCTACCGCCCATGACGAACAGCTTGTCACGACTGGATATTCCCTGCTCAAACAACCAGTCCATTCCAGCCAAACAATCCTTGCGAGGCCCTTCACCCCAGTCCTGCTCAACAAGCTTCACAAAGGAGCTGCCATAACCGGTACTGCCGCGGAAATTCGGACAGAAGATGTTATATCCTTGGGCAAGTATATACTGAAACGCCGAACGGAACTGTTTCCGTTCTGCCGCTTGCGGGCCGCCATGAGGCCAGAATACGGTATAACCGTTCGACAAGTGCTCCTTGGCGCGGAAGAGCAGCGCCTCTATCTCCATTCCATCAAAGGATGGATAAGTAATAACATCCGGGGATACCAAATCTTCCTCTGTTAACCCGGTCATTACATTTTTCGTTAGCATAGTCCAGGTTCCGTCCTGATAGCGGTATATATTATGCGGCTTAACCGCTCCGCGGGCCAGAATATACAGATTCCCTGACTTGGCTACCGTAAGCTGTTCAACGATATCGGCTGGAAGCGGAATTGGCGTAAGCTCATCTCGATCGATAGAATAAGCATAAAGCTTGTCTTCAACTCCTTTTTCCGTCACCAGGTAGGCTGTACGGGAGTCCTTATGATACCTTACCGATCCAATACTCTCGCGTTCAATATGAACCAGAGGCCTAAAGGTTTGGCTCGGAATGTGATACTCTGCTAAATAGGCAAATTCCGAATCGTAATCGGTTGTGAAGAGGAGGGTATCATTATCCAGAAAAACAGCATCACCTGCAGTATGAACTCGTTCCGCAGAGGGAGTGAGGCACTGGTCCTCCATTCCTTCACGCTTTACATAGCTTACGTAATAGGTATTCGCGTATATCTTCGTATAAACATAGCTCTTCTCGTCAGGACTTACTGCAGCCAGCTCCGTTGTAGTATCCTGCCCTTCAATTAGAAGCTCGTCACGCTTCGTTACGAGATCAAATACACGTGAATTCATGTATTGTGGATTATCCTTGGATGTACTGTAATACAGACGCCTTCCATCTTCCGATAGATGAACAAAATAATGTTTGTCCTCCGGCGAAACCCCTTCCAAAAGTGCCATCGGCTCTCCGCCGTTCCAGCGAAGCGCATGAAACTGATAATTCTCATTACCATCGTTATCAAATGCCGTTAGTACATGTCTTCCTTCCGGATCCAGTTTAATAAAGCTGCAGATTTGATCGTTATACGTGAGTGGAAACGGATAAGAGGTCTCTCCGTTCAAGTCGATTGCCCATAAATTAAACTTGCCGTTCATGCTGCTGCTGAATACCAGTCTCGTCTCATCCGTAGAAACCCCGAAAGAGCGAATGACATAAGTTTGAAAAAACTGCTCGACATCAGGCTTTGGAAATTGAAGCATAGTTACGATCTCCCCCTATTACCTTGTATAATCCCAAAATATTCTTATGTAGATTCTAATTATATCATATCACTTGAAAAATAAATCGAGCCGGGGAAGTAGGTCGTATCGTTCTTTAGACGGACGGAAGAGCCGCTAAGTCCTCCTGCTAATCTATGGCAAACAAGCAGGCCGCCCCAGAGTGATCAACTCTGAAGCGGCCTGCTTGGTTTGTTCTTATGATTTCCTGCCGGAACTGCCTGTCCTTAATCTTCCTACGATGAATCCGATAACTGCGCCTGCGACTGCTGGAATTACCCATCCAAGTCCCTGCTCATACAGCGGAATATATTTAAACCACACGGTTATGAAATCGAGCCGGATGCCAGCCTCCTTAAATCCGTCAAAGATACTGATGAACAAAGTGCAGATCATAGCCCCAACATAAACGCTTGGGGATACATGAAACCACCGTTCACAGAATGACAGAAGAATCAGCACAATCGATACCGGATAAATGACAAGGAGCACAGGCACCGAAATCGAGATTATCTGATTCAGTCCCAGATTAGCAACCAGCAGTCCTAGCACACATATAATGAACGCAATCCAGTTGTAGCTGATCTTATGAAAGAGTGTTGAGAAGTATTCACTGCAAGCAGTTACAAGACCGATACAAGTCGTAAGACATGCAAGCGTCACGATGAATGCAATCAAGACTAAGCCGTATGTGCCGAATAAATTCTCAACAATGAGCGTAAGCAGCTGACCGCCATTTTTCGCATACCCGTAAGAATCAACACTTGTTACACCAATGTACCCGAGCGCAGCGTATACCAGAGACAGACCAAGCGCTGCTACGACCCCAGCTTGAATCGTTGCCTTAGCAATCATCCGATTATCCTGAACACCCTTATCCCGAATTGCATTGATCACTATAATGCCGAAGGCGAGTGCGGCAATCGTATCGAGTGTTAAATAACCCTCCATAAACCCTTTAAAAACCGGCATCTCTACATATTCTTGTACAGCCGGCTGTGCTGATCCGTGAGGATTAATTATCACCGCCACAAACAAACCCGCGATCCCCAAAAGTAACAAGGGTGTCAAAATGCTACCGATGCGATCGACAAGCTTAGATGGATTCAGACTAGCCCAGAATGCCACACCAAAAAACAACAGTGTGTAAATAAAGAGCCCCCATCCGCTGGTCTTCAGATCATCAGGAATAAATGACTGCGCACCCATCTCATAGGCCACGTTCGCTACTCTCGGTATTGCCATGGACGGACCGATCAGAACATAAACGGCAATCGTAAATATGATCCCGAATTTGGGATGTACGTGTCCAGCCAGCTCCTGCATGTTTCGCCCCGAAAGTGCGATTGCAATAATCGTGAGCAGCGGTAATCCTACGCCTGTCAAAATAAACCCAAAGATTGCAGGCCAGAAATGCTCCCCTGCCTGTTGACCCAAAATTGGTGGAAAGATCAAATTCCCAGCCCCAAAAAACAAAGAAAATAGCATTAGCCCTATAAAGAAAGTATGGGCCTTGGATATGTTTCTCAAGTATTGAACCCCCCTGACAATCTCTCTCGCTGTTTAATGACAAAAAAACCGTCCCGTGAAGGGACGGATTAAACTACGCAAAACCACCCGATTCCAGCTAAAAACAGATAAGTGTTCCTCATTCATCTGCTCTCATTCACTACAATGATTCATTTAATGCTTCAAGCAATTTATCACGATGTAATTAGTATTGTCAAGCTAACCGGGAACCACAGAATTTTCCGGATCTCCGCCAGCATGCCTGTTCATTTCACCTGCAATTCCTTTCGCTGACCGGCCAGCTGCTTCAGGTATTTATACCCCTGCATTATATAAGTACATATTCTTTGACTTAACTTTGACTTGAAGATAGGTTTCAAATGGATACGGCTCCCCGAGCATTTCCAGCATAATTACACTCGTGCCAAACCGTAAATCATAGCATCCATCGTCAAATGAAGATTCCAATTGACCTGTCAAAATCGTGTAATCCGTTTCACTTTTAATGGAATACTCCCTTACCTCCGACTGAGTAACATCGATATCTCTGATCAATACATGAGGTATGTCGAGCTCAACTATATATTCTTGGCCAACTTCTGGCTCTTTACCGCTCCAACAAGCATTTGCAGTTCCCTGTTCAGAAGTAAAAGTGATGTAGCAGCTGTCCTTCAAACGTAAAAGTATGTTCGTTACTGTAATTTTCATTATGTATTCTCCTTATTAATAAATGCATCTGAATATATACTTATCATACTTCCTCACATAATACCTTGAACATCCCATATATATGATAAGAAGCATCTTTCAACTTACAGAGGGGGGGATTTCACGTGCATCAAGACGAGATAGCGGAACTTGAGCGATCCATCTCGGAAATAACGGAGATTGCTGCAGGCTTTGGTCTGGATTTTTACCCTATGCGATATGAAATTTGTCCGGCAGACATCATATATACCTTCGGAGCTTACGGAATGCCTACTCGCTTTAGCCATTGGAGCTTCGGGAAAACCTTCAATAAAATGAAGATGCAATATGATTTCGGACTCAGCAAAATATACGAGCTTGTCATCAACTCGAACCCTTGTTATGCTTTTTTGCTGGATGGAAACTCCTTGATCCAGAATAAGCTCATTGTCGCCCATGTTCTTGCACATTGTGACTTCTTCAAGAACAACGCCCGTTTCTCCGTCTCTAACCGCAACATGGTGGAGAGCATGTCCGCTACTGCTGAGCGAATCAGCCGATATGAGCTGGAGCATGGTACCGATGCCGTTGAGAAGTTCATTGATGCGGTTCTGGCAATCCAGGAGCATGTCGATCCGCAAATTGTCAGACCCGAGAAGCTTGATAAACAGAGATATACCGAGCGGATTATAAGGGAGCAAAAAGACGACGCTAAGCGCCAAAAAGCAGCAGGGCCTTATGACGACCTCTGGGATTCAGATGATAAGAGTTTGGAGAAAGCAGTGGAAGAGGCCTTCCTTAAACCGAAATTCCCTCCGGTCCCGGAGAAAGATATCATGTGGTTTATACAGGAGCACTCCGAAGTTTTAGAGGATTGGCAGCGGGATATTATGAGTATGCTGCGTGAGGAAATGCTCTATTTCTGGCCGCAGATGGAAACCAAGATCATGAACGAAGGCTGGGCTTCGTACTGGCATCAGCGTATCATGCGGGAGCTTGATCTCACCAGTGAAGAAACCATTGAATTCGCCAAGCTTAATGCTTCCGTTGTACAGCCGTCTCGCCACAGCCTCAATCCTTATTATTTAGGGCTCAAAATATTTGAGGATATCGAGCGCCGCTTTGACCGGGAGAAAATATTCGAAGTCCGCGAATATGATTCAGACATCTCGTTTTTACGAAACTACCTGACTAAAGATCTAGTAAACGATCTTGACCTGTATGTCTTTGAGAAAAAAGGCCCCGAATGGAAAATAACAGATAAGTCATGGGAGAACATTCGTGATCAGCTTGTCGTTTCCCGTGTGAACGGCGGCTCGCCTTACCTTGTTGTAAAGGATAGCGATTACCGCCGCTCCGGGGAGTTGTTGATCAATCATCAGTATGAAGGGATTGAGCTGGACCTGAAGTATTTGGAACGAACCCTCCCATACGTCTACCAGCTTTGGGGAAAGCCTGTACATCTGAACAGTATTATCGAAGGAAAACCCATCTTATTCACCTATGACGGCAAAAAGATACATCGTCGATTTATGTAAAACAATCTATAAACAATCTATGACTAATAAACGGCAGCCCAGCAGTGAGATAACCTCTACTGCTGAGCTGCCGTTCTATTGTTCATGGCCAAAGCCACGTAATGTTTATGCCTCTAACCGGAAAGATGATTTGCTTTGCAATGTCTCCAAATCCTCAGCAAGCTTCTCCATCATCTTGACAAAGGCTGACAGCTCCTGCGAGCTCGCCGCCTGGTTCCGCGCATTAATAGAAGTCTGTTCTGATTCATGCGCCATCAGACCAAGCTTGCTAATAATACCTGACACCTTGCTCCGAACCTCTTCCATAGCTGTCCGGGAATGGCTGGCAAGCTTGCGAATTTCTCCGGCCACAACCTCGAATCCACGTCCATACTCACCGGCGTGTGCTGCTTCTATCGCCGCATTTAAACCAAGCAGGTGACTTTGATCTGAAATTTCACGAATGAGTGAGCTCATCTGCTCAATTTGAAGGATTTCCTCGTTAAGCTCCTCTGTAAGAGCGTGTGATTTCTCCTGCGCTTCTGCAGCCTTTGTTGCGTTATCCGCCATTTGGGATGCACTTTGGTCCAATTCAACAATCATCGCTGTTAATTCCTGCACGGCTGCAGTAATGGCCTCCAGCATATGCTTTTGATCTGCTGCGAGTGACTGTATGAGTTCCTTCTCTTTAATATTGTATGCTTCCAAAACCAGCTGGGAGTCCAGGTTGAACATTTTACTCAAGGCATGAATGACATGAATCCATTGATCGGGTGCCATTTGCTTAAGCAAGTCTGTAGCGATATCCAGGTACACCATGTAGCTTCCCAAATAGTAATCAACAGATAGTCCAATCCGGGAATGGACTTGTCCGATTTTAATCCGGTTATTTATATATGCTTCATCAACGACTCCATCAGCCAGCGACATCCAGTACCCACGCTGCGTTTCCTTTAATCTGTCGACTGTTGAAGTGTTATCGATAATTTTCATCAGCTCAGGCTGTGTTCCGATCCTTTCATAGAAACGACTTACAACTTCCTCTACTGCTTTAGCAAATATATGGCGATGATCTGCTAATAGTAACAGATCCTCATCCTTTAGCCCGAGATAATCCAACTGTTTAAGCCTTACAGGGGATACGTTGATCATGAAGTCACTCCTATTTCCGGTGATAATTGTCACATGATTTTAAATCATGCTGGGTACATTATAGACTATTTTTACTACGCCTACATAATCCTAAAGTCCTATTTAATGTATATTTACACCAAATTTTTTACATATTTTCATTTTCAATCCTATAAAAAATAACATGGTGAAACCCATAGGCCACCATGTTATTCGTAATCATTATCTATTCAACAGGCTTCCTACATACCGCAGAAGCTCATTCGCGCATATCGGGCAATATCCATGCTCCTCAATCAGACGGGAGCTGACTTCATTAATCCGCTTCAACTGTACTGCGTCCGGTGTTTTTGTTGAAGTCGTAATTTTAACAATATCTTTAAGATCAGCAAACAGTTTTTTCTCAATCGCTTCACGTAAACGCTCATGATTGTGATACTCAAATTTTTTATCCTTGCGGGAGTAAGCAGATATCCGAATCATGATCTCTTCCCGGAATGCCTTTTTTGCGTTCTCGGACACACCAATCTGCTCCTCAATTGAACGCATCAATCTTTCATCCGGGTCCATCTCCTCATCGGTTAAAGGATCGCGAATTTTGCTCCAGTTGCAGAATGCCTCGATGTTATCGAGATAGTTCTCGAACAGCGTTTTTGCAGACTCCTCAAATGAATACACAAAGGCTTTCTGCACCTCTTTTTTGGCGAGATCATCATATTCCTTACGTGCCGCAGAGATAAAATTCATGTATCTTTCCCGCTCTTCCTTCGCTATCGAAGCATGCTGATCCAGTCCGTCCTTAATTGCGCGCAGCATATCCAGCGCATTAATGCACTGAAGATCCTTTTTGATCAAAGCACTCGAGATCCGATTGATAACATATCGGGGATCTATCCCGGACATGCCTTCCTCTAAATACTCATTCTGCATCTCTTTCAAATCTGCTTCTTTATAGCCCTCTATTTCTTCCCCGTCATACATGCGCATTTTTTTGATCAGGTCCATGCCTTGTTTTTTCGTTTCTTTCAGGCGGGTTAGAATTGAAAAAATAGCAGCCGAGCGCAGCGCGTGAGGGGCAATATGGATATGCTTCATATCACTTTGACCGATCAGCTTTTCATAAATTTTTTCTTCATCACTCACCCTGAGATTATAAGGAATCGGCATTACAATCATCCTGGATTGAAGAGCCTCATTCTTCTTGTTTGCAATAAAAGCTTTATACTCGGATTCGTTCGTGTGAGCGACGATGAGTTCATCCGCGCTTATGAGAGCAAATCTTCCTGCCTTGAAATTCCCCTCCTGGGTCAGCGAGAGCAAATTCCACAGAAACTTCTCGTCACATTTCAGCATCTCCTGAAACTCCATCAAACCCCGGTTCGCCTTGTTCAGCTCCCCGTCAAATCGGTATGCCCTTGGATCAGACTCCGATCCATATTCCGTAATGGTGGAGAAATCGATGCTGCCGGTTAAGTCTGCGATATCCTGAGACTTCGGATCAGAAGGGCTAAAGGTACCTATCCCTGTTCGGCCTTCTTCCGAGATCAATACGCGCTCCACCATCACGGATTCGATATCACCATCATATTCCGTTTTGAGCCTCATCTGGCAGGAAGGGCATAAGTTCCCCTCTATCCGGACTCCAAGCTGCTTCTCTATCTCCGGCCTCAGCTCAAGGGGAATCAGGTGTAACGGTTCTTCGTGCATCGGGCACCCGGCAATCGCATACACCGCTCCCCGATCCGTACGGGAATGCTTCTCAAGTCCACGCTTCAGAAGAGTGACAATCGTGGATTTCCCCCCGCTGACCGGTCCCATCAGCAGTAGTATGCGTTTCCGTACATCCAGCCGCCTGGCAGCAGAATGAAAATATTCCTCGACAAGCTTTTCCACCGCACGATCCAATCCGAATATTTCCTGCTCGAAAAATTTATATTTTTTCCTGCCGCCGCTCTCCTCAACTCCATAGGATTCAATCATGTCGTAGACGCGCGCATGCGCAGTCATGGCGGGTG
>NZ_CDSE01000043.1 GCF_001373415.1 Paenibacillus dakarensis | reverse complement strand
AACGACCGCCACAACGGGCGGCCAAAGACGATTTAACAAGGTTCTCATGGACGATATTTCTCGGTCAACTGATCCATGCTGATGCCGCCTGGATACTGCGCTATTTTTACCTGGGAGATAACCCCCGGACAACCTGCCTGAAAGAGCGCATCATGCATATCATTTACAATCTTGAGCAGCTCGGGAAGCTCCCCTTCGAGGGTAGTTTCCAGTGCATTCACCTGATACTTGACTCCCGACTTCTGAATAACCCGGATAGCTTCGTCTACATAAGGGATCGTGTCCCGTCCGTCCGGTGTTTTGGGGATGACTTGAATGCTGAGCAGTGTACTAGCCATGATTTAGTTCATCCTTTCTTAACTGAGGTTCTGATGGAAGTTGATTAATTACAGTTCATCCGGTAAAAATTCATTCGTAAACGCGCTCCCGGCATCAAGCTCCTGGTCGAGCAGGTTGCGTTCAAACATCCAGTCAGCATAGCCTTTCCACACGCTTTCCTTCTGTTCTCCCCAGCGGGGAGCATCATCCTGATAACGCGGACTCAGCCATTTCTGACTCTCAAGCACCAGCTCCTTGTCAAGCTCCGGTACGGCCTTCGACAGAAGTGCTGCAGCTTCTTCAGGCTGTTTGATCGCATAGTCGTATCCTTTAGCTGTAGCGCGCATGAACGCTTTGACCAGCTCCGGATCCTCCTTAATCAGCTTCTCGTTCGTCACGAGTACAGGGGTGTAATAATCCAGTGCCTCGGAATAATCCTTCACGTAAATCATATCCAGGTCGTCTCCGCGCAGCTTTGCCTCAATGCCGGTCCAGGCATAGAAGATCCATGCGAAGTCGATGTCACGCTTCACGGCGGTGAAATAGTCGGCATCGCCCATATTAATTATTTTTACCTTGCTAACATCCGCATTATCCTGCTCCATAATGGATTTCATGATCGCTTCCTCAACAGGAGACCCCCAGCCGCCGTAAGCTTTACCTTCAAAATCAGCAGCTTTCTTGATATTTCGGTCAACTGGAGCTGCAAATCCGGAAGTGTTGTGCTGAATGACAGCCGCGATGGATACGAGCGGCACGCCTTGAGTCCGTGCAAGCGTCACACCCTCCTGGTAGCTGACACCGAAGTCAGCCTTACCTGCAGCAACCAGAGCATCGCTGCCGCCGGCACCCGGCTGTACGATCTTGACGTTTAACCCTTCTTCTTCATAGTAACCGAGATCCCTGGCTGCAAATAATCCGGTGTGATTCGTATTGGCGGACCAATCCAGCATAAGCTGAACTTCACGCAGCTCCTTCGGAGCATTTGCTGAATCTGCTGCATTGCTGCCAGTCTTCTTTGAGCTTCCATTTCCGCATCCTGCAGCCATGAGCATTACTGCACACATGATAACCAAAGCTATCCATTTCCGATTTCGTACCATTTCTCGCTCCTTTTGAACAAGCTCCTTCATTAGAAGTTTCTTACCTAATCATAAAAAAATGCGCCCCAGCATTCTGGGACGCATGTGATGAGCGCAATAGATTGATGGCGCATAAAAAAAACGCCAAAAACACATTCCTACGCTGGCATTACCCAGATCAGGTATAACGGTCAGTATCTTAAGGGATACAATCTCAGCCGGCCAATTCCAGCACCCTGGTTCTATGAAGTTGTTCGCAGATTTATTACGTGTATTATAGCCCTGCTGCGGAAATCTGTCCAGTAAGTGATTAGTACTGAATTTCATGCAAGCTCAAAATTGAACGCATCAGGGGCTTTTTCATCATTTTTCGGTAATACAGGGGGGTAAGTTCTTCCAAATACAGGGTCATATCTTCCACTTTCTCTTTCTAATCATTTACATCTTGATGGGCAAAAAGTATCATTGAAGTGAACAGTTATTATAATCCATTAGGCCTATTAATTACATCTTGTCAATCACAAGCCAACCTTTTCAGGGGGAACGCTTATGAAATGGAAACTAACAAATATAACAACGCTCGGACCGGCTGTTATCTATTTGTTTATTCAATTGATCGTTGTGCTCTGGTTACCGGAAGCTGAAGCATTCTATTATATGTTGGGGGTTACTGCGCCTTTTGGCGTTGCCATTTACCTTGGATATATTTCAGGAAAGCACCGGGGACCGCTGCGGTTTTTTTGGCTGCTGGTTGTGCTGGCCTTAATATGTGAAGGAGCCCGTCAGCTGGTGTGGTCAATACACGACTGGAGTAAGGGGGAGCATGCGCATGTGCTTGGCAGTGCTGAGCTGATATGGATTCTGGAAGCGATTTTACTTGCAGCTGGCCTGGTCTATTTATTCCATCAGGAACAAGGCCTGCTTAGAAGTCTGCGATTCCTGTTTGATATCATCATTATGTTTATCGTGTTCATAACGATAAGCTTTGAATACATATTGAAGCCTCAGTTTCCGAATGCGATTCAGAGCGGCAATGAAATCGTTTTGTGGTTTGATCTAGCTTACGCGGTGTGGGGCATCATTCTTATTTTTTTTACCATGGTGTTGTATGTAAAAGCCAAACAGGTGAGCCGATGGGCTGTGGCATATGTTTGTTTAGGCGGCTCCGTATATGTCATTGGGAACTTGCTCTATCTCATGTCTGAAGTGATTGAGGGAATAGATCCGAGTCCTATAATACATTTGTTCTGGACAGCTGCTGTGTTCCTGATCGGGATGGCGGGTACTTACTCTGCATTTGAAAAACGGACTGAAAAGGGGAGCGAGAGGCAAAGATCCGAAATAAGCACATTTATCGTAAAATACTTACTCCCCTATGCCGTGCTTGCGGGGCTGATTGTTCTCATCAGTCATCACTTTGGTGGATGGAACGGTCTGTTTACGGGCCTGTCGCTCAGTGTGCTGCTGATTCTGCTGCGGCAGATGCTTATACAGCTGGAGAATGACCGGCTGCTGGATCGCCTGCACCAGAGCTTGAAGCAAAGCGAGTACTTGGCCCATCATGATGATCTGACCGGATTGTATAACCGGCGTTATTTTAATACCCGCCTGATCGAAAGGTTAGCGAAGGCCGACAAGCAAGGGAGCAGATTGGGACTCCTGTATATGGATTTAAACCAGTTTAAGCGGGTAAATGACAATTACGGTCATCATGCCGGTGATCAGCTTATTCAAATGGTCGCTCAAAGACTGATGTCGCTGGACAGCGACAGGCTGACCTGTTCCCGTCTGGGAGGCGACGAGTTTACCGTTATCGTTTATCCCGCTGCAGGCGACGAGGAGCTCATTGAATTGGCTGAACGAATCAGTGATCTTCTGAAATGGCCTTATCAGCTGGAAGAGCATGCGATTCATACCTCCTCGAGCATTGGGCTTGCTGTATATCCTGACCATGCCTCTAATGATCAAGAGCTGATTGGGCGGGCTGATTCTGCCATGTATGCTGCGAAGGAGAGAGGAGCCAAATGGCAAATTTATGTCAAATCTTGAGACTGCCTCTCTTCTGAATTTTGCACATAATAGCAAAGATTATCCGGTTAACTGCCGATAAGTAGTATAGTGAGTTAGCTTGCTGAGGAGGACAAACATGTTGTGCTATAACTGCGGTACTTTTGAACCTATTGAGTACCAGAGAATTGTCTACATACGCCCTGCATGTGCGGAATTGATCTCGTTGTTCTGTACAAATGGCTTTGCTGCGGAGGAGATACAGGAGAGTTGTATCCTGAAGTACAAGGATCGTGAAGAGATGCTCTCCGTCCTGCAGCTTCTACAAGGGCTTAATCCGTCTATTCGGCAGAAATTGAAGTTCTGTGTAACCGGCGGAATTGCACCCTGTACCCAGCATCGGTGGATGCCGCTGAGTGATTTCGAAGAGTTCATTGAACAGTGTGATGTCGCTACCATTATTCTGGAAAAGCAGTTTACGAGCTATATGCAGCCGATTGTCGATGATGCGGAAAGTATTGTGGCATACGAGTTTCTGCTGCGCTCCAGGAAGTCCGGTATTCCATTTCAGCCAAACAGGCTATTTGAAATCGCCCGGACAGCGGGGCTTCACTCTTTTCTGGACCGTGCGGCAAGAATATCGGCCATAGAGACAAGCGCGTTATGGCTGCCCAAAGGTGTGAAACGATTTGTTAACTTTCTGCCCTCCTCCGTTTATGAACCTGAATTTTGCCTCAGCCATACGTTTCGGACAATCGAAAGGCTGGCGCTTGAGCCGACGGATTTTGTGTTTGAGGTCGTCGAGACAGAGCGGGTAGATGATATGCAGCATTTGCAATCTATCTTCGAAGTGTATCGGCAAAATGGAATTTCTGTAGCCATGGATGATGTTGGAGCCGGCTATTCTACACTAGAGCAGATGGTCAGGCTGAAGCCGGATTATGTAAAGATCGACCGCAGTTTGATTGACCGTTGTGATGAGAAACGGGCACATCAGCGGCAATTGGCGTTGATTACTAATTTGGCTCATAGTTTTGGCGCGAAGGTGTTGGCTGAGGGAATTGAGCGGCGTGAGGAATACGAGTTTTGCCGGGGAATAGGTATGGAGATGGCACAGGGCTATTTGTTTGGAAAGCCAGCGCAGCGACCTCCTCTGGATTATGATGGATTGAAATCGGTAGAACGTGGAGGATTGGATTAGCGTTATTTCTTCTGATTGCTATCCTCTGAAGCCAGGCAAGGCGAGAAACAGCTGCCTAAGGAGAAGTCCTTAGGCAGCTGTTTTAGTTATAAGGAAATATTCAATTTATTCCTGTGTTCAATCGAGAGATGATAACTCTATTAAAATAACTTGGCATCGCCAATGACTAAATCAATTTGCTCGCCATTGTCAATCGAACTCTCGAAAACGATTTGTAATTTTAACACACCAGTCATATCGATATTTACTTTTACAGGCATATCTCCGCCTTTAATACCTTCAAGTCTGTACAACTCTTCGCCATCGCCCTTAATGATAACAGTCCCTGTGTTATCTGAATTTTTAGTGTAATCGTCAACACCAATATATCCGGTCAACTTCTTATACTTACCATTCAGGTTATAATCGACAGAGTTATAGTAATCTTTTCCGTTGGAAGGTATATCGAGTATGGATCCGATACCATGCAAGTATTTGTTACCAGCAATCGTAAATTTCAAGTTTGAGGGATGGGTCCAATTTTTGAAGTAAATGTTCTTCTTGGCGTTCTCTCCATCCGTGCGTGCATATGAGATTTCATCCAGATATTTAAAGGAACCCTCTTTTTTTCCGAACCATGCGGTTTTATTTTTTCCATCATATGAGAAAGACTGATCTAATGTCGCGGCAGCGTTTTTTGCCGGGACATACAATTGGCCATTATAAACAATGGATTTCGTTGTTTGTTTATGTACCCCATTAAACATATACTTCACATTTTCAAAAACTACGTTGATTTTCGTATTAGAAGCTGCATAAGCAGAACCTCCGGTAATTAAAGTGCCGATAGTAATGCCTAGAACTAGACCTTTTACCTTATCTTTCAATTTATATCTCTCCTTATATGGGTAATTATGACTATTTAATATTCGGCAAAATGTTATAATTTCCTTCTTTATAGCTAAAAAACGCATTGCAATCCTTTGGGGATTTTCCTGAACAAAAAAAGAGCAGTCCTGATGAGGCTTTAGGACGGCTCTTCCCTTATTAAAAAGCTTTATGAATTTGCAGGTGTCCAGGTAACCGAAACAGCATAGTGATCAGAAGGATAGGCTCCCTCGAGCAGTTCCCGGTGTAGGTGAATGTCACCCATGCGGACATCGGATGTGGTGAAAATATAGTCGATCGGCTGTCCCTCTGTGCCTCCCTTGAAATCATGGAAGGTGCGTCCTACCGGCTCGCTAAGAAGGGTGTAAGCACTGTTCAAATGCTGTTCGAGCTGCTGGATCTCCGGTTGATCGGGTTCAGCGTTTAAGTCACCCATCAGCACCACTGGAATTTGCTCTTTTTCACGGAATTGCTGTATTTGCTTAAGTACAAGCTGTGCGCTCTGCTGCCTTGCAATCGTGCCAAGATGATCAAAATGTGTATTCAGAACATAGAAACGCTGCCCTTCCTTCTCATCATTCTGAAACAGACCCCAAGTACAGATGCGGGGGTAGGAGCTGTCCCAGCTGATGCTTCCGGGAACTTCAGGTGTCTCGGACAGCCAGAACTGTCCTTGCGCAAGCAGGGTTAAAGATTCTTGATTATAATAAATGGCGCAAAATTCATCGTAATCGGTTTCCATACCGGTCCGGCCGGTTCCGATTCTGCGGTAAGAAGGAAGGGCTTCATCCAGATCCCTCAGCATGTGATTCGTTCCTTCTTGTGTGCCTACCACGTGAGGAGCAGCCCCGGCGATTACAGCGGCTGCAAGATGCTTGCGATGGGGCCAAGCATTGGTTCCGTCGCTGTCTACATTTACACGCAAGTTAAATGTCATAGCCGTAATACTCATATCTACACATCCAATCTCTTCTGTAGTGGATTCCTTATTCTGCCTTTCAAAGATATAGTATGTCGTATAAATCTGCAAGACAGTAACCCGTTTAATAGACAACAAACTTTGTTATAGTATCGTTATAGCAGATGAATGGAAAAGAGATTTTCACCGTTATAATGCGGGACAAAAATATGCTCTACATAGTAGAAAGGATATATGCAGATGATGAATGCCACTCTATTATATATCGAGGATGATCCCGAGATTGGAGAATGGGTAAGCAGCTTCCTGAAAGAGAAGGGGTATCAGGTTATATGGCTTAAAGGCGGTGAGAAGGCGGTGGAGTCAGCCGCTTCCTGCAAAATAGCTATACTTGATGTAATGCTTTCGGGATTGGATGGATTTACGGTTGGACACCGTCTTAAGCGAGCCTTCCCCGGTCTTCCGATTCTGATGCTGTCAGCCCGTACATCGATAGACGATAAGCTGGAAGGATTACAGTTTGCCGATGATTATATGACAAAACCGTTTCATCCGGAGGAGCTGGCTGCAAGAGTGGAGGTTCTTCTTCGCCGCTCCGCAGTACACTCATCGGAGCCTGCGGTGCTAAAGCATCTTACCGTTTATGAGGATGAGAACCGGATTGTCAACAGAGAAACCGGTGAAGAAATTCTCCTCACTGGGAAGCAGTTTCAAATCTTTATGTATTTATTCCGTCATCAAGGAAGAGTGCTGACGAAAGAGCAAATATATGAGTCGGTATGGGGTGAATCCTATATCGAGGGGGACAAGACATTAATGGTTCATATCCGGTATCTGCGTGAGAAGGTGGAGAAAGACCCGGCATCGCCTGAGATCATAGAGACCGTTCGGGGGCTTGGTTACAGGGTGAGAGCATGAAATGGTGGAAGAACAGGAGAAAAAGGATCCGCTTTCGTAATTCTTTGACTTCACGGTATCTGCTCATTATTTCCATTGCGATGATCTTTATGCCTATTATGTTTCCGCTGGCTTCCCTGTTTTACTGGTTTGTGAATAATGTGGTGTTCAACTATAGAGAGGAAATACCTGAGAAGTATTCGAACGGTACGGTGATTGAGCAGATGTGGCATAAGGAGGCTGTAAGCTTAGACGGAAAGTCTCCTGAAGGGATCAATCATCGTTTGCTGGAGCTTAGGGAGGAATATCCGGAGACTTCAATGTTTTGGGTGGATGGAAACAGCCGTACCCGCTTGAAGCTTCCGAACGATCTAAATGTCCCCACTCAGTGGAGAATAGGGGACACGGTGCAGTTTATGAAGGAATCCGTTAACTCTGACCCGTTTACAACCGTGGCATTTATCGGGGGCAGGGAAGATAAAGGACAAGGATTTATGGTCATGCAGCTGGAACGGAGTTATATTCGTAAATCGGAGCAGACAGGCAATGAAACGGCGATCTATTCTCTTATTGTGCTGGTTATTTCTCTGATGTTCATCCTGATCTCATGGTTGTTTTTTGTGAGGATCCGGCGTCGTCTGCTGCATTTGCGAGATGCCATGACCACTCCGGGAAAGTCTGGAATTCCTGCACAGGTCTTGGTTCGTAAACCGGACGAAATTGGTCAGTTGGAAGAAGCCTATAATCATATGGTCATACAGCTGGAGTCGGGACGAAAGCGTGAGAAGGAAGAGGAACAGCTGCGAAAATCGCTCATTGCTAATCTGTCGCATGATCTAAGGACACCATTAACGATTATTCGCAGCCATATTTTTTCGATGAGACAAGAGCCGCTGAGTGATACAGGGCAAGAATCACTTGCGCTGATGGAGACAAAGATTGGGGATGTAAGCGGGCTGATCGACAATTTATTATCGTACAGTCTGCTTACAAGCGGAAAAGCGGAGCTCAATCCTGAGCCAGTTGATGTGCTCCGTCTTGTTCGCGAGAGTGCTGCAGCCTGGTACCCGCTTTGGGAAAAGGAAGGGTTCGAGGTGGATATTGAGCTTCAGGATGAGCCTGTGATCTGGGAAATTGATGTACTGTGGTTCAAAAGAATTCTGGATAATCTGTTTCAGAATATCATTCGGCATGCCAAATCGGGGCACTATATGGGGCTCCATACAAAGCAGATGCCCGGCAATGGTATTGCGCTTGTGGTGTCTGACAAGGGACCGGGAATGGAGGGAGAAGCGTCAGGTAAAGGAGCCGGCATCGGGCTTGCTGTTGTCGATTTTCTGACCAAAGAAATGGGGATTGACTATATCATCCACAGTTCGCCATCCGGAACGTCAATCACGCTATCCCTTGAATCCCCGGAAAATTTAAACGGTTTTTAAACAACAAGGTGACTTGGATTTAACCTTGGAAGATTAAAGTTAATTCCGAGGTGATAATCGTGACTGAACTAGTCATTCAAACCAAAGGATTATATAAGATCTATCGCAACCGAACGGCTGTTAATAATCTGGACCTAAAAATCGCGAGAGGTGATATATACGGATTTCTGGGCCCGAACGGTGCCGGGAAAACAACAACCATTCGGATGCTCCTGGGCCTGATTAAACCAACCCGGGGTTCGATTCAGCTGTTCGGCAAGGATTTAACGAAAGATAAAATGAACATATTGCGCAGGACGGGGTCGCTGGTGGAGTATCCGTCTTACTACGGACATTTATCAGCGGTTGATAATCTGGAAGCTTTAAGACGTATCATCGGAGGTCCCAAATCGCGGATTTCGGAAGTGCTGAGTATCGTTGGTCTGACCAATGATGCTAAACGGCTCGTGAAAGGTTACTCTCTTGGGATGAAACAGCGGCTCGGAATCGCCGCGGCGCTTTTGGGAAATCCGGAGCTGCTGATTCTGGATGAACCGACGAACGGCCTTGATCCATCAGGTATTCAAGAAATTCGTGAGCTGATCAAAGATATGCCGAAGCAGCACGGAATTACGGTGCTGATCTCAAGCCATCTGCTTAGTGAAGTGGAGCAGATGGCGGGCAGAGTTGGCATTATCCGTGAAGGACAGCTTGTGTTTCAGGATACGATTCAAAGCCTGATATCCCAGTCATCGAGCGGAATGCGCCTGTCTGTGTCAGAGCCGGAGCTTGCGATGGGACTGGCACTTGATCTGGGGTGCGAAGGGAAACTGTGCGGCAGTATTTTGGAAATGGAGCCTATGCAGGATGCCCAGGTTTCTCAGCTTGTGAAGCGGCTCGTCGAGAATGACCATGCTGTGTACCGCGTTGAAGAGAAGCGAAGGTCGCTGGAGGATATCTTCATGGAGATCGTCGGAGGGGGGAGCGAGCAATGATTGGCCGTGCGCTATCCGCTGACCTCCTGAAGATTCGGGGGAAGGGAATCTGGCTTCTTGCTATTATTGGTCCTGTCGGATTAATTGCCATGCAGGGATTGAATTTTGGACTACGGTACGATTATTTAATGAAAGAGTATGCAGCTGACCCTTGGGGCGGGCTGCTTGAGAACATCTTATTTTTCGTGCCGATTGCACTTTTCCTTGGGATTACACTTGTTTGCTCGCTTATCGCGAATGTTGAGTATCAGCTTAGTTCCTGGAAGCAGCTGCTCGCACTCCCGATTACTCGAGCCGCTGTGTTCAGCGCGAAATTCGTGATGGCTCTGCTCATTTTGTCAGTATCCTGCATATTACTGACGGTTGGAGCTGCACTGCTCGGACTTTCGCTGGGCATGGATGGACAGAACATTCCTTTCGGGGACCTGATACGTCTTGGCTTTGTACCATTCACAGGCGCTGTTCCGCTGCTGGCACTCCAGCTCTGGTTATCTCTAACGATTAAAAATCAAGGCATAGCTGTAAGCTTTGGTGTAACGGCATCCGTAGTGTCTATGTTCGCACTGCAATTTCCTGACTGGATGCCTTTGAAATGGCCGCTGCTCGCCTATATCGGACCGGGACAGACACGGGTGCTTAGTGCCGGACTTCTCTTGGGGGCAGTCATTGCACTGATGGGCATGATTCATTTCAATCGAAGGGATGTGAACTAAATGGCATCCTATATTCGGGCTATATCCTCGGAGTGGTTGAAAATATCAGGTCCGGGAGTGTGGATTCAGCTTATCCTGAGTCCTGTCCTCGCTCTTCTGGTAGGCATGTTTAACAGAGATCCTGGGGAATTAAACCCATGGCATATTATTGTTGGCAGCATGGCTGGAGTACATGCGCTGCTGTTTCTTCCGATTTTAACGGGGGTGCTCAGCGCTATGGTGTGCCGGTATGAGCATATGGGCGGGGGATGGAAACAGCTGCTTGTGGCACCGGTTTCCCGCATAGCGGTCTATTGTGCCAAGTTTTCAGTTGTTATTCTGCTGCTTGCCGCAGCTCAGCTGTTGTTCCTCGCCGCCATTTTTGGAGCGGGCTGGTATCATGAAGTAAATCAGCCCATGCCGTGGGATATGCTGATGACAAGCTTGCTCGGGGGATGGGTGGCCTGCATGCCGCTCGCGGCGCTGCAGCTCGCAGTATCAACAGCCTGGAGCAGCTTCGCAGCTCCGCTGGCGCTGAATATTATATTCACGGTTCCGAACATCCTCATCGTGAATTCAGTAACCTTCGGTCCTTACTATCCTTGGGCTCAGCCTCTCCTGGCCATGATTCCATCTGAGCAGGATGCCTTCGGCGCTTTTGTCGTGCCATTACAGACATTAATGGGGGTTATACTTGGAGGTTTGGTCATTTTCTTTGTAATCGGTCTGCTGTACTTCCAGCGTAAAGAAGTGTAAGTATAGATCCAACCATAATCCAATATAAAATAAACAAGGGAAATGACGGCGCTAATTCTTCCCGCGCGCGTACATTTCCCTTGTTCTATTTGTTCAGCATTATTGATTATTTATCTGCTTAACAAGTGGTATCCTTAATGATTCGTATTGTGTGAATATTCATGTCGTAAAGCTTAGGATTGCATCGCTTTGAGTATGGCGAATCCGTAAGCCGGCAGCTTCACGGTCAGCTGACCTTTATGTGCCTTGAAGGTTTCGCCCTCATTCCAGAGATCGCTCCATGTCTGCTCATATACCGGCACAGTTAACGATTGGGTGGCTTTATCATTGTTCATAAAGAGGATGATCGATCCATTCTCGTCTTCACGCTGGTAGACAAGCTTGCCACCCTGGTTCTCAGCCAGAAGAAACTTAAAGGAACCTGTGCGCAGAGCTGAGTGTTCCTTACGCAGTTTAATCATTCTCTTATAAAAGGAGAAGAGCTCCTTATCCTGCTCGTTCTCATCCCATACCATGCATTTTCGGCAGCCCGGGTCTTGCCCGCCTTCCATTCCAATCTCATCTCCGTAGTAAATGCATGGTGTTCCGAAGTAAGTGAACTGGAACAGGGCTGCCAGCTTCATTAGACGCTTATCGCCATCTGCAATCGTGAGCAGGCGGGGGGTATCATGGCTGTCGAGCAGATTAAAAGCGACTTCAGTGGCCTGAAGCGGATATCCAGCCAGCTGCTTGCCCAGCATAAAGGAGAACTTCTCTGCATCTACCGAGTGATGAATGAAGAAGTCCATGACGGCATAAGTGAACGGATAATTCATGACCGCATCGAATTGGTCACCTTCCAGCCACACCGAGGATTCATGCCATACCTCGCCCAGAATATAGGCCTCAGGATTGGCATTCTTCACGACCTGCCGGAATTCACGCCAGAACTGGTGCCCGACCTCGCTCGCCACATCCAGGCGCCATCCGTCAATTCCAATTTCCCGAGTCCAGTATTCAGCCGTCTTTAACAGATACTCCTTCACTTCCGGATTATGCGTGTTCAGCTTCGGCATAAGCGGTTCGAAAGAAAATGTATCGTAGGTTGGAATTCCATCTACAACTTCAAGCGGCAGGGAGCGGATATAGAACCAGTCCTTGTATTTGGAGTTCTCTCCGTTCTTTTGTACATCGACAAAAGGGGCAAAGGTCCGTCCCGCATGGTTAAACACCGCGTCCATCATCACGCGTATTCCGCGTTCATGGCACAGGTCTACAAGCTTTTTCAGCGTTTCCTTATCACCGAATTGCGGATCAATCTCCATATAATCCTCGGTGTCATATTTATGGTTCGTTGTTGCCTTGAACAGGGGCGTGAAATAGATGGCATTGATGCCAAGCTCCGTCAAATGATCCAGGTGGTCCATGACACCCTGAAGATCGCCGCCGAAGAAGTTCGCTCGGGTAGGCTCAGCGCTTCCCCATGCAAGGGTACCTTCAGGATCATTGCCTGGGTCACCATTAGCGAACCGTTCAGGGAAGATCTGATAGAACACAGCATCCTTCACCCATTCCGGCGTTGTAAACACATCTGCCGGATTAATGTATGGAAACTCAAACAGACGATCCGGGTTCTCCGGGGGCTCCTTTAGAAATCCGTATTCGGTCATCCAGCGTTTTTCGTGCCCCTGCTGGAGCAGGAAACCGTATTTAAGCCGGCGGTAAGGCGGCTGCACTTCACATTCCCAATAATCAAACAGTTCATCAGAGGCGAGCCTCTTCATAGGAATATACTCCATCGTCTGCTCCCATATGTATTTATCACCTGTGAGAGCGAATACTTCCGTCATGTCGTCTTTTTTTGTACGAATTCGCAGATGGACTGTATTTCCATCATAAGCATAGGACCAGTTTTTACGAGGGCGATGGTATATGGCTTCCAGAAACATAACAGAAATCCTCCTTAAGATGGGAATAAAAAAAGGTACACCAAGACTAAGTTAACCTCAGCCGAGGTTGTACCTTTTGCAGGTTAACATCCCCTGTATATTATAGGTAATTAATTAGATTCCTTAGTTATTACCCGGAAACCATGAATTGAACACCAGTCTAAGCCTGATTTTTATTTTACAGAGGAATAGGTTTTCCAGCCGCCATCCAGGTTTTTGACATGGAAGCCGTTCTCCGTCAGGATCCGGGCAGCAAGATACCCGCGAAGTCCGACCTGGCAGCTGACATAAATGGTCTCGTCCTTCGGAAGCTCACTCATATGGTCGCGCAGATCGTTAAGCGGGATATTAATGGAGCCCATGATGAATCCGGCCTTTCTCTCTGCAGGCTCACGAACGTCAACAAGTGTAGCTCCATTTTCGATAAGCTCATCGATTTCATTCCACTGTGCTGTCTCCACCGTGCCATCCATGATATTTGAGGCTACGTATCCGGCATAATTGACAGGGTCCTTGGCAGAAGAGTAAGGAGGAGCATAAGAAAGCTCGACCTCAGTCAGGTCATGCACGTCCAGATTACCTTTGATAGCTGTCGCGATGACGTCAATTCGCTTGTCTACACCGTCTTTACCTACCGCTTGCGCTCCGTAAATTCTTCCATCCTCCGGATTGAACAACAGCTTCAGAGAAATTGGATACGCCCCAGGGTAATATCCGGCATGGGAAGCCGGGTGAATATGAACGGCCTTATAAGGCAAGCCGAGCTGTTTGAGCTTCTTCTCGTTGCTGCCTGTTGCAGCTACGGTCAGCTCGAATACTTTGGCAATGGAGGTTCCGAGCGTTCCTTTATA
The DNA here is from genome assembly GCF_001373415.1 of Paenibacillus dakarensis. GTDB lineage: Bacteria > Bacillota > Bacilli > Paenibacillales > Paenibacillaceae > Paenibacillus_AQ > Paenibacillus_AQ dakarensis. The sequence continues at coordinate 18,548 of NZ_CDSE01000043.1, read as the reverse complement.
GGAAATGTTCTTTCCGTAAATGTGATCCGCCACCAAACGTCCTTGTCTGTTAGCAGGTCCAGCCAGTGGAATCATCGCCGGGCTCTGATGTACGAAATCGGAAATCTGAACCGCGTCCCCGATCGCATAGATATTCTCATCATTCGTCTGCATGAATTCATTGACCAGAATTCCGCCGCGCTCACCAACAGCAAGTCCGGCATCTACAGCAAGCTTATTCTCTGGCCGAACGCCGATGGACAGAATAATCATATCTGTTGTGACTTTTTTGCCGCTGGACAGCTCAATGGTTTTCCCTTGCTCGGAAAGGGCTTTAACACCATCCTCGAGGATAAGGTTTACTCCTTTTTCCTTCAGATGAGTGTGGACGATTGAAGCCATTTCATAATCCAGAGGCGCCATCACCTGATTAGCCATCTCAATAATAGTCACCCTTATTCCGCGGTCCGCCAAGTTTTCCGCCATCTCAAGTCCAATGAAGCCACCGCCGACGACTACGGCTTCAGCAGGCTGCTCTTGATCGACGAACTGCTTGATCCGGTCTGTATCCGGAATGTTGCGAAGCGTAAAGACATCCTTGGCTTCATCCAGGCCGGGAATGTTTGGCACAATCGGCTTCGAACCGGGAGATAAGATGAGATGGTCGTAGCTTTCTGTGCTGATCTGGCCTGTAGACACATTTTTGATAGATACGGTCTTATCCTCGCGCTGAATGGATACCACCTCGCTGAGATTACGGATATCGAGGTTGAATCTCTTGCTCATGCCCTCGACAGTCTGAACCATCAGCTTACTGCGTTCTTGAATGGTTTCTCCTATATAGTAGGGAAGGCCGCAATTGGCAAAAGAAATATATTCACCGCGCTCCACCAGTACAATCGTTGAGCTTTCATCCAATCTGCGAAGCCTTGCTGCTGCTGAAGCACCTCCAGCCACGCCGCCTACAATAACGATTTTCTTACCCATAATTAACCCCTCCATTAAATGGTTTATTTCATACCCTAGGGGGTATAATAACATATATCTCACAAAAAGAATGTGACAAATCTCAAAATTGGGGCCATGTATCTGAATAGCCCGTCTTCGTTATCCATATGACTAGAGGAAGGAAAGAAAGAGTATTTATGTTCATTTTCAGATATACACTTGACAATATACCCATCGGGGTATATATTATGAAAAAGTGATTTATACTGAAATGATGAGTATAAGAATATATAATTGAATAGATAGGAGGTAGAAACATGATGGATTACAACGATCAGATGAAGAATCGTGTTAAGCGGATCGAAGGACAGCTGCGCGGTATTCTGAAGATGATGGAAGAACATAAAGATTGTAAAGAAGTGATTACCCAGCTGTCGGCAGCACGCACAGCCATTGACCGCACGATTGGGGTTGTAGTCAGCTCAAATCTTGTGAGTTGTGTACGGAATGCGGAAGATAACGGTCAGAGTACCGAAGAGCTGGTTGTGGAGGCGGTAAACCTCTTGGTTAAGAGCCGCTGATTCAGAAAGGGGTTGACACCCCTTTCTATACCCTTTAATATACCCAGTAGGGTATGTGATGGATGATGAATACAACAGTATCACATTAAATTTCTAACAAAGTCGAGGAGGAATTACGAATGAACACAGATAAAGTACTGGATGCAACAGGGCTGGCTTGCCCAATGCCGATTGTGAAGACGAAGAAAGCTATGAAGGAAATGGAGTCAGGCCAGGTGCTGGAAGTTCACAGCACAGATAAAGGCGCCAAGAATGATTTGACAGCGTGGGCTAGCTCAAGTGGACATGAGATATTAGAACATCAGGAAGACAATGGTGTACTGAAATTTTGGATTAAGAAAGGCTAATTATTTTTTTAAATTTAAATATACCCCAAGGGGTAAGAAGTGTTAGATACAAGGAGGAAATTAATTTGACGGATCAGAAGAGAACAACCATCGTACTGTTCAGTGGCGATTATGATAAGGCCATGGCTGCTTATATTATTGCTAACGGTGCGGCGGCTTACGACCATGAAGTGACAATATTCCATACCTTTTGGGGGCTAAATGCACTCCGTAAAGACGAGGATGTTATGCTTCCGGCCAAAAAAGGATTTATGGAGAAGATGTTCGGGAAGATGATGCCGAGAGGCGCAGATAAGATGGGCCTTTCCAATATGAACTTCGCCGGCATGGGACCCAAAATGATTAAAGATATCATGAAGAAGCACAATGCAGTACCGCTTCCCCAACTGATCGAGATGGCACAGGAGCAGGATATAAAGCTGGTTGCCTGTACAATGACCATGGATCTGCTTGGACTACAGAAAGAGGAATTGCTGGATAACATTGAATATGCAGGTGTTGCAGCTTATCTGGCTGATGCACAAGAAGGTAATGTGAACCTGTTTATATAATAAGTAGGGGAGATCCCCGGAAAAGAGAGGAACTCTGCTCTTGGAATATCTCAATATCGTAATTATTGCACTCATTATATTGTTTTTGGTCCGGCGTATGTTTCCAACCAAGGGAATCCGTCAGATTACGACGGCTGAGCTGAACAATGAATTGCAGGATAAGAACAAGCAGTTTATTGATGTCCGTACACCTGGAGAGTATAAGGGAAATCATATCCGGGGCTTTAGGAACATTCCGCTGCAGCAGCTTGGCCAGAGGATGGGGGAACTTTCACAGGAACGTGAGGTTGTTGTCATCTGTCAAAGCGGGATGCGCAGCAATAGTGCAAGTAAACTGTTAAAGAAATCAGGCTTTACGAATGTAACGAATGTAAAAGGCGGCATGAGTGCCTGGAGACCCAAATCATAAACTGGAGGTTCGATAATCATGAAAGAAATTACACCTGTAGAAGTGGAAAAATTATTGAATGAAGGCAAGCAATTGAACATTATTGATGTGCGTGAAACAGATGAGGTGGAAGAAGGCAAGATTCCAGGCGCTGTTAATATTCCTTTGGGACTGATTGAGTTCCGTAAGCAGGAGCTGGACAAGTCGAAGGAGTATATTATGGTATGTCGTTCCGGCGGCAGAAGCGGACGTGCTTCCGAGTATCTTGAGAGCCAGGGCTTCAACGTCATCAACATGACAGGCGGAATGCTGGCATGGGAAGGCAAGACGGAGTAACCATAGTATTTTTGCAGCATTTGAAATGATAAAATAATATAGCATTCACCATGAGTAGAAGAGATCCGTACGCATAAATTTGCTGTATTGGTGCGACAAGCACCTTTTTTTTACAAAACAATATACCCCTATAGGTATACAACGCAGGAGGAATCATTGTATGAAGAACATTCAGTCAAACGTAACTCTAGATGCCAAAGGCCTGGCTTGTCCCATGCCGATCGTGCGGACCAAGAAAGCCATTAAGGACTTAGAAGCAGGTCAGGTTCTTGAGGTACAGGCAACTGATAAAGGATCAAAGGCGGATATGCAGGCTTGGGCAGAAAGCACAGGTCAGCAATATTTAGGTACCATCGAGGAGGATGGTGTACTGAAGCATTATATCAGAAAATCCTCTGAGGAAGAGCATGCGGCACCTGCCTTTCCCAATGTAGCAGAGAACGCTCAATTAGAGCAGAAGCTGAAATCAGGTGAACCGGTTGTTGTGCTTGATGTTCGGGAAGCTGCCGAGTTTGCTTTTAAACATATTCCAAATGCGGTCTCGATGCCACTGGGTGAGCTGGAGAGCCGTATGGGAGAATTAAATCCGCAGGACGAAATTTATGTGGTATGCCGCACGGGAAGCCGCAGTGATATGGCAGCTCAGAAGCTGGCAGCTAACGGATTTGAACGAGTGACCAATGTGGTGCCCGGCATGAGTGGATGGACTGGGGATACGACAAGCATTAATGACTAAGAGACCATAACAATAACAACCAAGAATGAAGGAGGAATAATATTATGTCAGTAATTGCAATGCATCCTGCAGAGGTGGCACAGAAGGCGATCAGCCAAGAGAGCCTGTTCGTTCTCGACGTACGTAACAAGGGTGATTTCGAAGATTGGAAGGTCGAAGGTGTAAACTTCACCTATTTGAACATTCCTTATTTTGATCTGATTGACGGTGTGGAAGAGATTATGGATCAGATTCCGACCGATCAGGAAGTGCTTGTTGTCTGTGCGAAGGAAGGATCATCTGTAATGGTTGCAGAGATGCTGTCAGAGCAGGGACGCACTGTAGCTTACTTGAAGGGCGGAATGAAAGCCTGGAGTGAACATCTCGTACCTGTAAAAGCAGGGGATCTGAAGGACGGTGGCGAGCTGTATCAATTCGTTCGGATCGGCAAGGGCTGCCTGTCATATATGGCCGTATCCAATGGTGAAGCAGCATTGTTCGATGCTTCCCGTATGACAGATGTTTATATCGACTTTGCCAACAGCTTGAATGTAGAGATCAAGCATGTGTTTGACACACATCTTCATGCAGACCATGTATCCGGAGGGCGGACTATTGCAGAGAAGACAAACGCAACATACTGGCTTCCTCCAAAGGACGCCGAGGAGGTTGTATTTAATTATCAGCCGCTCGAAGACGGTAACGAAGTGATGATCGGCAATACGAAGATTCGCATTGACGCCCTGTACTCCCCGGGGCACACGATTGGATCAACCTCGTTTATCATCGATGACCGCTACCTGCTGTCAGGCGATATTCTGTTTATCGATTCGATCGGCAGACCGGACCTCGCTGGACTTGCAGAGGACTGGGTTGGAGATTTGCGCGAGACGTTGTACAAGCGGTATAAGGAGCTTTCAGATGAACTGATCGTTCTGCCGGCTCACTTTATGATTATGGAAGAAGTGAACGAGGACGGCACGGTAGCGAAAAAGCTCGGCGATCTGTACGCTTCGAATCATGGACTGAACATTGCAGATGAAGAAGAGTTCAGAAACATGGTTACCAAGAATCTTCCGCCACAGCCGAACGCTTATCAAGAAATTCGTCATACGAATATGGGCAAAATCGAACCGGATGAAGAAAAGCAGCGTGAAATGGAAATTGGTCCAAACCGCTGTGCGGTTCGTTAATAGATCGCTTGCAGAAGTACACAGGTTGAAGGGAACCAGGCTTGGTTCCCTTTTTTTAAGAAGGAGGGACTTTATATGGACATGAGCTTATCGTTTATCGTGACTATCTTTTTGATCGGATTTATAGGCTCCTATATTTCAGGCATGGTAGGTATAGGCGGCTCCATTATTAAATATCCGATGTTGTTATATATTCCGCCTTTGTTCGGGCTCGCGGCTTTCAGCGCGCATGAGGTGTCCGGCATCAGTGCCGTCCAGGTGCTCTTCGCGACCATTGGGGGCGTATGGGCATATCGTAAGGGCGGATATTTAAATAAAACACTTATCATATATATGGGTACAGCCATTCTCATCGGTAGCTTTATTGGCGGATTCGGCTCGAGATCGATGAGTGAGAGCGGCATCAACTTGATCTATGGCATTCTGGCGTTGACCGCAGCGATCATGATGTTTATTCCCAAAAAAGGTGTAGATGATATTCCGCTGGACCAGGTCAAGTTCAATAAATGGCTTGCTGCGGTGCTGGCCTTAATTGTGGGTATAGGGGCAGGCGTTGTAGGTGCGGCCGGTTCGTTCCTGCTTGTGCCGATCATGCTTGTGGTATTGAAAATTCCTACGAGAATGACCATCGCTTCCTCACTCGCGATTACCTTTATCTCTTCCATCGGTTCTACAGTAGGTAAGGTGACGACCGGACAGGTCGATTACTTCCCGGCCCTGATCATGATCATTGCCAGTCTGATCGCTTCTCCGCTCGGCGCTTCCGCCGGTAAGAAGATGAATACCAAGTTGCTGCAAATTATACTGGCTGTGCTGATTCTGGCGACGGCGATCAAGATCTGGCTTGATATTTTGTAATTGGACAGAATGGTTAATATATAGAAGGACTGTTAACGCAGTTCATATTTAATGCCTTAAATACTGGAGCCGTAATGGAAAGAAGTATCTTAAGGAGGTTATTAACCATATGTCCATTAATGAAAAAATATTGTTAGCCAGCCGTCCGCAAGGAATGCCGGATATGAGCAGCTTCTCGCTTCAAGAAGAACCCCTGCCTGTACCCCAAGCGGGTGAGGCCCTTGTGCGTACGCTGTACTTATCCGTTGATCCTTATATAAGGGGGCGCTTAAGTGAAGCGAAAAGCTATGCTGAGCCCTATAAAATAGGAGAAGTCATTAAGAGCGGAGCCATAGGGCAGGTCATGGAATCGGCAGATCCCGAATTTAAGCCGGGGGATGTCGTAGCCGGAACATGGGGATGGCAGCGTTTTGCTGCAGCAGACACCTCTACTCTTCGCAAGGTGGATCCCGAATTAGCTCCTATCACGGCCTCGCTGGGTGTGCTTGGCATGACGGGGCTCACGGCTTACTTCGGCCTGCTCGATATCGGCCAGCCGAAAGAAGGCGAGACGGTGGTTGTATCCGGTGCGGCAGGTGCTGTCGGTATGGTGGTCGGACAAATTGCCAAGCTAAAAGGAGCAAGGGCTGTCGGAATCGCTGGATCCGATGAGAAGAATACCTATTTGACGGAGCAGCTCGGCTTCGATGCGGCAATTAACTATCGTACCGAGCCCGATCTGTTGGCTGCCCTCGAGAAGGCTTGTCCAAATGGGGTGGATGTGTACTTCGATAATGTAGGCGGCGAAGTGTCCGATGCGGTGCTGTCGCTCATTAACAAAAATGCCCGTATTCCAATCTGTGGTCAAATAGCGCTGTACAATCTGGAAAAGCCGGATCAAGGCCCTCGGGTTCAGAGCACACTGCTTACGAACACAGCTTTAATGAAGGGATTTCTGGTCGGAGACTATTCGAAGGATTACCCGAGAGCCATGGCTGATCTGGCGAAGTGGGTTGCCGGAGGCCAGATTCAGTACGCCGAGAATATAGTCGATGGCTTTGAGAATACAATTGAGGCCTTTCTAGGCTTGTTCTCTGGAGATAATCTCGGGAAGCAGCTGGTGAAGGTAAGTGAACTGACAGAATAGACACGACCACTCACTCAATAGAAAAATACACAAAAATAAAGACATGGCGCTTGCCCAGGGAGACGATCCCGGCAGCGCCATGTCTTTGATTGTTTTTGTTATATCCAGACGATTGACCGAGTCATTGACCATACAAACTAGATGGTTGGATGGAATGTTGTCCTCCAGATTGATTTTGGTCAATCCCCAATTTGTAGAAAGAAAACACCTATACAAGTTCGAGCATCACTACGAATGCGTATCATTCTTACGATCACTGTTGCCCCCAGATTTCTTTTTAATGATGTAAATATTGTTGAAATCTGGAGGCAAAGGTGAACGCTTCGCTTCTCCAGAGTGATTCCGCCTTCTCCGTTGTAGAATAGTTCTCTAAGTTCCCTTAGCCTACAAGCTGGTTCCTGTAATATCAATATACAGGAGTCAGATTGTTTAACTTCGCTGGACTCTCCTTCATTATAAGATCGGATGAATTCCTCTATTCTTCTTTTTGCATCGTTATGTCCACTTTTCCTCATTATGAAGGCGGAATTTCCTCCTTCTTTACTTCATCGTAATATAATTTATACTATTAACCTTTCTTTTCCATAAAAAATACACCCCCTAGAATTTATCGAATTACCCAAGGGGCTATTCCAACTTCTATTCTAAGGGGTGCACTTTATTTTACTAAAGGTCGGTTTCGTGTTCATTTTTTTTGTATGGACAAGCACGAAGCAGCGTCTTCTCCTCCAAACCAGAAAAATGAACTCGCCTTAAACCACCGACTCCGATTGAATAACCTTCTGATACTGGCGATACATCGCGAGGCGCCAGTGCGTAATCATGCCGTAAGCAAGCAGGAAGAACAGCGCCGCGGTCTGAGGAATTGAAATATGCTCCTCAATATATCTGTGCAGCAGCAGACGTGCCGCGAGCAAACCAAGCAAAATAAACACAAAGCTTCGGGAGCGTTTCGTAAAGACTTGACCGTCAACTTTCTCGAATTTAGTACCGCGAATGAGCGGATACGAGAAGATGAACCAGCCGACCAGAAAAGCAAGAAAGCCCCACAAGACAGGAATTCGAACCTGAGGCTCGACAAACATGAAGAAACCGGTGGTCATGCCGAGCGGTGGAATCACAATCTTCTTGATCGTAACCGGACGATGACTTGCCTTCATACGAATAAAAATAACAGCGAGCGCCATGACCGCCATAACGATCGTGGAGCCTATTTGAAGAATTGGGGAATTCAGATCAACCACAATTCAGGACCTCTTTCCATTAAAAATGTCACATATCTATGAATAATCGAACATAATAGATTATACCACATATATCAAAGGAAAGAGTTAACTGTGGGGCAGAAATGATAATGGGGTGACCTTCCACAATAAAATCGGAAAATTTAATAAATTTACCATATTTTGAGTGCAAATTTCAAAAAATTACGTTACCATAAAGTTAAGAATATAGAAAAATATGTAGATCCATGACCGACAATGCAGAAGAAAGGGAGACTGGACTAATGGGGATGTACAAACATATTATTATTTTGTTAATCATGTATTCAATCGCAGGTCTATTATTATTTAGAGCAAGTGAACGTACTCCTTACTTACTCCCTATAATTTGGTTTACAGCTCTTATCCTGCTCATATGTGGTCTATGCTATATTTACTATCAATATGAAGCCCGCCGCCGGGGAAGAGGAAGTCGTGAAGATATACGGTAGAAAGTGACTGTCCCTTGGGGCAGTTTTTTTGCGTTTGACACGGGATGAATTGTTTTTTGCTAGCTTTTGTGATTATTTATCCAAAAAATAAAACGTTATGCTTACATACTCCGTCTAATTCACATAGCAGAACAAAAATAAAGGGGTAGCAACAGGGGGAGGAGCATCATGGAAGATCTCGAGCTGGCACAAGCCGCCTGCAGAGGGGATGAGTCCGCATTTCATGCTCTGGTTACAGGGCAGAGGAGGCGGTTGTACGGTATTGCCTACAGTTATTTACATAATGAAAATGATGCACTTGAGGCAGTGCAGGAGACGGTGTGCCGGGCATGGAGCAAGTGCGGAAGACTCCGGAATCCGGAAATGTTCGTTACCTGGCTGATTCGGATTTTGATTAACTGCTGTGTGGATGAGCAGAAGCGCAGGAAGCGGGTCATTCCATACGAGGAGATTCAGCACAAGCACTCGAAGACCGGTGAGATGGTGAGTGACAGTAAGCTGGACCTGGAACGTGCCTTAAACAGGATGAAACCCAAGTACAGGCATGTGCTGATTCTGAAATACTATCAGGATATGACAGTCGCAGAAATTGCAAGAGTGCTGGATTGTCCGGAAGGGACAGTCAAGACAAGACTGCATCAGGGATTAAAGCTGCTGCGGCAAAAAATAGAGCCAGGAGGTGCGGCAATCCATGTATGAGAAGGAAGAGCACATGCTTAGAAGCTATTTTCGAGATGCTGAAGCAAGCCGGACGGAAGTATCGGATGATGCACTGGAAGCGGCCATTCAGGAAGGGCTTCGCCGTGGTAAACATGCCAAACGATCCCGTACACGCTATATTAGGGCAGCCATCCTGGCAGGTGCAGCAGCAGCCGTATTCTTGTTGATGTGGGGCGGGTCCTTGCAGCTGCCGGGGCCCAAAAATCAATTGGCATCAGAACAAGCGAATTCCGGGCCGTACCCTCCACTGAAAGGGCATAATTTGCAAGGAGATATTACGCTGAATACAGCGAATAACCACGGACTGATTCAGCCGGTTGGAAAGTCTGTCACACAAGGAGACTATACCATAACAGTTGATGGCATATTGGTGGGATCACAGCAATTGAAGGTGTTCTATACCCTGGAGAACCGGTCGAAGCAAAAAGCCATTATTCTTGGCACGGCACTTGAAAAAGATGGAAGATATTCCGTGTACGGTCAGGTTTCTGGGGGCCATGATATGGGCCTGGAGATTCAGCGGCTTCAAGCTGATTTTACTTTTCCAGAAGAATTAAATCCAAGCAGCAAGGATATAAATATTGTTTTTCGGGTCGGGCCTGACTCTGCGAATGCCCGCTATGAACATGAGGCTGAGATTGAGGGTGAGGAGAAACTGAAGGTGGGGATTAAGCTCGATCTCGATACGTATCAGAAGTTTACACGAACGGTCCCGCTAAATGAGGAAGTTGAGATTTCCGGGCAGCGGATACAGCTCCAGAAGATCGTGATCTCTCCGGCAGGCATGATTTTAAAAGCAAGTGTAGAGCCCGATAACACATTGAAAGTATCAGGTCTGTGGGAACCCTATTTAGAGTCCGTGAAAGATGGGCAATCGACTAAGCTAAATTACACGAGTTCCTTTATGCCAGATGAAAATGGAGAATTAACATATTTCTTCGACAGTAACGCGCTGGACCAGCCTGATTCGATTAGCTTGAGGGCAAGCGGCATGTTTGCTGTTGATCCGGCTAAGCTGAAAGTGGTGGTCGATACGAAGCAGAAGGCTGTGCTTAGCTCTCCAGATGAACTTATAAAGTTCGGCTCCTATACGAACAGTAAAGAAGGACAAATCTTGACGCTTGAATATGAAGAGAGCAATGAGCGACATTACGGGTATGTGGATTTTTCCGAAGAGTTTACCGATGGGGAAGGGAACAAGCATAAGCTGGATGATTCCTCGAAGGGAGTACGCTCGACAAAGACATCAACCGATACAGGCGGATTAAAAGCGACAGAATATCTGTATCTGAAGCCGGAGGAATACCCTCAGCCGCTGACATTTACGCTTAGAAGTTATCCAGGTGTCATTGAGAAGCCGATTGCCGTGCCCTTTGTAGCGCAGGGTGAGGATATCAAGCATTGGGACTCTGCGGTACTGGATAACATTCCTAAACCGGAAGGAGCCAAGGAAGCGGGGATCATCGAATCCGACAATCCAAATATTCGAATGGGTGTTAAATATGAACTTGAGAATATTGGAGGAGAGCAGGGGCTTTATCCGCCGATGGAGTATTTCGAACAATTGGAGGCTGACGGATGGTCGGAGGTCGAAGACAAGCGGCTGGGGCATATGCATTTTTTTGAGAAGGAAGGTTCGGTTTCAGCCATAGAAGTTAGAGAAGATTTTATTGTTATATACGAAATGGAAGAGGGCTCGACCTCGTATTGAATCCGCCCCTGAGCATGTGCTGGATGCATGAAAAAACACTGGGAAAAGCATTTCTGCTTCTCTCAGTGTTTCTTTTTATCCGCTTGAGTATTTCCATCCGGAATTCTTGCATCAAGCAGCTCTATGATTGCTTTCGGGACACCGTTCAGCAGGAGCCACTGCCGCAGTGTCTGAATAGCACGGATTTGTCCATTTCCTTCATCTCTCCAGGTAAGGAGCTCGACAACCTTAACGATCAGTGCCAAGAGCTTGGAATTGTCTAGTTCTGTCTTCTCGGCACGAAGCTTCTGGTAGAGGGCTTCCTTCTCCCAGTCCAGCAGTATTTCCTCGCTAATGGTTGGTTTCGTTATTGTGTGTCCATAATCGCAGCTTGGGCAGCGAACGCTCGCAAACTGTTCATTCTCGAACGTTACAGTGATATTTTCCCGGCACTCCTGGCACAGGTAACTCACTTGAACCGGTTTGTTGTCGATCACGGGGAAGTCCTCCTTGAAAAAACAAGTTATATAGGTATCTATTTCTTACCCATAACTTGCTCAGTGGACCCAATATTCTTTTATTCCGTGATGACGTACACACAGCGGCAGCCTCCGCTTGCAAGACATTCGGTCCGCTGAACCTTCGCTTGAAGCAGGGAAGAGAACAGCTCCAGCTCACAGCTGCATGCTTGATTATAGCGGTTTGCAATTTGGGAGATAGGGCAGTTGTGCTCTTTAATCACATATTTGCCGTCTTCGGTCTGTTCACATTCAGCCATATATCCGTTGTCATTTTGGATGTTTGTCAGCGTTCGCACACGGTCAGCCAGCACTTTGCCGGCAACTCCTGCTTCGTAGCGCTGGCGCAGCTTGTCGCGACGGCGTTCGAACAGTCGAGAAACCATCTCTTCTCCTGCTTCTTCAGCCAGCTCATCCAGCAGATCTAATGTCAGCGTGGAATACTTGTTCGGAAACAGCGCTTCGGCGCACGGTGCAAGACGATATAACGTCAGCGGCCGCCCCATCGCCTGACGAATCAGCTCGGTTTCAATCACGCCATCCTTCTCAAGACTGCCCAGATGCCGGCGAACGGCCATCTCGGTAACAAGAAGGGCAGAAGAGATTGATTTTGCGCTGAGCGGTCCCTGAGTTTTTAGCATATGGAGAATGGTATCCCGTGTGGAAAGCTCCTGTGTTGGTTCCATCTTGGTCACCACCTGATTGATAATTCAGCATTTTTACAGAATGCTTTTTTTAAGAATGACTTATGAGAGTTATTATCGCTTATCCGTGAAGGCCTGTCCACCCAAAGACTTTGTGGAAAAGAACCCTTATAAGATGACAAAACCCCGCTATACCGGCGAGCCTGGTATAACGGGGTGAGGGAAGGCTGTATACTACTCGGTGAGATCCAGCGCATCGTAAATGAGCCACTCTCCATTTTGTCTTTTGAACCAGTAAAGGATGGAGCTTGAATATGCCTCTCCCTCAAAATCATCAGTTTCCTCCACATACATTAACGCATCGTTACCCTCATAGTAGACGACGCGGGAAGAAGCAGCTCCCAGGTTGAAGCTGAGGTCTTCGAAAAATCCCGATTCATCCAATGTTTTAATGATCTCGGAATAGGTTGAATCCGGGAAAATAGCAGAGTAGAGAAGCTCGGTATTGTTCTCATTGATTCCTTTATACTGTGTTTCAAGCGTACTTGTAAGAGCCGTACGAACACCGTTAGGCACTTCCGGCTTAGCTGTAAGCAGGCTGTCTGGAATTTGATATTCAAGTTCGAGCAGGTCAGTCGTGTATTCCTTCCACTTGCCGTTCGCATCCTTTTTCAGGATTACCTCGAAGCTGGCTGTGAAATCCCATGCGAATTCTCCGCCGGTATGACGGTATGTCTTCTCTACCGTAGCGAGCACTGACGATCCGGCAATGGTGACACCGGAGGCTGCCATGGATACGGACTGCTGGGACAGAGCTTGCTCTTTATACATATCTGCATAATTCTGATAGTTCGGTGATTTCGGATGTATTGCGGTTAATGCCAGCTTGTAGTCGCCTTTCGTTTCAGCGGCTGCCTGGTCCTTGTACAGCTTCTTTACTTCAAGGCTGGTTTGAGCTGTTATCGTTTTACGATCAATCTTGATGGTGCGTGTTTTGGCATCCCATTTGACGGGCAGCCCTGTTGATTCAGCAACGAATCGAAGCGGCACGAGCGTATTTCCTGCATGAGTGTAGGGAGCGATGGCTAGTGTTGTCTTCTGTCCATTCACATAAGCAATCTTAGATCCAAGCTTCATCTGCAGCTTCTGGTCTGCAAAGGTTCCTGTAATCTGCTTGGTTGCGGAATTCCAGTTAACTTTATAGCCAAGAGTTTGGAACAAGGGACGGAACTGAACGAGCGTAACCCCGTTCTTAATGACGGGCGCTACCTGAAACTTGATTTCTTTTCCATCCAGGAACACCCGGATTTGTGCCGCTGCTGAGACAGGGGCAGCCTGAATCACACTGGTAAAGAGGAATAACACAGCGAATAACAGCACTCCAATTCTTCTCTTCATCATAGATGATAACTCCTTCATGTTAGTAATATAGAGGATAATATCTGTGGGTAATCGTACCGGACATGGGTAAAAAGTGCAATATCTTTTGTTACATGTAAATATTGGATTATAATGAGATCTGCGATTATTTTGTGAAATGAGTGCAGAGGAGGGGTCAAGAGGAAAACGTACTGGGTAATACATAATGACCATCGTTATTTTTATTTACTTGTTCATAAAGAGAGGAGTGAGGACAACGGTGACTATGCAAAATGAAATTTATTTCTATATAGGGACCTATAGTTCCGCTGAAGACAAAGGGATCTATCTGGGTGCTCTAAACCCGGACAATGGTGAAATGAAGCTTCTGGACGGAACATCAGGTATTGAAAATGCGACATATTTGGATTTCGATGAGCTGCATCGTGTCCTGTATGCTGTAAGCGAAGCAGGAGAGAGTGTAGTAGTCGCTTACAGTGCAGACCCGGAGACTCGCAAACTGACAGAGATGAGCCGTACATCAACGGATTCTTCAGGCACATGCCATGTTTCCCGTTCGCGGGACGGCAAGTACCTGTTCACTACAGGTTACAGTGATGGACGAATTACAGTGCTCGAGCTGGGGGAAGAGGGAGATGTAGGAGAGATTGCTTCAATTATTCGCCACAGTGGGCGTAGCCTGATTGATGATCGCCAGTCTGAAGCACATCCGCATTCCATACTCCAAGACCCTCATCATAAATATGTAATTGTAAGTGATCTCGGAATGGATGAGGTCATTCTGTACCGCCTTGAAGACGGCAAACTCGTTACCCATCGGGAGATCAGCCTGCCGCCGGGTGCCGGTCCGCGTTTCGTAGCATTCCATCCGTCAGGAAAGTGGCTGTATGGCGTGAATGAACTGAACAGCACGGTGACGGTGTATGCTTATGACTCCACATTCGGGGATCTGAAGCTGCTCCAGCATGTTTCAACACTTCCGGAGGATGTGGTGCTGGACAATACAGGAGCTCATATTCTGGCCTCGCCGTGCGGACGCTTCCTGTATGTATCCAACCGGGGGCATGACAGTATTGTTCAATATGAGATCGACACAGAAACGGGAATGCTGAATCCGGTGAACTGGGTTTCCTCCGGAGGCAAGACTCCGCGTCACTTTAACATGCTGCCAGGCGGTTATTTAGTATCTGCCAATCAAGACAATGGACTTATTGCAAGTTATAAAATCGATAAGGATACCGGCCGGCTGGAAGCAACCGGGCATACGATTGAGGTTCCGCATCCAGTCTGTATCTGTCCAGTAGTGAAGGCCAAAAAAGAATAGCAAAAACAGAAGGCTCCTGAGCAATCAGGAGCCTTCTGTTTTTATTTCGATATGCTGTTTTTTTGCAACATTATCTGGCAAATATATGACTTCCGATCTTTACAGTTCTAGGCCGCGAAAATATCCACTGACTGGTTGCTATTTTCGGATTAAAGTAGTAGAGAGCATTTTTGGTAGGGTCCCAGCCGCGAACAGCATCAAGGGCTGCTTTATAAGCCTGCTGATTCGGTTTCAGGTTGTACTGCCCGTCACTTACTGCGGTGAATGCATTTTTCTGAAACACAACACCTTTTGCTGTATTAGGGAATCCCTTGGTTTGAATTCGGTTCATAACGACTGCACCTACGGCGACCTGACCTTTATAGCTTTCCCCGCGGGCCTCACTATAGATTACCTTGGATACCATTTTAACCTCATATCTGCTCAGGGAATACTTTTTGAGCTTTCTCCAGGTTGCTGGCCCCGTCATTCCGTCAGGAGTGGTGCCATACTTCTTCTGGAAGGCAATCACCGCTGCTTTGGTTCCCTTACCGTAGTGTCCGTCAAGCGGCCCGCTGTATAATTTCAGTGTTCTTAAACGATACTGAAGATCCCATACATCGTTATGTGAGTCTCCATACTTTACAGGAATCTGGGCCTGAGCTTGTGGTGACCAAATTGCAGTGCCTATGAGAAAAAAGATCATAAAGACAGGAATGATCTTCCATTTTTGATGTGCCATCGTCATCAACTCCTTTCCGTTGAGATTATAAAGACTGAAGAAGTGCGGTACAACGGCCTTTTTCTGGAAAATCGCGGCAGCCCGTGCGGCATATGGGAACTCGCCAATTTATTTCTTGTTGCTAACTTGCTTGCTTTTGCCAATTAACAAACCGCAATTTTACATAGCAGGAAAATGATTCATCCAACAGAGAACTTTATCTAGACTCTAATATTTTCATTCTTATATACAGCTAAAAAACGGTTGACAGCCGGCAGCAGAGTCATTACAATTACCTATAACATACTAAACAGGTAGGAATTATATAGATTGTTCTCACCGTATGAACGGAGGAACACCCGCAGAATGGCAGATACAGCTTACAGCTGATTTGACTCTATTCACGGGTTTTCCTCCGTTCTTTTTCTTTTTGCACATATTCCTGTTTAGTACATTGGGGTTGCCAATGTAGCGTCGGCTTGGCAATCCCGCAGATAAGTGGGGGAGTGATTTGATATGAGAAAAGGTTTAAGACGAGGGGCTATGATTGGATTCGTGGTCATAATGACAGCGGTCTTGGCTGCTTGCGGTACCGGGAAAGCGAACACTCCTGCAGCCGGCAAGGAAGCTGAAAAGACAGCAGGTGCAGAGGCTAATAGCCTGGAGCTTCTTAACGTGTCTTATGATCCCACACGGGAATTGTACGAGAGCTACAACAAAGCCTTTGCTGCTTATTGGGAGAAGGAAAAAGGGCAGAAGATTACATTCAAACAGTCTCATGGTGGCTCCGGCAAACAAAGCCGGTCAGTGATCGATGGTCTGGAGGCGGACGTGGTCACATTGGCTCTCGGATATGATATTGATGCGATCCGTCAGTCCGGGCTCATTCAGGAAGGATGGGAGGGTGAATTCGAGCACAACAGCGCGCCGTACACGTCAACGATTGTGTTTCTGGTACGCAAGGGCAACCCGAAAGGGATCAAGGATTGGCCGGATCTCATAAAAGATGATGTGGAGGTGATTACACCCAATCCGAAAACATCAGGCGGTGCACGGTGGAATTACCTTGCTGCATGGGGTTATGCGCTGAAGGCGAATCAGAATGATGAGGTGAAAGCTGAGTCTTTTGTGAAAGAGCTGTTTACCCATGTACCGGTTCTCGATAGCGGAGCCCGCGGGGCAACAACAACGTTCGTGGAGAGACAAATCGGTGATGTGCTTTTGGCTTGGGAAAATGAAGCGTATCTGTCGATTAACGAGCTTGGCCCGGATAAATTTGAAATTGTGAACCCAGCGGTCAGCATCCTGGCAGAGCCTCCGGTTGCAGTTGTAGATAAGATTGCCGACAAGCACGGAACGCGTGAGGTAGCGGAAGCCTATCTGAAATATTTGTACAGTGAGGAAGGACAGCGGATCGCTGCGGATCATTATTACCGTCCGACTCTGGACCATGTAAAAGAGGAATATAAAGATAAATTCCCGGAAATTGAGCTGTTTACACTGAAGGATGTATTCGGGACTTGGGAAGAGACGCAAGCGAAGCATTTTAACGATGGGGGAATCTTCGACAGGCTTTACGCGCCCGGCAGCTGATCGACCGTATAGGCAGAAGGCAGGAAAGGATGAGGACGGATGGATTTATTACGTATCAGAGGCAGGAGAGAGCGGAGGGTGCTTCCCGGTTTTGGCCTAGCGATGGGGTTTACCGTATTGTACATGAGTCTCGTTGTATTGGTGCCGCTATCGGCACTGCTGCTGAATCAAACGGGGCTTACCTGGAGCAAGTTCTGGGATATCGCAGTCGATCCGCGGGTGCTCGCTTCCTACCGGGTCAGTCTTGGTACGGCAGCGATTGCGGCCTTGATTGATACCATTCTCGGACTGCTGCTGGCTTGGGTATTGGTGAGGTATAATTTTCCCGGCAAGCAGCTCTGGGATGCCCTTATCGATCTTCCATTTGCCCTGCCAACTGCCGTGGCAGGGGTTGCACTGACCGCGATCTATTCCGCGAACGGCTGGATAGGCTCCATTCTTGAGCCGCTCGGCATAAAGGCGGCTTTTACCCCCTTAGGGATAACGATTGCACTGATGTTCATCGGCATTCCCTTTGTGGTGAGGACGGTTCAGCCTGTACTGCAGGATGCAGAGCGTGATGCCGAAGAGGCTGCGGCTACGCTCGGCTCCGGGCGCTTGCGGACCTTTCTTACGGTAATCCTTCCATCCTTGTTGCCGTCGCTGCTGACCGGATTTGCACTGGCATTCGCACGCGGCATCGGCGAATACGGGTCCGTTGTATTCATCTCCGGCAATATGCCCATGAAGACCGAAATCGCGCCGCTGCTTATCATGTCGAAGCTGGAGCAGTTTGATTATGCAGGTGCTACAGCAGTAGCGTTGTTACTCCTGCTTATTTCTTTTCTGGTACTGCTCGGGATCAATCTTCTGCAGCACTGGACGCGAAAAACGGCTCGTTAGGTCTAACGAAAGTACAAGGGGAGGATATAACAATGGCAGCAGAAGAGAAGCCGTGGGTGAAATGGACCTTGATCATGGCAGCAGGCATCGTCCTGCTCTGGTTGATCGTTCTTCCTCTCCTGACGGTACTCGTAGAAGCGATGAAGAAAGGATGGGATGTATACGCAGCTGCGCTTTCCGACCCGGATGCTTTATCGGCTCTGCGGCTTACCTTGTTTGTCGCGGCGATTACCGTCCCTCTGAATACGTTGTTCGGTGTCATCGCGGCCTGGAGCATTACAAAATTCAAGTTTCGGGGGAAAGGGCTGCTGCTCACACTGCTTGATCTGCCCTTTGCCGTATCCCCGGTCATCGGCGGTTT
>NZ_CDSE01000042.1 GCF_001373415.1 Paenibacillus dakarensis | reverse complement strand
GTCGGAATAGGCAATTGCCTGTCCAAAGCCTATCTGCCCTTAAGGCTTTTTAATATTATTTGTTTAAGAACATAGAGAATAGGGAGTGCAGGAATGATTATCATCAAGACAAAAGAACAGATAGAAAAAATGAATAAAGCCGGCGAGCTGCTTGCTGAATGCCATCGGCGTATTGCCGGAATGATCAAGCCCGGAATTACCACCAATGAGATCGATCAGTTCGTGGAGAGATTCCTGGCCCAGCATGGCGCGCATCCAGAACAGAGGGGGTATCATGGATATCCTTATGCAACTTGTGCATCCGTAAATGATGTCATTTGCCATGGCTTCCCGAGCGATGTCCCGCTGAAGGACGGAGATATCGTAACGATTGACATGGTTGTGAGATTGGACGGATGGCTGGCAGATTCCGCTTGGTCTTATGCTGTCGGAAATATATCGGAGGAAGCGCAGCATCTACTGGATGTAACCAAAAAAGCGCTCTATCTCGGCATTGAGCAGGCGGTAATTGGTAATCGGATAGGCGACATCTCCCATGCGATTCAGGCTTATGCAGAGTCGGAGAATTTATCTGTCGTTCGTCAATTTGTCGGGCACGCGATCGGTCAGGAAATGCATGAAGAACCGCAGGTTCCCCACTATGGTCCTCCACACCGCGGACCTCGTCTGAAGGAAGGTATGGTTATTACGATTGAGCCGATGCTGAACATCGGGACCTATGCCTGCAAGATTGATGCGGATGGTTGGACAGCACGGACGGCTGATGGAAAGCTGTCGGCACAGTATGAGCACACGCTTGCGATTACGAAAGACGGTCCTTTGATTCTTACAGAGCAGAATATCTAGTGCTTTCTTCAACTTTTATATGATGTATGAGTAGATTCCAAGCATTAAACTCTTTATAATAGAATCAATTTTATGGATGAGGGGACCAAACGACATGACGATTAAAAAAGCTTTAACGGTAGCCGGTTCAGATACGAGTGGCGGCGCTGGTATTCAGGCGGATTTGAAGACATTTCAGGAATTAGATGTTTACGGCATGACAGCACTTACCACCATTGTGTGCATGGAGCCTGCAACATGGAACCATCAGGTATTCCCTATAGAGCTTGATGTGGTAGAAACTCAGCTGAAGACGGTCATTGAAGGAATCGGCATAGATGCGATGAAGACGGGGATGCTGGGTTCTGTTGATATTATTGAGCTGGTATCCCAATACATTGATCGTTATAACTTGAACAGGGTAGTCATTGACCCTGTTATGGTATGTAAAGGTACAGATGAAGTGCTGCAGCCTGAAAATACAGAAGCAATGATTGAATTCCTTCTGCCGCGGGCGGATCTGGTCACACCGAATTTATTCGAAGCCTCTCAGCTTGCAAAATGCGGGCCGATTAAAAGTCTGGAGCAAATGCAGGAAGCTGCAGCTGTAATCCACAGCAAGGGAGCCAAGAACGTCCTGATTAAAGACCGCGGTAAAATCCAGGAAGGAAGAGCAATGGACCTTCTGTATGATGGGAATAACTTCGAATGGTTTGAAGCTGAAGCGGTCGTTACCCACTTTACTCATGGTGCAGGCTGCACCTCATCAGCGGCGGTAACGGCGGGTCTGGCAAAAGGTCTTACAGTGCGTGAGGCTGTACAGCAAGCGAAGGTGTTTATCACCAAGGCAATCGCTAACGGCTTCAAGCTGAATGAATTTGTAGGCCCTACACGTCACTCCGCTCATCGCAGCGGGCTGTAGTCCACATCACAACATATAACCAATAACCTGATGCAGTCAAAAGCTGCATTTATACACGGTCAAGGAGCTGTCCTGAGTAGTTTATCTACCAGGGCAGCTCTTTCTTTTATTTTTGATTATATGTACAGTTTCCTGCATATCTATTTATGGTAAGTGTCTTAAAATACATGCGTGATTGAGATGTTAGGCGCCTTCATTCATCATAATGTGATATAATTCAAACAAAGGGTCTGCTGGGGACTTGAGAAATTGTTTTAGGGGTTGAGATATGTTTCAGGACGTATTGGATTTTCTAATGAGGTTTGGTCCATGGGGATTGTTTATTCATGCATTTTTAGATGCAGTGATTTTTCCGATTCCGGCATTTTTTCTGCAGGTTTCTTTAAGCCTTCTGCATCCGTCAACAGCCCTTTGGCTGGCGACTGCCGGCTTTATTGGTTGTCTGCTCGGCACTCCGATCGGTTATTTGATTGGCAAGCTGCTTGGTAAATCAGTGCTTTATAAAATTTTGAAAAAAGAATGGATCGACGCTGCTACAGACAGATTCCAGAAGAATGGTGAAGCGGCCATTCTTGTCGGGTCATTCACACCTATTCCTTTCAAGGTTTTTACCATCCTGTCCGGATGCTTGAACTTCCCGTTATGGCGGTTGATGGCTTACGCTGCAATTGGCAGAGCTACGAAGTTTTATGTTGTGGGAATTCTGTTTTATTTATATGGCCGGTCAGCGGAAGGTATGGTCAAGAATGTCTCCCTTTATATTTTCATCATCGCTGTTCCCTTATTGCTGGCAGGTCTGTATTGGAACCGCAGACGTAAACGGAAACGAAATGAAGCCATTCCGTCTGAGGCTGCTGCAGCTTTAACTGATGCAGTGATTCCAGATCAGCAAACCCCAACGGCATAAATAATCCGAACGTATTATCAATTAAAAATAGTGAAGCAGTCAGGCGAAGCCTGGCTGCTTTTTTTTTGTTGTCCAAACGGTCTGATGAATTCATTCATACCTGCTGAACGAAGAAAAACAGGAGACAGCCGTGATAGGTCAATCTCCTGGGCAAGGTATCGTATGGTGAACGCTGATGATGCAGCTTGGTTAACCTATTTTACCGATTTTGAATATCTTACCGCCCTGATTCGATTCTGCAGCAGGAAGGAATGTTGGGGCAGGGAGAGGAGAGTTCAAATGCTGGGTTAAATAATGATGCAGCGGACCCCGGTATATTTCCTGGAGCTGCGACGAATGGGTGAAGTCTTGGGGTGTAACCAGGTAGGTTGGTTTGTTCACAGGATGCAGCCCGGCTCTTTCAAAGACGGTTGCAACGAAATGGGAACAAAAATAGGCATCGGCCCGATCAATATGAAGCCTGAACAATATTCCGAGAAGTCCAAGCAGATTGTATTTGTAACGATCTTGGTTTCGCATCATTTCTTTAACCAGGTTGTACATCCGCTGATAATCTTCGGGACTGACGGAGCAGCGATAAATAGCGCACTCTGAGGTGTAGAAGAAAGGAGCTCTCAAATTCTCGCGGACCAGACCACCATTGAACGGGTTGTTCGCTTGTTTACGACCGAAGCTGTAAACCTCAAGCAGATCGGAATCAAACGCGATAGATGCGTGATTCAGCGGGGCATTTGTAAAGCACTGGATCATTCTGCTGAACCAGGTTCCCGTGCCCGTAAGCACGATCCAAATATTTTGTTCCGTATACATACTCGCAAACTCCTTTGTTAAACGGTAATACCTATACTTTCTCAATGTTCCTTCTTCTTCCACAATAAACGAAAAGAGTCTCCTATTCAAGTTAAATAAAACCATACTCTTTCAAATCACCCTCTTACTTTGTCAGCCGAATTTAATCGTGATCCTTTTATGAATCGCAGCTTCTCCATCTAAGAAATGAATAAATAAATGCTTGACCGGATGTCTCCTTATACCTACATTATAGAAAGATAAAGGAAGAAGAAGGAGGGGATGTTCATGAGAAGTAATCCATTAATGAATGATCCCAAACGGCGAAAGCTGCTGTTCAGTGCAGGCTTAAGCTGGATGTTTGACGCGATGGATGTCGGTATGATCTCTTTTGTTGTGGCTGCGCTGGCTTCGGAATGGTCGCTAAGCTCACAGCAAGTAGGTCTGCTGACAAGCACCACTTCGGTCGGGATGGCATTTGGCGCAGCCCTTGCGGGTTTCTTTGCAGACAAGTATGGAAGGAAGAATATCCTGCTGTGGACACTGCTTATCTTTTCGATAGCCAGCGGATTATCCGCTCTCGCGACAGGATTTGTTATGCTGTGCATACTTCGTTTTATTGCAGGATTCGGATTGGGGGGAGAACTGCCGGTAGCCTCAACACTCGTATCGGAGAGCATGCCTGTGGAGGAGCGGGGGCGAGCTGTCGTTCTCCTTGAGAGCTTCTGGGCGGCAGGCTGGATTCTGTCTGCGCTTATCGCTTATTTCGTAATCCCGGATTATGGATGGAAGATGGCGTTTGTCATCGGGGCCTTGCCTGTATTCTATGCTCTCTACCTTCGCAGGGCCATTGAGGATTCACCCCGGTATATACAGCAGAAGAAGGAGCAGCGGTTAACGTTTATTCAGCGGGTTCAATCCGTCTGGTCTCAAGAACACCGCAAAACAACGATTATGCTGTGGCTGCTCTGGTTTACCGTTGTCTTTTCTTACTACGGAATGTTCTTATGGCTGCCAACAGTTATGGTTGATAAGGGATTCAGCCTGGTCAGAAGCTTTCAGTATGTGCTGATCATGACGCTTGCCCAACTGCCAGGCTATTTCACTGCCGCCTATTTCATTGAGAAATGGGGACGCAAGTTTGTGCTGGTTGTCTATTTGATCTGTACTGCGCTTAGTGCCATATGGTTCGGTTATGCAGATTCGATTGGAGAACTGCTGGCTGCAGGCATAAGTCTTTCATTCTTTAATCTGGGCGCCTGGGGAGGGCTTTACGCCTACAGTCCGGAATTATATCCAACTCGTGTACGTTCGACCGGTGTTGGGCTTGCAACCTCCTTCGGCCGGATCGGCGGAGTCATTGCACCCTTGCTGGTTGGTGTACTGAAGGGGAATGGAACGAGTATTGAATCCA
The DNA here is from genome assembly GCF_001373415.1 of Paenibacillus dakarensis. Taxonomy (GTDB): domain Bacteria; phylum Bacillota; class Bacilli; order Paenibacillales; family Paenibacillaceae; genus Paenibacillus_AQ; species Paenibacillus_AQ dakarensis. The sequence continues at coordinate 71,158 of NZ_CDSE01000042.1, read as the reverse complement.
TATTCATGATGTTTTTTGTTACGATTCTCATTGGTGTCGCTGGTGTTTTGTTGTGGGGCAAGGAAACAAAAGGCCGTGAGCTAGCTGATTAGTGAGTATACAAGAACCCCCGTATGGTCCGGTTTAAGGGATCACACGGGGGTTCTGTGTTATACAATACTTAAACTTCCATGATGGAAGGCATGATATATGGACTGCGTCCAAGCTCTCGTTTGAAATAACGTGTCAATGAAGTGGTTGTCATGTGCTCCCAAGCAGCACGATCATACTCTCGCTGTTCTCCTGCCTTGTTAAGCTGTTTGCGAAGCATGGCTTCAGCTCGTCTTAGAAGAGGCTTGGAATCCTGCATGTATACGAATCCACGCGTGATAAGCTCAGGTCCTGCCAGCAGCTTTCGTGTTTCCGGATCGATCGTAATCGCGACGATAACAACACCGTCATGAGCGAGCTGAACACGCTCCTCCAGCAGTTCTTTTTCATGGGTGCGCAGCTCGCCATTATTAATGTAAACATCGCCTGAAGGAATATTACGGCCTTTTCGTGCTCCGTTACGGAACAGTGACAGGGTATTGCCGATGTTTAGCAGATATATATTGTTCTCTTTGACACCGACCTGAACGGCCAGGTTGCGATGGCTCAGCATCATCCGGTACTCGCCATGAATGGGCATGAAATATTTAGGGCGCAAGCAGCTCAGCATAAGCTTTAAATCTTCCTTGCAGCCGTGTCCTGACGTATGGATATCCAGAACGGAACCGTAACGAACCTCTGCGCCGGCACGCATCAACAGGTCAATACTGCGATTCACGTTCTGTGTATTGCCCGGGATGGGTGAAGACGAGAAGATCACGGTATCGTCCGGATGGATCTGAATTGCCCGGTGAGCTCCGGTTGCAATTCGGGTGAGTGCCGCATTCGGCTCCCCCTGGCTGCCGGTACAAATAATGAGCACCTGCTCGTCGCGGTAGCGGTTGATTGCTTTAACGTCAATGATCATACCGTCAGGAACCCGAATATAACCGAGTTCTTGTCCAATCAGAAATACTTTTTCCATACTGCGGCCTACGATGGCAATCTTTCGGTTCGTCTGAATTGCTGCATCGACGACTTGCTGCAGGCGATGCACATTGGAAGCGAAGGTTGCGAATAAAATCCGGCCCGGGCACTCCCAAAACTGCTTCAAGATGGATTCACCAACGGTTCGCTCGGAAGGAGTGAAGCCGTCCCGCTCACTATTCGTGCTATCTGCGAGAAGTGCAAGTACTCCCCGCTTGCCGATACTCAATATTTTATGCAGATCCGCTGGCTTATCCTCCGGGGTGAAATCAAATTTAAAGTCTCCTGTATGAACGATCGGGCCATAAGGCGTTTCAACAACGATACCGAAAGCATCAGGAATACTATGCGTTGTCCGGAAGAAATGGACGGAAAGATGTTTGAATGATATCGTTTCACTTTCATGAAAGATCCGCAGATCGCTTTGATCCAGCAGCCGATGCTCTTCCAGCTTGGCTCGTACCAGTCCGATGGTTAAAGGTCCGCCGTATATCGGTAATTGCAGTTGGCGAAGCACATAAGGAATCGCTCCGATATGATCTTCGTGGCCGTGTGTAAGGAAAAGTCCTTTTACTTTATGCTTGTTGTCAATCAGATAACGAATATCCGGAATAATATAATCTACACCGCTCATTTCAGCGTCCGGAAATTTCAATCCGGCATCGATAATAATAATTTCATTTTTGAATTCAACGCCATACATATTTTTACCGATTTCACCAAGGCCGCCGAGTGCAAAAATGCGGACAGGCGGTGATGATGGCTTCGATTTTTTGGATGGGGCTGACTGAATCTTTTCAGTTAAAAGGGGCTTAGACATAATGTAGAAGAATTCCTCTCTATGGTAATTAAGGGCAAATGCCCAAGTATTTGTGAATAATGACAAGTATCATAACTAAGATAGCAGAAAGCAATGCTTTAATGAAATGTTCCCTGAAGTTCATTTCCATATAAATGATAAGGGACAGTCACCTATTCTCCTCTTTTTTATAATCTGTAGAAAGAGGAGGGCAGACTATGGTGAAGCTATATAAGCTGGACGAGATTTTACAAGGTTCAGACTCTCGAGAACCTTGGCAGCTTGATGCCGTCCATAAATGGAAGATGAAGATGACAGACCGGGATTTGAAATTCCCCTGTATTCCGGCTGTTCTTGGATTTACATTGAATCATCTAAGGTACGGATTCATCGGGCCAGCAGAAGAGAATGACGCAGCGAAGCAGCTGGCTGACTTATTGCAGTGCTTTGGGGAACATTCCAGAACGTTCGGTCCTTATACATCGCTTGTCGTATTTATTCATGCAAAATCAGAAGCGCAGCACAGGGAAGGAATGGATTATTACGAACAATTATTTTGGTCCCTGCTTAGCTGTGCGACAGAGTTTGATCGTAAGCCTTGGCCTGTCCATGTGCCGGATGATCCATCCGAGCATCTATGGGAATTTTGTTACGGTGGTGAACCTTATTTCGTATACTGTGGAACGCCTGCACACACGCTAAGACGGAGCCGGAGTTTCCCTTATATGGTCCTGGCTTTCACACCGCGCTGGGTATTGAACCAATTTAACGCAGCACCTTTGCGGGCAGAGAAGACCAAGCAGATGATCCGAAAACGGCTTCATGCTTATGATCCAGTTCCTCCACACCCGGATTTGAATCTCTATGGGGCAGAAGACAACTACGAATGGAGACAGTATTTTTTACATGACAGCGAGGACTCCCTGCCGGTTTGCCCATTTGCGCGTATGTATCGAAAGTATGAAAACAAGACGTAATTTTATGATAATGAACCATTACTGATTGTATTGTTTAAATGCACAAATCCATATTGTGCTGAATTCACCGTGCTCATAAAAATTGATCTTATTTCAGTGTAACATTTTTAAGCTGAGGTGTGGAGGAGGAAAGTAATTTATTATTTATTTCGAAATTCTGAAGGAGTGCTGTTCATAAATTTACGAAATACCCGAACAAAATAACTGATATGTCCGAATCCGACATTCATGGCAATGTCGGATATTTTGTGTTCCGGCTGTCTGAGAAGCTCTGCCGCTTGCCGAACCCGATACGAGTTAATATAGTCAACCGGGGTTTGTCCGGTCATCGACTTGAAGAACCGGCAGAATTGCCCCTCACTCATGGGGATGAGGCCTGCAAGCTCACTTAGCCGGATCGGCTGATGATAATGATTCTGTATATAAGCGATAACTTTCTTGAGCCGCTCGATTCGGGTGACGTCACCTGCATCGGTCCGGCTTCGATTGCACAGCAAGTCCGCCTCGGCCGCTTTAGATAGCATGAGAAACAGATGTCCCTTGATCGCCGCTTGGTAACCTGGAGGATGTGCCTTGCTGAGGGATATCATTTCCGTTATATGTGTGAGCAATTGATCATGCTCCCCGGGTTTGATCAGCCTCGGAAGCGTTGCCCTTCTTTCTTGAAAGGGAAGCACAATCGTTTGCTGAATAAGATCGTAGCCTGCACTGGTCAGTATCCCTGCATCAAATACAAGGGCGCAGAATGAGCAGCCCTGGTCACCCCGGGCATGACCTGTATGAATATCGCCCCCGTCGATAAATATGGATTCCCCCGATTTCACAGGTACGTATTCGGTGTCGATTTGAAAGAAAACCTCGCCTTCAAGCACGGTGAAAATTTCACATTCCTTATGCCAGTGAGAGTCTACAACATGCGCTCCTGGAGCGAAATGATACCAGTATGCTCCAAACGGAAAGCTCTCATCTCCATGCTGCTGACTCTCCTGAAGAGAGAGCCTTATGCTCTGATCCATGGTCTTATCAGCTCCTGTTGAAATATAGACCCCTTATATAAAACGTCAAAATAGTGCTATAAACAAATCGAATATTGTTAGTTTTAATAATTACATATCAGTATAATGACATTAAAACGCTTACAATTCAATGCTAAAACATAGAAGGGCGGCAACGTTTATGAAATTTACCGATGGCAACTGGATGATTCGCGAGGGATATTCCGTTTCAGGTGCTGTGCAAGCCTATGATTTTACGGTGAAAGATAACCAATTAACAGCTTATGCTTCCACTACCCACATTCCAAACCGCGGTAACATGATAAATACACAACTCATTACTGTACAATTCCATTCCCCGGCACCCGGAGTGATTGGAGTAAAACTTATTCATTACGCAGGAGTAAGAGAGATGGGTCCGAATTTTGAACTAAGCAAGGGCAGCGGTGATCATGTTGTAATTGAAGAGAATGAACAGGAAGCTGTACTCCGCAGTGGAAATCTGAGTGTCGTTATCCGCAAAGGACCGGAATGGTCTGTTCATTTCTACCGCGGAGGAGAACGTATAACAGGCAGCGGCCCAAAATCGATTGCGCATATCGAGGAGCAGCGTGGACAGACGTATATGCGTGAGGAGCTTGATTTGGGCGTTGGGGAATGGGTTTATGGGCTGGGTGAACGATTTACACCTTTTGTAAAGAATGGTCAGACGGTGGACATCTGGAACGCCGATGGAGGCACCAGCTCCGAACAGGCATATAAGAATATTCCTTTCTATATCACGAATAAAGGCTACGGCGTATTTGTGAACCAGCCGGATTTGGTATCATTCGAAGTAGCTTCGGAGAAGGTGAAGAAGGTTCAGTTCAGTGTTCAGGGTGAATCGCTTGAGTACTTCATCATTGATGGACCGGATCCTAAAGGTGTACTGGAGAAATACACGGACTTAACCGGAAAGCCGGCGCTTCCGCCTGCATGGACCTTTGGTCTTTGGCTATCAACTTCATTCACGACTCAGTATGACGAGAAGACGGTAAATTCTTTTGTAGACGGTATGCTTGAACGTGACATCCCGCTGCATGTGTTCCATTTCGATTGCTTCTGGATGAAGGGATTTCATTGGACGGATTTCCAGTGGGACAATGATGTTTTCCCTGATCCGAAAGGCATGCTTGACCGTTTAAAGGAGAAGGGGCTGAAAATCTGCGTATGGATCAATCCGTACATCGCCCAGCGCTCACGCCTGTTTGAAGAAGGTGTCGCTAACGGGTATTTTGTAAAAAAAGAAAACGGGGACGTGTGGCAGTGGAATATGTGGCAGCCAGGAATGGCTCTTGTCGATTTCACCAATCCGGAGGCATGTGAATGGTTTGCAGGGTATCTGCGCGATCTGGCGGATATGGGCGTGGACAGCTTCAAGACGGATTTCGGCGAGCGTATCCCTACAGATGGCATCGTGTATTACGATGGGTCGGATCCGCACAAAATGCACAACTACTATACCCAGCTCTACAATAAAGTTGTATTTGACGTTCTCGTTGAGAAATTTGGCAAAAATGAAGCCGCGGTATTCGCACGCTCAGCAACGGTAGGCGGACAGCAATTTCCTGTTCACTGGGGAGGAGACTGTTATGCTGATTATGAGTCGATGGCCGAAAGTCTGCGCGGCGGATTGTCTTTGGGTCTGGGCGGCTTCGGTTTCTGGAGCCATGATATCGGGGGCTTCGAGAACACGGCACCTGCACATGTGTTCAAGCGCTGGTTGGCGTTTGGCTTGTTATCCAGTCATAGCCGTCTGCATGGCAGCACCTCTTACCGGGTGCCTTGGGCTTATGACGATGAGGCTGTTGAAGTTACCCGTTTCTTCACTAAACTCAAATGCAGTCTAATGCCGTATCTGTTCAATACCGCCGTTCAAGCATCTGAGCTCGGTGTTCCAAGTATGCGTGCCATGCTGCTGGAATTCCCGGATGATCCTGCTGTAGAAATGCTGGACCGACAGTATATGCTTGGTGATTCGATTCTGGTAGCGCCAATATTCAGTGAAAAGGGAGAGGTAACTTATTATCTTCCGGATGGACGCTGGACGCATCTTCTTACAGGTGAAACGGTGAAAGGGGGGGCATGGAGAAAAGAAACATATGATTTCTTGAGCCTTCCGCTCTTTGTACGCGATAATTCCCTGCTTGCGCTTGGCAGTGTGGACAGCCGTCCGGATTATGATTTTGCCACAGACGTTCAGCTCGGTCTGTATGCGCTTGAGGATGGTAAGAAAGCTCAGGCTGCGGTGCGGAATACGAAGGGCGAGGTTGAGTTGACTGTTTATGCCGCACGCGAGGGCAACCGGATTACATTCGAGGCAGATGGTGTCGGCAAGCCATTCTCTGTCAAGTTTTATGGAATGGAAGCCATCGCTTCGGTCGAAGGAAACCATGTGAGTGAATCCGGAGGCGTGATTAAAATGGTTGAAGGATTTAATCAGGGTTCGTTTACAGTAACTTTGCAAGCTTAATAATTAGCATTATGAATTAGACAATATTAATAGTGAATAAGCCTGGCTTTGCAGTTAAACGCAGCAGCCGGGCTTGTTGCACATTTTATTCATTATCATCCTAGACTTGAATCTAAGATATAATTGTTCTGTGGAAAGCGCTCACAGCTTCCGCAATTTCAAAGACGGGAGCGAAACAGGGACCATGGCATCCTTTTTCATTCAGTTTATGAATGATATGAAAATTCGTAACAAGCTGATTTTTTCTTTTATTGTGGTTGTATTTGTACCCTTTGCGATCGTAGGTATATTTCTGACAGGTGAACTTAGGCGGGGTGCTTTTGATAATGCACTTGAGCAAGCTTCGCAAAATGTTGAGCGGGTCAAAAAACGCACACTCGAGGTCGTGAATGTGGCTGATGATCTCTCATATCGATTTTCCTATGATAAGCGCCTCAAAAGCGTGGCTAATCAGCAGTATGAAAGTGTATTTGACGTGGTTCGCGCTTACCGCGAATATCCCGACTTGAATCAAGCCATAGAGATGTATAAAGAAATATCCAACATTCGTTTTTACAGTAATAATAAGACGATGCTGAACAACTGGGAATTCATTTATCCGGAGAAGAACATCAAGCAGAGTGACTGGTACCAAGCAGCATCATTAAATATAGGTCTGATCTATTGGGACTATATTATCGATGAACGGGATCAGAAGAAATACCTGAGCCTTATTAAGGGTGTAGATCTTGGAAGCAAGGATAACCGCGGTGTAATCGTAATTAATGTCAATTCCGCTTTACTTAATACGATCCTGAGTCAGGAGGCTTTTGACACCATCCTTGTGGACAGCAAGAACAACATTGTAGCCTCTAATCGTCCGGATCTTTACGGGAAGACGCTGGCTAATATCAAGGATAGCTCGGGCGTTGTTTATAACCGAAGCGGTACCTATGAATCGGTTATTGATGGTGAAGCCTCCAAAGTACTGATCGAACCTTTGAAGCCAGCTTTGAATTCGGAAGGATTAAGAATTATTTCGATTTTCTCAATTGACAGCATTATGAAAGACGTAAATCGGACCAATAAGCTGGCAATGACGGTGATTATAATCAGTTTGATTCTTGCCATTATTCTTATATACAGCTTCTCATCGATGATATCCGGCCGCTTGCTGCATCTAAGCAAACATATTTCCAAGGTGGGTATAGGGAACTTGGGAATTGCGATGGAGATAGACGGCAAGGATGAGATCGGCCAGCTGTCACGCCAGTTTAATTCAATGGTACGCAGTGTGAATGACCTGATGAATGAAGTGCAGGACTCTAACGAGCAGAAGAGGATGCTTGAGCAAAAGCAGAATGAAATCAAGTTCAAAATGATGGCTAGCCAGATCAATCCTCACTTTTTGTTTAATGCACTGGAATCCATTCGAATGGAAGCTCATTTGAAAGGAGAAACCGAAATTGCTCATGTGGTTCGCCTGCTTGGCAAGATGATGAGGAACAATCTGGAGATCGGAAGCGGAAAGATCACGATCCAGGATGAGGTCGAAATGGTTCAGTGTTATCTGGATATTCAGAAATTCAGATATGAGGATCGCTTAATTTTTGAACTCGATATAGATGAGAAGGCAAGAGCGGTCCAAATTCCGCCGCTGATCATTCAACCACTTGTGGAGAATGCCGTTATTCACGGCATGGATAATAAGCAGGAGAGTACAACCATTTGTGTGAGGGCAGTGGCTTACGAAGATCTTATTATGATTTCGGTTGCGGATAACGGGGCAGGTATAGAACCGGATCGACTTGAGAATCTGCGCATTTATTTAAATGAACCGGATGAAATTGAGGGGGGGCGGATCGGGCTTCGAAATGTTCACGTTCGGCTGCAGCTGACTTATGGAACCCGTCACGGGCTGCATATTGAAAGCATGCCGGGCATTGGAACGACCATCCAATTCAGTATTCCAACAGGAGGTAAGACAGATGATTAAGGTACTGATCGTAGATGATGAGCCCAAACTTCGTGAGGGTCTGAAGAGCATCATTGCGTGGGATGAACTGGGAATTGAAATTGTAGACACAGCTGCAAATGGCAGTGAAGCGCTGGAGAAACACAAGCTCTATGCCCCTGATATTATGATCGTGGATATCCGGATGCCCGGCATGGATGGACTGCAGCTAATTGGGTCCATTCGTGCGGTGGATACTAAGGTTCGTCTGCTGATTCTAAGCGGTTATGCTGATTTTGATTACGCTCAGAGAGCTATTACCCACCGTGTGAATGGTTATTTGCTAAAGCCTGTAGATGAAGAGGAATTAACAGCGCATCTCGTTCAGATAAAGGAAGTGGTTGAACAGGAGCAGTCAGGAAGCCCAATAAACAAAGACGTTATGGAGGGAAATCGCGAACAGTTCATTCGAGCTCTCATCACAGAAGAAGGCTTATCCGAAGGGTGGCTTCAGAGTGCTGAGCGGTTAGGTTTAGCATGGGAAAATTATCAGGTTCTTCTCATTCACATTCATGACTTTGATGATGCTCCGCCCGGTCAGGAACCGGATGTCCAATTGAAGCGGAAGCTGATCGAAGCTTTCGAGAAGAAGGGCAGAGGGGTAGTATTCACGAAAAAATCCTATATCGGTATGTTGCTGCCATTTCGGGTTTATACGCAGAATGGACGTGAGGAATTGTTTCATGAGCTTCATCTTGCGGCTGGCGAGGCAGGGGTATCCATTACTTCTGCTGCAGGCTTACATGTCCGGCGAATAGATCGCATATCCGAATCTTATCGCTCGGCCCGAGAGATGATACGGCAGCGTTTTTTCTATCATTCCGGTGAACTGCTGTTTCCTGGTGCGGAGCGGTTTGGTTGTGATATGAATCCTCATGGGGAGCACAGCTATGATCCTGGCCTGTATACGGAGCAGCTATATTATGCGGTGGATATTGGAAATATTGAAGTTCTCAAAACTATCGTACAATCAGCGGCATGTGCAATGATCCAGGAAGAGTTTACGGAAGAGAAGATCAGGAACTCCTTCATGGAGCTGTTAACCGGAGTGCACAGCAAATTGACGCAGCATCATCCTGAACTTCAATCCCGAATCCAGGAACGCACGGATCAAATTACAGCAGTATACCGTCAGCCTTGTGTGTACGATCTCTGTCATCATTCGGTTCAGGTCCTCGAAGAGCTCATGTGGCAAGCCGACAATGGCGGTCGCGAGCAGGAAATGAAACGAATCATTGATTTGATCCATCGAAATTATAGTGAACCGATCAAACTGGAAACACTGGCTGCCGTCTTTAATTACAATAGTGCCTATTTAGGTAAGATGTTCAAAAGCACAACGGGCGAATACTTTAATACCTATCTGGATAAAGTGCGGATCGATAAGGCGAAGGCGCTACTGAAAAAAGGCATGAAGGTGTATCAAGTCGCTGAGAAAGTCGGCTATTCCAACGTCGATTATTTTCATAGCAAATTTAAGAAATACGTCGGCATCTCACCGACAAATTACCGCAAAGAGGCGGAAATGTAAGGATTGTAAAAATAAAGGTCGAAAAAGGCTCCGCAGGAGCCCAACTTCGACCTTTTTATTGTCCCCCCACCCCACTCAGGAGATTTGGGGGAAGCTTTTTTTGATGGGGCATCTGCACGAAGCAGCGAAGGGGACGAAACGATTCCGGACAAGCGAAGCGATTGCCTTTGTGCTCCAATTTCCTCCTCGAATAAAAATTAATTCAGGAAATTGGAGCACAACAGCAATGGGAGGAATGGTTCGTACCCGCAGCGCCTCACACCAGAAAAATGCACCTCGCACCGGAAAAAGAGACGCCCCCTCAAATCTCTAATTTCTATATGATTTTTCAGCCAATCCTTCGGGTATCGCCGGGGTTCCGCATGAATTATCATCAAGATATAGAAGAGAGGAGGGGTCGATTTGAAAGCGGTAACAACTACAGAAGAGAGCATTCAACCTGCCGCAAAGAAGAAAAAGAAGAGAGGATTCTGGGCCACCTTCAAGGAGCAGAAAATTTTATACGGAATGTCCGTTCCTTTCCTTATCATTGTACTTGTATTCAACTACCTGCCGGTTTGGGGATGGCTTATGGCATTCCAGAATTACAGGCCTGGTAAAGGAATCTTTGAGCAAAAGTGGGTAGGGTTCGATCACTTCATTACTCTATTCTCGGATGAGAAGTTTTATATGGTTTTAAGAAATACATTGGCTATGAGCTTTTTGGGCCTTATCGCAGGGTTCACGATTCCCATTCTTTTTGCAGTACTTTTAAACGAACTTCGTGGAAGCGTATTCAAAAGGACGGTACAGACCATCTCCTACCTTCCCCACTTCGTATCCTGGGTCGTTGTAGCCGGGATTGTGACCAAAATGCTGTCCGTTGATGGAGGGGCGGTTAACCAGCTCCTCATGGCCATCGGTGTGATTGACCAGCCGATTCAGTTTATGGCAAAAGGGAACTGGTTCTGGTACATCGTAACGAGTGCAGATCTGTGGAAAGAGATGGGCTGGAGCGCAATTATATATCTTGCAGCCATTACAGGGATCGATCAGGAGCAGTATGAAGCAGCCCGTGTCGATGGAGCAAGCCGGATCAGACAGATTTGGAACATTACGCTTCCAAGTATCGCCCCAACGATTGCGATCCTGCTTATCATGTCGATTGGACATTTGATCAGTATTGGCTTTGAGAAGCAGTTCCTGCTTGGCAACCCGCTCGTCGTTGATTATTCGCAAGTATTAGACCTGTACGCACTGAATTATGGTCTTGGCATGGGGCGCTTCTCCTTTGGTACAGCGATTGGAATGTTCAACTCGATCGTAAGTATTATTCTGCTCTTTGTCGCTAACGGTGTGTTCAAAAAATTCACGAAGCAATCCATTATGTAGGAGGAGGGTGACAACATGGCTCGTTCCAAAGCATTTAAACCGACGCTCTCCGACCGGGTGTTTGATACAGCCAACTATACATTTATGGCCATTGTTATGATTGTTACACTGTATCCGTTTCTGAACGTACTTGCGATTTCTTTAAATGATTCAGTTGATACCGTGCGAGGCGGAATATATATCTGGCCGCGGCAATTCACATTAGAGAACTATGCTCAGATTTTTAAATACGAAGGACTTTTGACAGGAGCGAAGATCACTCTGCTTCGGACGGCAATCGGTACACTGCTCGGGCTGCTAAGCGGAACGATGCTGGGTTATGTACTTAGCCGGGTAGACTTCCAGGGAAGAAAGTTTATGTCTGTGTTTCTGGCTCTGACGATGTACTTCTCTGGCGGTATGATTCCGATATTCATCCTGATCCGGGATATGCACATGATGAACTCATTCCTTGTATATGTTATTCCGGGTATGGTCAGTGCGTTTAACGTGTTCGTAATCCGGTCGTTTATCGACGGCCTTCCATATTCACTGCAGGAGTCAGCCAAACTGGATGGAGCGAATGACTTTAAGATTTACTATAAAATCATCCTTCCGCTCTGCAGTCCGGTCATTGCGACGATCGCGCTGTTCCTGGCTGTCGGCCAGTGGAACTCATGGTTCGATACGTATCTGTATAACGGATCAGCTCCTCATCTGACAACACTGCAGTATGAATTAATGAAAGTGCTTCAGAGCACCACCCAGGGGGCGGGCGGCAAGGTCGCTGGCCAGAATATAGCGGAGCAGATCAAGCAGGTTTCGCCAGAATCCATCAAGATGGCGATTACCATCGTGGTAACCGTTCCGATCTTACTTGTATATCCGTTCCTGCAAAAATATTTTGTTAAAGGCATGACCTTGGGTGCTGTAAAAAGTTAAGTTCAGGTATCGGCAGGCTTAGCCTGTTGTACGCATACAAAAATCAAACATCTTCATCATTCATTTAAGGGGGTAGCTTACATGAAACATAAGAAGAAGACGTCTCTGCTGCTTGTGATTACGATGCTGGCAACCATGCTCTTGGCTGCTTGCGGTAACGGCAAAGAGGAAGTGAAAGGTACAGGCGCGGCAGGGGAGTCAGACAATAAGGATCCGATCACAGTGAGCTTTTTCAGCGCGGATTCCAATGCGAGCTGGAATAATATGCAGGATGCAGTAGGCAAAAAGCTTACAGAGAAGACAGGTGTTACGGTTCAAGCTGAGTTTGCGGTAGACGGATCAAATCAGAAGCTTCCGCTGCTTGTCGCAAGTGGTCAGTACCCTGATATGGTATTTGCGAAAGGGGATGCCAACCTGTTCGTGGACTCGGGAGCTTTTATCGATCTGACGGATTTGATTGAAGAGCATGCTCCGAATATTAAAAAGCTGTACGGCGACTATATGAGCCGGTTGAAATGGAGCAACGAGGACGAATCCATCTATGTTCTCCCTACGCTCAATGCAGTTGGACATACCGCTTTTGATGCAGGCGGCACATTCCAAATCCAGCATGAGGTTCTGAAAGAACTTGGTTATCCTGAATTGAAAACAGTAAAAGATTATGAGAATGCTTTAAAAGCATACGCTGAGAAGAATCCAAAAATCGACGGACAACCAACGATTCCGCTTACGCTGAATGCAGATGGCTGGAGAATTATGATCTCCGTAACGAACCCTGCCTTCGGCGCTACGGGTGCATCGGATGACGGCGAGTACTATATCGATCAGGAGACGGTGGAGGCGAAGCTTCACTACAAACGTCCGGAAGAGAAAGAGTACTTCCGCTGGCTGAACCATATGAATGCTACCGGTCTGCTGGATAAAGAAGCATTTGTCCAGAAGACGGATCAGTATGAAGCTAAAATCTCCTCTGGCCGTGTGCTGGGTCTCATTGACCAAGAATGGGGTTTTGGTAATGCAACCAATGCGCTTCGCACCGCAGGCAAAGAAAATCGCACGTATGCCAGATTCCCGATCCAGCTTGATGAAACCACAAAGGATGCTGCTTTCCAGAGCATTGGTTACACTGCAGGTTGGGGCGTAGGAATAACGACTTCTGCGAAGGATCCGGTTCGGATCATCAAGTTCCTGGATTACCTGGCTTCCGAAGAAGGCCAAATCCTGATGAACTGGGGAATTGAAGGCGAGCACTATAATGTGGTAGACGGCAAACGCGTCATTCCTAAAGAAATTCAAGAACGTAAAATTAATGACAACGTCAACTTCTCCAAAGAATCGGGCATCGGTCTTTATTTAGCAATGTTTCCTCGTTACGGTGACGGTGTGAAGGACTCAACAGGAAACTACTTCACAACGAACTACCCGGAACAAATTATGGAGAATTACACGGCATCAGCTAAAGAGACATTAGCAGCCTACAATGTGAAGATGTGGAAAGATCTGTGGCCTAAAGAAGATGAATTTAAAGAGAAGCCTTGGGGCGCTGCTTACAATATCCCGGTACCGTCGGATTCCAATATCAATATTACGTACAAAAAGGTCGAAGAGATTACACGCAAACGGATTCCGGAAATCATTCTTGCCGATCCTTCTAAATTCGACTCCTTATATGACAGCTTTCTTCAAGAATTGAATGCTGCAGGCGCAGAGAAAATGGAGAAGGAATATACAGAGCTTGTACGCAAGCGCGTAGAGCTGTGGAATAACTGAAAATCCAGGTCGTTCAAGATTTCATCCTTGGGCGACCTGTTTATCTTATGACTGAATTAGGCCCGATCACATTTTTTAGGAGGATTCATTCATGCTTAGTGAACAATTGCCAAAGATCTGGTACGGAGGAGATTACAATCCCGAACAGTGGGATGAGGCCACGTTGGAAGAGGATATGCGGATGTTTAAGCTGGCAGGAATCGATGTCGCAACAATTAACGTCTTTTCCTGGGCAAAGTCCCAGCGGGATGAGAATACTTATGATTTTGCGTGGCTTGATCGTATTATGGATCGTCTGGCGCAGGAGAATATTCGGGTCTGTCTTGCAACAAGCACAGGGGCCCATCCAGCATGGATGGCTAAGAAATATCCGGATGTGCTTCGTGTCGATTATCATGGCCGTAAGCGCAAATTTGGCGGACGTCATAATTCATGTCCGAACAGTCCGACCTACCGCAAATATTCTGTAAAGCTCGCAGCTATGCTAGCAGAGCGTTACAAGGATCACGAGATGCTATCCGCATGGCATATCTCCAATGAGTATGGGGGGTACTGCTACTGTGATCAATGTGAGCAGCAGTTCAGGGTGTGGCTGAAAGAACGTTATGGAACGATCGAGAAATTAAATAAGGCTTGGAATACAGCATTCTGGGGACATACATTTTATGAGTGGGATGAGATCGTTGTCCCGAATATACTGAGTGAAGAGTGGGATGGCAACCGGACGAATTTTCAGGGTATTTCACTCGATTACCGCCGGTTCCAATCGGACAGTCTGCTCGAATGCTATAGACTTGAATACGAGGCTTTGAAGTCCGTGACGCCGCAAATTCCAATTACAACGAACCTGATGGGCACGTATCCGGAGCTGGATTATTTCAAGTGGGCCAAGTATATGGATGTCATATCATGGGACAATTATCCGTCTATGGATACGCCGTTCAGCTTTACATCCATGAGCCATGACCTGATGCGCGGGTTAAAGAGCGGACAGCCGTTTATGCTCATGGAGCAGACTCCAAGCCAGCAGAACTGGCAGGCTTATAATGCATTAAAGCGTCCAGGTGTGATGCGGCTGTGGAGCTATCAAGCTGTAGCGCACGGCGCCGATACGGTTATGTTCTTCCAGCTTCGCCGTTCCGTCGGTGCCTGCGAGAAGTATCACGGGGCTCTCATTGAGCATGCAGGTCACGAGCATACTCGTGTGTTCCGTGAGTGTGCAGAACTTGGGAAAGAGCTGCAGGGACTCGGGGACAAAATCGTTGATTCACGGTCCAGAAACAGAGCTGCCATCATGTTCGACTGGGAAAATCGCTGGGCTGTGGAGCTGTCAAGCGGACCAAGCGTGGCTCTAAAATATGTGGATGAGGTTCATAAATATTACGATGCGCTGTACAAGAACCATATCGGAACGGATATGATCAGCGTCGAAGAGGAGTTAAGTGCCTATGATCTTGTCATTGCTCCGGTCATGTATATGGTGAAGCCGGGCTTTGCGAAGAAGGTAGAGGATTTCGTTGCCCGCGGAGGTACGTTTATAACGACATTCTTTAGCGGAATTGTGAATGAGAATGACTTGGTTACGCTCGGGGGGTACCCGGGTGAACTGCGGAAGGTTCTTGGAGTATGGGCTGAGGAGATAGATGCGCTTTATCCGGGACAGTTTAATGAAATGGTGATGAAAAAAGGTATGGGCAGTCTCCAAGGCTGCTATCCTTGCGGCATATTGTGTGATATTATCCACGCGGAGACAGCAGAGGTACTGGCGGAATACGGATCTGATTTCTATCAGGGGACTCCCGTTCTGACACGTAACAAGTTCGGCGAAGGTCAGGCGTATTATGTGGCCAGCAGTCCGGTTTCGGACTTCTTGGAAAGTTTCCTGGGTCATCTGTGTGCAGACATGGGAATTCACGCTCCACTGGATGCACCGGTTGGCGTTGAAGTATCGGAACGGGTGAAAGGTGATGTCTCTTACCTGTTCGTTCTGAATCATAACACTGATGAAGCCGTAATTGATGCAGGCGACAAGCCGCTTATCGAGCTTCTCACAGGGCGGAAGGTGTGCGGTAAGGTTACCATTGCCGGCCGTGATGTGATGATTCTGGAGCGAGTGGCGAAGGAATAAATAGTATAAATGAAAAACAGCCGGATTAGCAGGCATGGAGCCTGAGGATATCCGGCTGTTTTTGTCCTGTCATATGATGCAGGATAGGAGCCTACTGAACTGAAAGGGTATACGTACCGCGCCCATTTTGCAAGGTAACCTGCTTGTCTCTCACTTCGGTGCGGGACAGATTATCGACTGGAATTGTAAACGTGCTGTCAGGGAGAGGAGCCTCATGCCCGTCAGTAATGACCACTCCGCTTCCATGAAGCAGGAGAGCCTTGCAGGCAATATAGTCGTCAATAGAGCAGTTATCATTATCCCGGTACCCGATAAATTCAAGCAGAAGACGGACCTGATCCAGATCGTCCTGTTCTTTTTTTTCGATAAGAATATTCTGGTTGGTGTGGGATTTTAACCACTCCGATACTTGTTCCAGAGGATGTGCCATACCGTTCACCTTCCTTAAGTACAAAATTGTTCGTATGAGTAGTCATTACCCAAACCAGGCTGTCTTATTTCAATTTTTTATCCATACTGCCAAAGAACCATCGTTTTTTGTGAATATATCGCGGTATGTGTCTAACAGGCCCCGTAAACGGTTAATAGCGATTAGAAACTGTAATTTAGGGAGGATAGACTATTGGAACGCAAACAGCAACAAGACAGAGTCCCTTGGTGGAGCTTAGAGAGGTCAGCAGGGCTTTCTTTGCTTGCAGGCGGATTGCTGCTGGGGATTTCAACAGCTATGCATCCACCTGCGGCGAACCCTTGGAGCGGTCTCGAAGCTATTCATATTATCCATGAAGGCACATTCTATTGGCAGATAGACCATAGTCTGATGCTTCTGGCTGTTCTGCTGTGGTTCAGCGGCCTGTCGGCAGGAGAAACATACGCCGGAGCGGGACCAACAGCCCGGTTAGCCGCGCGTTTTTTCGCTGCTGCATTAACCATCTGGGTCATTATCCTGGCGATGGAGATGACCATTCTCCCTACGGCTGTTCATTATATAGGGCTTGACAGAGAGCCGGCAGCACAAGGGATATTGATCGGAATATATGCCTTCGGGATTATGGTTGGCGACTTCGCCATGGCACTGGCCTGGATTGGGGTGTCCTTGACTGCTTTAGCTCTATTCAAAGAAAAAAACAGCTTTCCAAGATGGCTTTCCACCGCCGGTATTTGGGCGGGAATCTGGGGAGTCGCGGGTATTATTGCGGCGCTTCTGCTGCCTGATTACAGCCTGCCTATCTATCTAGTTAGCGCGGGTCCGCCCTATGTATGGACGCTTCTGTTCGGCTGGAGGATGATGCGTTCAGGTAAATCTGATGTATAAACAGAATGCGCGCTGTTTCAATTGCAAAAAAAAGGATGTTTTTCAGGCCCGGACCTGAGAGACATCCCTTTTTTTGTATATATTGTCCTGACATTTTATAAAAATATGGTACGATTAAACAGGAATCTTCATCTATGCAGAGTCATTCATTATTCCGGTTTGGCCTATATACGATCGTTACTCCAAGCTGGTTATACGTTTCCTCGGTATAGTGATGGTCGGGACAGTGCTTGGTCAGCGTCATATGGTCATAATGCGAAACCAGTTTTTGTTCACATTCGGGACATCTGTCTTGGAACATGGATTTGAACTTGCTGAACAATGGGAGAGCACCTCCTGTTTTTCCGATCTAATTACTTGGTTTTATTATAGTCGATAATCTGGGGACAGTACAGTATTAATATTGCCTATCTCGAACTCATTTCATAACATATACCTCAGTTAAATGTATTAAGCGTTGATTTATTATACAATCATAACGAATGGGGATCCGTCAGTATGGTTATAGAGTATATCATCATGGTTATTATCGGTCTTTTCGGTTCATTTTTCTCCGGACTGCTTGGCATCGGGGGCGCAATCATCAACTTCCCGCTTCTGTTATACATACCTGAATGGTTCGGGTTTACAGGCTTTACGCCTAAAGAGGTTGCTTCGATCAGTATGCTGCAGGTATTTTTTGCATCGTTGTCGGGTATGGTATCGAACCGGATCAGCACGAAGAAGGGACCCTCGCTCGTACATAAAAAGCTCGTCCTTCAAATGGGGCTCGCCACCTTGATCGGGAGTCTGATCGGCAGTGTGTCTTCCCTATATCTAAACAGTGCTTCGATCAATATGATATATGGAGTTCTGGCGATCATTGCCGCAGTGATAATGGTTATTCCGGCAAAAGCCACAGCGGAGAGCAAGCCGGTTTCCGAGGTTGTTTATAATGTATTGATTGCTGTTTCCGCTGCCTTCCTTGTGGGTATTGTATCTGGTATTGTAGGGGCTGGCGGAGCGTTTATTCTGATTCCGATCATGCTTATAGTGCTTAAAATCCCAACGAGAATAACCATTGCCTCATCACTGGCCATTGTCTTTCTCTCAGCCTTAGGCGGAGTAATCGGTAAATTAGCAGCAGGAGGCATACCCGTCTGGCCGGCTGTATTTGCGGTGGTTGGCAGCTTGCTGGGTGCACCTGTTGGCACCTATGTGAGCCGAAGAGTGAACGTGAAGCTGCTTCGGTACGCGCTTGTCGTTCTGATCGCTGTAACAGCGGTGAAGATATGGATGGATATTTTGATATAGAAACAAGGAGGGTTTACGAATGAAGAAAAATCAATTGGGCTCATCGGACTTGTATGTAGGTGAAATCGGACTCGGCTGCATGTCTTTGGGAACGGAAGAGAAGCAGGCGATTCGACTTGTTCAGGAGGCCCTGGAGCAAGGGATCAATCTGCTGGACACAGCTGATCTCTATGATGCGGGAGTAAACGAGGAACTGGTCGGTAAAGCAATTAAAGGCCGCCGGAAAGACGTAATCCTTGCGACCAAGGTCGGTAACCGCCGTGTCCCTGGTGAAGAAGGCTGGGTATGGGATCCTTCGAAGGCGTATATCAAGTCAGCCGTAAAAGACAGTATGCGGCGCCTTGGCACGGATTACATAGATTTATATCAATTGCACGGCGGAACCTTGGATGATCCGATCGATGAGACCATAGAAGCTTTTGAAGAGCTGAAGCAGGAGGGCTGGATTCGTTATTACGGCATATCCTCGATTCGCCCGAATGTGATCCGTGAGTACGTGAAGAGATCAAACATCGTTAGTGTGATGATGCAGTACAGCATTCTCGATCGGCGTCCTGAAGAGGAGGTCCTGCCGCTTCTTGCAGAGAGCGGGATATCTGTTATTGCCAGAGGACCAGTAGCTAAGGGCATCTTGAGTGATCGAAGTGAAGAGAAGGCGGAGAAGGGCTATCTCGACTATACACAAGAAGAGCTTCTGGATATTACGAGACAGCTGAACAAGGAATTCAAATCCGTACGCGATTTGTCTCATACGGCAATCCGGTATGCTCTTTCACATAAAGCGGTTGCCAGTGTTATTCCCGGGGCAAGTACGGTGGATCAGCTAAGACACAATGCCGCTGCAGGGGGGCTTACGCCGCTCACACCGCAGGAGATTCAGTTAATTCAGGCGATTAGCAGGGCGAACCGTTATGAACAGCACCGGTAATTTCTTCTGCTGAAACTCTGTGATTTACTGCGTAAATAATATATATGATTAATGTTTAATATTGTACAGACCCTATACCCGGTGAGCCTTCTATTGGCCGCCGGGTATATTTGGGACTTCATTGAAATTTTATTGAAGGTATATGATAGGGATACAAACTTTTTTATGGTCTGCTTCGTTTCCATAATAAGAACCGCGCGGACTAATTATTTAAGATGTCATGAAAGGGCCTGGCACATGATTACAATTGAGCATTTATCCAAAACTTATAGGAAAGGCGCCTGGGCGCTGCTTGATGTTTCCCTGACTTTTGAGAAAGGGATGACGGGGCTGCTTGGGCCTAACGGTGCCGGTAAAACAACATTAATGCGTATTCTAGCGACACTGCTGGCTCCAACTTCAGGGCAGGTCACGATAAATGGGATACCCATTGGAAGATCAGAAGAAATCCGGAGGATGATCGGATATCTTCCACAGCATTTCCGTATTTACCCGAAGATGACCGGACGTGACTATTTGGATTATGTCGGTGTCATGAAGGGAATCACAGATAAAACGATGCGTCGAAATGAAATTACAAAGCTTCTGGAGATGGTCAATTTGCAAGAAAAGGCGGACCAAAAAGTCCGTACCTACTCCGGAGGCATGAAGCAGCGACTGGGTATCGCCCAGGCTCTTCTCGGCTCCCCGGAGGTGCTCATTGTGGATGAGCCTACCGCCGGTCTTGATCCGCAGGAACGGGTACGGTTTCGCAATATGCTCACCCGGTTCAGCATAAACAGGACGGTACTGCTGTCCACTCACATCGTAGCTGATATCGAGAGCAACTGCCGCCGGGTCGCTGTCATGAACAGGGGCTGCCTGCTTATGACCGGTGATTTAGCCGAGCTTCAGGCCTGCGGGGAGGGATATGTATGGGAGGTCTTGCTGAATTCGGGGCAGCTTTCAGCGGTAAATCCGGCCCGGATTGTTTCAACCCGTACGGTGTCCGAAGGGATTGTGTGCAGAATGACAGGAGCTGCCTCACCCATGAGTGGAGCGGTTCAGGTTCCGCCGACGCTTGAGGATGGTTATTTAACGTTACTTCGGAGGGACAGAAATGAATAAATGGATGAAGCAGTGTGGACTTGAGCTTCGGCTCGTTCTGGGAAATCCTCTATTGGTCCTGCTTCCTGTGCTTTATGGTGTGGCGTTCCTTCTGTTTGCATTGGATGCCCAGGAATACATCGAACCTAGAGTTTACTCCCAGCTTATATCAGTTCATTCCGTCGCCCATACCATCTCTCTTGGACCTGCGATGATGCTTGGCATTCTAACGGTTCGCCGGGACATGAAGCAATCGTCCTATGAGTGGAACCGAAGTTTACCTGTATCTTTCGGGATGCTGCTCTCCTCTAAATATTTGGTGGCTGTCTTATACATGTCCTTGTTCACACTGCCGACGTCTGCAGCGATCTATGCGATATCAGTAAACCAGGGTGTCAGCGGTGCTGTCGCCCTGCGGCTTATGCTGAATATTGCACTACAGGCGGAGGTATCGTATCTGGTTACTGTGGCCCTGGCCATGCTGCTTGCGGTCTGCATTCCGAACCGTGTGGTCTATTTGATCGGGTTCTGTGCATGGATGTTCGGCACCTTTTTTATGGATATTTTCCTGATAGAACAATCGGGATTTTATGCGCTTAAAACCTTTCATTTGAACCAGTTCTTTCTGACCTCCAATCCTTTAACCGATGAAACCTGGGGATATGAGCTGTTCAGGGGAGAGATGAATCAATCGCGGATGTTCGTCTTGTCCTTTACAATGCTCTTACTGACGGTCTGCCTGCTGTTGTTAAACCGTACCCGGCCCACGATGAATATGAAATGGCACTGGCTTGCCGTGGCTGGGGCGGCTCTATTGTCCACGTCAACTTTTATTCCATACGCTACGCTGTGGCAGGATCGATATGCTTCGGTTCAGGTGAAGAAGAACGATCCTTCCATCCGCTTGGCTGAAACGGTTTTTTCCAAGGATGAGAGACTGAACATCACCAAGTACGATATTGCCTTGAAGAGACAGAAGGATGACCTGCTTGTCCTCCATGCCAAGTTGGAGGTTCCGCATAAGGAACTCGAAAGAAGAACGACATTTCCGCTTACACTGCATCGGGGCTTTGAAGTGAATAAAGTGCTTGTGCAAGGAGTCGATAACACATACCGGCGTCAAGGAGATCACCTGAATATTGATATTCCAAGCGGTATACAGGGGGATATGGAGATTGAGATATCTTACCGCGGGAAGATGATGGAGTTTCTCCAGGATTATAATGGGGAAAAATACCCTGTCTTCAGCGTGGGAGCAGAGGTGAATCTGCCCAAGTCTATGGCTTGGTATCCGCTCCCCGGACATCAGGATGTTTACGTAAAGGACGTTGACCCGGCTAGAAGAATATTTACCGGCTTTCGCTACTCAGGAATGTATTTCCCGCCGGCAGAAATGAGACTGAAGGTCGAGGGTTACTCCAATCCCTTGTATACAGGCATCCCGGAGCTGGTCCGAGAGAAGGGATACCAGCTTTTCGAGGGAAAAGAAGTGATGGGGCTTACGCTGATTGGCAGCCGTGATTGGCTCGAGCTGAAGCAGGAGGGACTTCCCGTCACGGTCGTAACAACACCTTTTAACCGGGAGTATACCGAGGGGATGCTGGAGGTGTTAAAAGAACAATATGATTATTTTACCCAGTGGATTCCTGAACTAAAGCCTGATATTACGCACATTATGTATATAGGTTCAGATATAGGTGCGAATCTGGATACGCTGGAGGATGAGCATAGCAAGCGGGACAATGGGTTGATTTTATCTTTCAGAAATTATACCTATGATTCAACAAGCGGCTTATCTGGAACCTGGATGAATAACATGCTTTTCGGCAGTCAAGAAGGGCTGATGTGGTACTCAGAAAGCGCAGATATTGAGCGGGATGTTCGCGGAAAGATCAGCAGCTTGTTCTGGTATATGTATTTACGGGAAGCAGAAGGTTTAAGTAATGAAGAGGTTGTTAATCGATACGGCTGGACGCAGCCTATTCAATTATTGACAATGAAGGATCCGGACATGGATCCTAAGGGGATTGGCCGTCAAATGCTGAAGCAGGTTTCACAAGCCTTAGCCGAGGGAAAAGATGTTCAGGTGAAAGAGCTTCTGCTGCATTTTTATAATCAGGGCATTTTTCAGCCGGGCAGCAGGGACAATCTATATTTGAATGAGCGTCCAATATCTCTGGAAGAATGGCTCCAGGAATGGGATAGAATCGTAGGCGATGCAGGAACGGACTCAAAGAAGTAGTGCTCCTCGTCCGTCATTCAGCTTAGGCCATGATATTAAATACAGAAAGGGGGGATTAGGCTTTGATTTCCGATCAGGAGCTATCCGAAAGAATGGCTGCCGGTGACCAGGATGCCTTCGAGATGCTGATAACCCGTTACCACGGTCCGCTGCTTCATTATATATCCAATCAGCTGCAGGATCGTCAGAAGGCTCAGGATATCGTACAGGAAACCTTCATCAGGCTGATTCGTCATTTTAGAGAACACGGAGCTTTAGAGCATGTCAGATCATGGCTCTATCGTGTGGCCCTCAATCAATGTAAAGACTATTGGAAGAGCTCAGCGTACCGGTCAGAGGGACTGGCTGGTGAGGAGATGCCGGAGCGTTCTGACCCGTCAGCGGGAGCTGAAGAGCTGCTGGAGAGGCAGGAAACATCTACAGAAATTGCAGCTTCACTGGAACGACTTCCGGTGGTCCAGAAGCAAGTTGTGTCATTACGGTTCTTTCACGACATGAAGCTTCAGGAAATATCGGAGCTGCTGGACATCCCCCTTAGCACAGTGAAGACACATTTATATAACGCTCTGAGAAAGCTAAAGAAAGTGATGACATTAGAAGACTCTTACGCACCGGCGTCTGCTGCCCGCTCAAGCGGTCCGCCAGGCGGTTCCGATGCCAAGAAGAAAACCGGAAGTAAAGAAGACTTACCCATCCAACAAAAAGAAAGTGAGGTGTATTCCCATGGATCATCCTTCCGATAACGAACTGAGAGAGCTTGAGGAGGAGCTTAGAGGCCCGTTAACCCGGGCAATCATGCCGCCTCCCTCGTCTGCTGAAACAGCGCAGATGATTGCTTCGCTGCAGGGAGAATTCGATCAGCTTAAGCTTGAAGCCACGCCGCCTAAACTGGATTTCAATCCGCAGGTAGACCCCCCTTCATTAGGACAACTGCTGCGCAATCAGCTTCGACTGAATCAGAAATCGATTCTGCTCGCAAGCAGCGCTGTATTCAGCATGCTTGTCCTGCTCATTAATCCGGAGTATCCGCTGGATCAATTCGCTGGCATCCCGGGTGGGATCTTTCCGCTTATCACACCGCTTCTGCTGATTGCTTCGATGCTCTTTAGCAGCCGGACATGGGACCGGGGCATGCGGGCGGTGGAGTCCATTACTCCTTATCCGCCGGCTCTCGTATTATACAGCCGTTTACTTATGGTCACCGCTATTGTGGTAGGCATGGCACTGCTTAGTACACTGGTACTAGGTATACGAGCTATGAATGCGGAGTCGTCTCATTTTTTGTTTGGACCCTTTGTACTTGAATGGATGAGTGTTCTGCTCATGACAGGCGGTGTCGCCATGTATATGATGTTCCGAAAGGGAATCGTGGCTTCCATGGTATCTGCTATTTTCGTGTACGGCTTGTGGATCCTGCTTCAAGGACAGATCAATGCCTATGGAGAACCGCATTTTATGAAAACTCCAATAGATGTTGGCTTCCTTCTGGTTGGTGCATTTTTTCTGATATCCTCTTATGGCCGGAGTCGCAGAGACAGCACATTTACCGGAGGAGCTGCGCATGATTAACATGGAGGGCCTCGTTCGTCAGGCTGGCACATACCGATTGGAGATCGAAAGAGCGAGACTCTTTTCCGGATTAAACCTGATTGTCGGGGCGAACGGGGCGGGCAAAACAACACTTTTGGAGATGCTGACAACGCTTCAGGCTCCGGATGAGGGGACGATTTTGTACAAAGGGCGCAAGGCTTCGGATCATCTGCCGCTTGTTCGCAGCCAGATCGGCTATGTTCCTTCGGAAATTGAGCTCTATGGTGATATGAAGACTGGCAAGCTGTTGACCTATTTAGCAGAAATGAAAGGCGTTTATGCTTCTGAAAGAATTGATCGTCTTATGAGTGACTTTCGCCTGGAAACATACCGCCGTACCAAGGTGAAGAACCTGTCCCAGGGTGTGCAGCGCAGAATTGCGGTAGTGCAGGCTCTTCTGGCTTCGCCGACATTTCTGTTTCTGGATGAGCCGCTGAATGGCATGGATGCGGAGGAGCGTAAATTCCTGATCACTTATTTATCAAGGTACGCCAAGGATCGATTGGTCGTTGTCGCTGCCCATGAGCTGAATGAGTGGGAGGATGTGACTGACACCGTGCTTTGGATTCATAGAGGACGTATTCGCTACAATGGCTCGCCCAGAGCCTGGAAGCTTGCCGCACCTTTGAAGGTGTGGGAGGGAGCCGTCAGTCTTGAGGAGTTTGAGACGATTCCGGAACAGAATATCATCCACTTCAGAATGCTGCCGGAGGGCGTTCGGGTAAGGCGCATGGGAAGTACGGCGCCCGGCCCCGAATACTCGGAGGTGGAGCCAACGCTTGAGGATACTTTTTTTGTCCATATGGACGTCCTTGCTCGAAGAGCATAACATGAGTCAAAAGAAAATAAGCTGTATCTGCAGCCCGCAGCGTTCCCGCAACCAGGTAACGGCACTGCAGCTAAAGGGGCAGTCCCTTAGGTCATATCGACCTGCCCGGGACTGCCCCTTTCTGGTATTCAGATTAGCTTTTATTCTTGTGTCTGAACCTCTCCGGATTTAGTTATTTTGGGTTCATATTCTATCAGCGATACGCCTCCCGGGTATAAAGAATAGAGGGACAGCGCCATTTTCCAGTGAAGCCTGTTCCGCTAACAACTATTTATCCGAAGGGAGAGAATACATTATGGGAACGGCAGGAGCTCAGGAAAATGAGAAGGTGGCTCTGATTACCGGAGCAGGAATCGGGATCGGCAGGGGAATCGCGAAGGTATTGGCTGAAAAAGGGTATCGGCTGGCATTGACCTATCGCTCCAGCGAGGAAGATATCCGTAAGGTGGAAGAGGATATTTCCCACATTTACGGTAAAGCTCCACTCATCATTCAGAGTGATCTAACCATCAGGGAAGAAGCGGAGTCGGTCGTGAAGAAGACGGTGGAAGAGCTGGGACGTATAGATTTGCTTGTAAATAATGCGGGGGTCGGGAATCATTCGATCCTGACGGAGATGGATGAAGATGATATAGATACAACGATTAATCTGGACTACAGGGCCCCCATGCTGCTCAGCAAATATGCAGTGAAGGAAATGATAGCCCATCATATTCCGGGGAATATCATCTTTATTACTTCTTCCCGGGGAGAAAGAGCTTATCCGAAAGACAGTATTTACGGCGGGATGAAGGCTGCCTTAATCCGTTCGGCACAATCACTGGCACTGGAGTGTGCCCCTTATGGTATTCGCGTCAATTGTGTAGCACCGGGTGCGACTGTAATCCGGCTTAATCAAAATGCGGAAGAAGAGCCGTTGGGTAAAAAAATACCGCTCGGACGTATTGGTACACCGTCTGATATCGGTGAAGCCATTGCCTGGCTTAGCTCGAATGCCGCATCCTACATTACCGGCATCAATCTTCGTATTGATGGCGGCCTGATTCTGCCAGGTATGCCTGAGGATACGTCACCTGAGGCAGGTTATGGCTGGGGAATGGTGAAGGAAGAATAAGTTATCCTGCCAGTGAGGATGATATTAAACGTCCAATTAATTCCGATTGATATAATAGGAATTAATCCTTTTCAAACGTTGGAAAGTGTGAGAGAATGAGAGAAATTATAGCATCATATTTTCCATCGAATGTAAAGGGAGGAAGTATCCATGTCAGAAGAGCACAAATTTTCTTTTGAAACATTAGCCGTACATGCCGGACAAGAGATCGACCCGACAACGATGTCTCGTGCGGTGCCGCTTTACCAGACGACTTCTTATGGATTTCGGGATAGTGAGCATGCAGCTAATCTGTTCTCACTAAAGGAATTCGGCAATATTTATACCCGGATTATGAACCCGACAACAGATGTGTTCGAGCAGCGGATTGCAGCACTGGAAGGCGGGGCAGGCGCATTGGCTACAGCCTCGGGTCAAGCAGCGATCACGTTCTCGATTCTTAATATAGCGGGCGCGGGTGATGAGATTGTATCCTCCTCAAGCCTTTACGGTGGTACTTATAACTTATTCTCGAACACATTTGCTAAACTGGGGATTAAGGCTCACTTCGTGGACTCCTCAGATCCGGAGAATTACCGCAAGTATATTAACGATAAGACCAAGGCCTTGTACGCTGAGACGATCGGTAATCCCCAGGGGAATGTTCTGGATATAGAAGCTTTAGCGAATATTGCGCATGAGCACGGAATTCCGCTTATTGTTGATAATACATTTCCAAGCCCTTATCTCCTTCGTCCGATTGAGCATGGTGCAGACATCGTTGTGCATTCTGCTACGAAGTTTATCGGCGGTCACGGCACTTCGATCGGCGGCGTGATTGTAGACGGTGGTAAGTTTGACTGGGCGGCAAGCGGGAAATTCCCTGGATTAACCGAGCCGGACCCTAGCTACCATGGTGTAGTGTACACAGAAGCGGTTGGACCAGTAGCCTATATAATAAAAGCCCGTGTTCAATTGCTCCGAGATATAGGGGCTTCCATTTCTCCGTTTAACTCCTGGATGCTGCTCCAGGGACTCGAAACCCTTCACCTTCGTATGGAGCGTCACAGCCAGAACGCGCTTAAGGTAGCACAATACCTGGAAAGCCATGATGCTGTGGAGTGGGTTAGTTATGCGGGGCTGCCAAGTCACCCGTCGTATGAACTGGCACAGAAATATTTGCCGAAGGGCCAAGGTGCTATTCTGACATTCGGAATTAAGGGCGGAACAGAAGCGGGACGCAAAGTGATTGAGAATGTAAAACTGTTCTCCCACCTTGCAAACGTGGGCGATTCCAAATCACTGATTATTCACCCTGCAAGCACGACTCACCAGCAGTTAACGGAGGAAGAACAGATTAAGGCAGGTGTAAATCCGGAGCTTCTTCGTATTTCGGTCGGAACGGAGTCCATTGACGATATTTTATATGATCTGGAGCAGGCTTTAGCTGCAAGCCAGAAGTAAAGAGTAAAACAAAAGGCATTTTCCCCTGAATGGAGGAGAGTGCCTTTTTATTTTGGCATTTTTGCAAAACGCCTATTTACATATTTGAAAACCCCATTAATCTGTATATTTCCAGCTGCTTCATAATAATCATTAAGGAGGTTGCAGGAACAACCAATTGAGGTGAAAAGGGGTAGAACGAATATCATGACCGATGGGAAAAGGGGAAACGGCACGGAACTCGGGAAGCGCCTTTATGACATGTTCAGCAGAAGCGACCGGGAGCGGGGGGCAGGAAGTGGAACGGAATTTGATGTATTTAGTAAATGGACAGTTACCGGTGGGATTACTCATGAGGAAGCACTGCTGTTGCTTGCGGCTCCAGAAGATATAGAAGAACTTATACGTAAAAAAGAAGCTTCCGGTAAAGATCAGTCATCATTCATGCGCCTGCTTCAATGGAGTGACAGTAAGAGGAAATTAAAAGTGCTGGCAAGAGCCGAAACCTCGGATCAAGCGGATGCGGGAATGAGGAGAGGCGCTCAGGGGATCGGCCTGTTAAGAGGGGAAGCTATGCTTCATGCGAATGTACTTTTGCATGAGATTTATCGGGATTGGCTTGATAGTCAGGATGAAATAGAGAAGCTGTACTATCGTACTCGTCTGGTCTCGCTTTGGACCGAGGAGGGGACCGCTATTATTCAAGCCGCCCGAGGCGCTTTATGTTCAGTAAGCCTTGCGTGGGATAAGGCAGTAGAATGCAGTCCTGAAGCGAGGTATGAGCTGCAGGATATTCAGCTCGAATCATGGTACCGGGCATTAGCACGTTGTCAGGAAGAAGGAACGGAATGCCGGCTGGAGCTGCTTGCTTTTTGGCCTGCAGATGCGGCGGATTTCACGGCAGCGTATGAATTTATGGATGAAGTAGGTAAACAGACGCTTTGTCAATTGAAGCCTACCGTTGAACTTAGAATCGGTGCGCTGCTCCATCCCGAAATTGCACCGGATGATGCCGCAGACATTGCCCGGTTGGCTGATGTCATTGTTATGGATACAGAGTATGATTTAACACACCAGGTTAGCGAGAATCGTGACAATCCCAGAGCGATACGGGGAGGGATTGATCTTACGAAGGAGATTACGGAATGGGCTAATCCGGTTTTGCTTCAGTACAATATAGAGGAAGTGATCTCCGGAATTCGACGTGTTAAGCCGCATATTGGGATAAGAGTTAGCGGAGAAGTGACCGCAGCTGACCTTCATACGATATACCGTTTAGGTATTTCAGAAGTGTGCTGTGAAGCAGGATCAATTGCTCCGGTACGGCTGGCAGGAGTTCGGTTGGAATGGATGTTTAATCGTTTATCTGCTGCGGAAGAGGCGTGACAAGCCAGAACGAAGATGTGAATAATCCGAGGATAGAGAGTCCATTACATCCGCGCCGGATGTTTGGGCTCTTTTGATCTGTTACAAAGGACAAGCAGGACTAAAGTGTCATCATATATTCATGATTTTATCGAAAGAACAGGCCAACAGATGTTTACAAGTATTTAGGTTGAGGGTAATATAATAATATAAAGTTGCTCTAAGGAAAATAAATTGGTATGAGACAACAATGATTTTCATTCTCAATAAGCATGCTGCTCCGGCTAAGCCGGGGCAGCATGTGGCATTTTAAGGGGAATAAGAATGGCTCTCATTATCAAGTAGGAGGGTGATTAGTTATGGAAATGCTTCATGGAACTAAGTTGGATTCCGTATCTACAGTTGAGGAGGGTTCTGGTCCTCGAAAGCCGAACCATCCGGGTAAATGGGATCTTCGAAGTATGCTTCGAAATCCGGAAGTGCTGGCTGCACTGGGCAGCGGCTGTCTGATGCTTATTGCATGGGCAGTAGGCCATTGGTCAGAAGGATGGTCCGTTGTCCTTTATGTGTTGTCTTATATATCAGGCGGTTGGATCAAGGCTAAAGAGGGTATAAAGACGCTTGTCACCAAGCATGATCTTGACGTCAACTTACTGATGATCGCTGCAGCTGTGGGGGCAGCAACCATTGGTTACTGGAATGAAGGAGCCATGCTGATCTTTATCTTTGCATTAAGTGGTGCACTTGAGAGCTATACGATGCAGCGGAGCCGTAAGGATATTTCCTCCTTAATGGAGCTGCAGCCGGAGACGGCGCTTCTCATCAAAGATGGCGAGGTAACCTCCGTACCTATTGATCAGTTGAAAATTGGGGATCAAATACTTGTGAAACCGGGTGAACTTATCCCGGCAGATGGCAGGGTATACCGGGGCAGCTCCTACGTTAATCAGGCATCGATCACTGGAGAATCTGTTCCTGTGGATAAAACCGAAGGAGATGATGTATTCGCAGGTACAGTGAATGGAGAAGGTGCTCTATACTTGGAAGTTACACAAGCATCGGATGCTACACTCTTTTCTAAAATCATTAAACTGGTTGAGAAAGCAGAGAGTGAAGTTCCAGAATCCGAGCGGTTTATTAAGCGTTTTGAAGCGATTTATGCTCGTATCGTGGTGATCGTGACGATTGCTATCATCGGGCTGGCCACACCGCTGCTTGGATGGGACTGGGATACTTCGTTCTATAAAGCCATGGTGTTTCTGGTCGTTGCATCTCCTTGTGCACTCGTCGCATCCATCATGCCGGCCATGCTGTCCGCTATTTCGAACCGTGCACGGAAAGGGGTATTGTTCAAGGGAGGTGCCCATATTGAGAATATGGCCCAAACTGCGGTCGTTGCGCTTGATAAGACGGGAACACTGACAAGGGGGACTCCGGTCATCACCGATTTTATTACAGGCAGCGGCATTACACGGGAAGAGTTGCTTGGTATTTGTGCATCTGTGGAGAGCGTCTCAAAACATCCGCTCGCCGTTGCGATCGTCAGCAAGGCAGAAGAGGAAAATATTGAACTTTATCCGACTGAGCACGCGCAGTCTATTACAGGCTGGGGAATGCAGGCTGAGGTCCAGGGCAAGCTGTGGAAGATCGGGAAGAGTAATGTTCTGGATGGCAAAGGTAATGAAACTGCTCATTCAGCTCCGGAAGAACCTGAAATGGAAACGGGAACTCCAGCGTTGAATTGGAAAGAAATCCGTACCAAGCTGGAGTCTGAAGGAAAAACGGTATCGGTTGTCATGCAGAGTGACCGGATCATGGGAATGATTGCGATGCAGGATGAGATACGTCCCCAAGCGGTGTTAGCTGTAAAACATCTTCAGGAGCTCGGTATCCAGGTAGCGATGTTGACGGGGGACCGTAAGGTAACTGCAGAAGTTATAGCCAAAAAAATCGGTGTAGATATGGTGTTCTCTGACTTATTGCCAGAGGGTAAGGTCGAGCATCTTAAACAACTGCGTGAGAAGTATGGGCATGTCGTCATGGTCGGTGACGGGGTAAACGATGCTCCTGCACTGGCTACAGCTACCGTTGGTATTAGCATGGGGGTAACCGGAAGCGGAACAGCGCTTGAAGTGGCCGATGCGGTATTAATGAGCGATAACATCGAGGAAATTGCTGAGACCGTTAAGCTGGCCCGCAAGGCTCAACGAATCGTGAAGCAAAATATAGCGTTCGCCATTATGGTGATCCTGACGCTGGTTATTACGAATTTCGTGGAGGGAGTTCCACTCCCGCTGGGTGTCGTTGGACATGAGGGAAGTACGATTTTGGTTATTCTGAACGGACTCCGTTTGCTTCGTACGAATAAATAGCAAGAAAGAGCATTCCACTCTTCATGGCGGGATGCTCTTCTTCGTCTAAAATAAAGTGTTTCAACAGCGTCTATTGACACGGCACGCAAAAGTAATCATAATAATGTAACAATTTATTTAGAATTATTCTAATTTATACCTGTGTTATTTTGCATTATTCTGTGTATTAACTCATCGTAAGATATAAGGAGGTATGTTTCATGTATAAATCTGTTATTATCGGTACCGGACCCGCTGGCCTTACCGCAGCGATATATTTGGCACGTGCGAACCTTAAGCCATTGGTTATTGAAGGCCCGCAGCCTGGGGGTCAGCTGACGACAACCACAGAGGTTGAGAACTTTCCGGGATTTGTAGACGGGATTATGGGTCCCGAGCTGATGGATAATATGCGTAAACAGGCCGAACGGTTTGGTGCTGATTTCCGCATGGGCTGGGTTAACAGCATTGAATTCGGAGAGCGTCCTTTTAAGCTGAATGTTGAAGGCTTAGGAGAGATTGTGACGGACACGGTTATTCTTTCGACAGGTGCGACAGCGAAGTACTTAGGCATTCCCGGTGAAGAGGAGAACGTGGGCCGGGGAGTCAGCACCTGCGCTACTTGCGACGGATTCTTTTTCCGGAACAAAGAGATCGTTGTGGTGGGCGGGGGCGATTCTGCCTTGGAAGAAGCTAATTTCTTAACTCGCTTCGCTTCCAAAGTCACGCTGATTCACCGCCGTAATGAGCTGCGTGCCTCGAAGATCATGCAGGACCGTGCACGTGCTAATGACAAGATTGAATGGGCTCTGAATCGCACCCCGCTTGAAGTCGTTGCTGACGAGCAGGGTGTTACGGGAATTAAAGTTCGAAATAACGAAACGGGAAATGAAGAAATCATTGAAGCCCGTGGTATATTCGTGGCTATCGGTCATCATCCGAATACGGAATTCCTTGGAGGCAAGATCACGACGGATCCTAATGGTTATATCATGACTACTCCGGGAACGACAGAGACAAATATACAAGGTGTATTCGCATGCGGCGACGTTCAGGATACACGCTACAGACAAGCGATTACAGCTGCTGGCAGCGGCTGCATGGCGGCAATGGACGCAGAAAAATATATTGAAAGTTTGGAACACGGCGAAGTCGTGTTGTAACCAGCTAAACACAAAAGGGCTCTTCCCGGTCGGGGAGGGCCCTTTTGTTATGGCGAAGCCGCAGCTTCGGGTTTTACATTATGGATGGTTGTTAGAATAGTTTGTTATGCCGTGCTATCTAAAAAAGATAATCATGATCGTCTGAAAAATAGCGTATACCCCGCCTCCCGCACCAATGAGCGAAAAGCCTGCTTTTTTCTTCCCCTGAAAGAAACGAAGAATAGCCAAGCTGAACAATGGCGCAATTACTAAGAGAAATAGCAGCACGGTGACAAACATCTGAGCCGAAATATTTGATGTATCGACATAAGTCATGAAATGTTCCTCTCCTATTCTGAATCTTCCGAATGCGATTGTTGTGTCAATCTATGACATAAATCACACACATATATAAATCCATTATATAGGAAACGTATACATTTTACCTTAGGTACCGATGAAAAAATGAGGCAAAATTACGTCAATTTTACCGGCATTGATACACGTACAGGTCCAAGGAAATGCGAAGTAGCAGAGTAAGCTGCACCGATTACAGTAGAGCGGCTTCCCAGTTCAGCAAATCGCACTTCCATCCGTTCCCGGTGATAGGGCAGGGTTCGCTGGGAGACAACCTCTTGCATAGGTTTTTGTAACCAATCACGCGCGTCTGACAACGGACCGCCAATCACTACAGATTGGGGATTGAAGCTGTTGACCAGATTCGTAATACCGATTCCAAGAAAACGTCCAATTTCAGCAAAATGAAGGATGCTCTCCGCATGGCCTTGCTCGGCCAAACTTACCAGTTCAGATGTCAGGCGTGAAGGAAGACGGGCTCCTGCAAGATCATAAGCTTTCTCAGAAGCATACAGCTCCCAGCAGCCCCGGTTGCCGCAGGTGCAGGCTTTACCATCTGCCTCGATGCTCATATGTCCCGTTTCACCGGCATATCCCCGTGCTCCGGTATAAAGCTCTCCATTGATGATAATGCCTGAGCCGATACCGCTTCCGGCACTAATGTACAGCAGATGCTGCGTATCACGGCCGGCTCCGAAGCGGAGCTCTCCCTGAGCGCCCGCATTAGCTTCATTATCAATGGTTACCGGAACGCCGATCTCATCTTCAAGAAGCTGGCGGAGCGGAACCCCTTCCCATCCGAGGTTAGGCGCAAACAGAACAATTCCGTCGCTGTCCACCATACCAGGCACGCCAACGCCGACCCCAACAATGCCGTAATGGGAGCTCGGAGCAAGTACCATCAGATCTTTTACCAGCAGAATCATCGTATTCAGTACAGACGATACATCATGCTGCTCCAGTGAGCTTTCATTCTCCGCAATGATGTTCCCTTCCAGATCTGTGAGCACGGCCATCATCTGCGCGAGACGGATCTCTACACCAACGGCATAACCTGCTTTACCGTTAAACAGCAGCATTCTGGGCTTGCGTCCGCCGCTGGATTCGCCGGGACCGATCTCTTGTACCAGATGATTGTCACACAGCTCCAGTACCAAATTCGACACGGTCGCCTTATTGAGCCCGGTTAACTCGGACACCTTGGCACGGGAGAGCGGGGCGAACCGGATAATGGTGTTGAGTATGATCGACATATTTATTTTCTTAACCAGTGCTTGGTCACCGGTGATATTAGTCATGGAAATCCATCCTTCAATAGTCATTAAGATATGCTCATAGTCTAGGCGGAAAAATCGGAAATTGCAACCAAAGGAAAAGGCTTCATGCGGCTAAGAAGGGGTTTATACAGGGGGAATACAGAATGGAATAAATAACTTTGTTTAACCAATAGACAAAGTATTTTTCATGTGCTAGGATAAGGTTGTAAGCGTTAACTATACTTCATAAGGAATAGGGAGGATTTATATCATGGCCTATTTTAACAATGTGAATAAGATCGAATTTGAAGGAAGTAAATCAACGAATCCGTATGCGTTTAAATTTTATAATCCAACTGAAGTCGTAGCAGGCAAAACTATGGAGGAGCATCTCCGGTTTGCAATGGCATACTGGCATACACTCACTGCAGGCGGATCTGATCCATTCGGGGCTGATACGGCTGTTCGTCCTTGGGGAAGCTATTCCGGCATGGATCTGGCTAAAGCTCGTGTAGAAGCAGGCTTTGAGTTCATGGACAAAATGAACATGCCTTACTTCTGTTTCCATGACGTCGATATTGCTCCAGAAGGAAGCAATCTGCGTGAATTCTACAGCAACATTGATACAATCGTGGATATGATTGAAGAGAATATGAAATCAAGCGGCAAGAAACTGCTGTGGAACACAGCGAACATGTTTACGAATCCGCGTTATATGCACGGGGCAGCTACAACCTGCAATGCGGATGTGTATGCTCACGCTGCAGCACAGGTGAAGAAAGGGCTCGAAGTAGGTAAACGCCTCGGCGCAGAGAACTATGTATTCTGGGGCGGCCGTGAAGGTTACGAGACGCTGCTGAACACGGACATGGGACTTGAGCTGGACAACCTGGCACGTCTGTTCCATATGGCAGTTGATTATGTGAAGGAAATCGGATTTGACGCACAATTCCTGATTGAGCCTAAGCCGAAAGAGCCTACCAAGCACCAGTACGATTTTGATGCGGCTACAACCATTGCATTCCTGCAAAAATATGGTCTCGACAAGCACTTCAAGCTGAACCTTGAAGCAAACCATGCTACTTTGGCTGGTCACACATTCGAGCATGAACTTCGTGTAGCCCGCATTAACGGAATGCTCGGCTCACTGGATGCGAACCAAGGGGATATGCTGATCGGCTGGGATACCGATGAGTTCCCGGTTAACATTTATGATGCGACTTTGACATTGTATGAAGTGCTTATGAATGGCGGCCTTGGACGCGGTGGCGTGAACTTTGATGCGAAGGTACGTCGTCCTTCCTTTGAGCCGGAAGATCTGTTCCTGGCACATATTGCAGGTATGGACACTTATGCGAAAGGTCTTAAAGTAGCTGCGAAGCTGATTGAAGATCGCGTCTTCGAAGACTTTATCGCGAAGCGTTACAGCAGCTTCTCTGAGGGAATCGGTGCCGATGTGGTATCCGGTAAAGCTACTTTGGCTTCCTTGGCTGAATATGCGCTGAATAACGAGAAACCTCGCAAGAATGAGTCAGGACGTCAAGAAATGCTCAAGGGCTTGCTCAACCAGTACATCCTTGCTGAATAAGCAATATACGGTGCTGAAACGTAATAAATGAGAATTTCACCGGCACCCGTTAAGGGCGCCGGTGAAACTGTTTCAGGCCGAAAGGATCAGCAAAATGCTGACCCGCTGCGGCCAACCATGAGGAGGAATCAGGATGAGTTACGTAATAGGGGTTGATCTGGGTACAAGCGCGGTTAAGACTGTTCTGGTAGACCGCAGTGGAAAAGTGGTGGCTGAGCATTCAGAATCTTATCCGCTCAGCCAGCCGAAACCCGGGTTTAGCGAGCAGCGCCCGGAGGACTGGGTAGAGAAGACACTGCTTTCTCTGAAACGGTTAATGGAAGACACTGCGATCGAGCCGGCTGAAATTGAAGGTTTAAGCTTTTCAGGACAAATGCATGGTCTGGTACTGTTAAACGAAGAGGGTAAGGTGCTCCGTCCGGCTATTCTGTGGAATGACACACGCACAACAGAGCAGTGCCGGCGAATCGAGAAGACACTCGGCGGTGACCTGCTGCGCATTGCCCGCAACCGTGCCCTCGAAGGATTCACACTGCCTAAGATTCTCTGGGTTCAGGAGCATGAACCAGAACTCTTCCAGCAAGCAGCAGTGTTCGTGTTACCCAAAGATTATGTCCGTTACCGGTTAACCGGAAAGCTTGATATGGATTACTCCGATGCAGCAGGAACGCTTCTTCTGGATGTGACAGGCAAAGCCTGGAGCCCTGATATACTTGATGCCTTTGAGCTTCCGCATTCGATCTGTCCTTCGCTGGTGGAATCGTTTGATCTATGCGGAACGCTTCTTCCTGAAATTGCTGAACAGTCCGGCTTATTATCTGAGACTAAAGTGTTTGCCGGTGGCGCAGACAACGCATGCGGAGCAATCGGAGCCGGGATCCTTGCGGCAGGACAGACGATGTGCAGTGTAGGAACATCCGGAGTGGTGCTTGCCTATGAAGAGCGCAAGGACGTCGATTTTGAAGGCAAGGTGCATTTTTTCAATCATGGTGAGAAGGATGCCTATTATATTATGGGGGTAACTCTTGCCGCAGGCTACAGCCTTGAATGGTTTAAAAGAACCTTTGCACCTGACGTTTCGTTTGGTGAGCTGCTGGGTGGAATCGGTGACATCCCTGCAGGCAGCGGAGGCTTGCTGTTTACGCCGTATATTGTCGGGGAGCGGACGCCGCATCCGGATGCGAACATTCGCGGCAGCTTTATTGGCATAGATGCAAGTCATAAGCTTCCACACTTTGCACGCTCCGTACTTGAAGGAATCACATTCTCTCTTCGTGAATCGATTGATATTCTGCGGGCTTCCGGAAGCACAATCGACTCGGTGATTTCGATCGGCGGGGGTGCAAAGAATGCAGACTGGCTAGATGCAGGCAGATATATTTAATGCGGAGATTGTGAAGCTTGAAAGCGAGCAGGGTCCGGCGATGGGTGCTGCCATGCTGGCGGCCTACGGCTGCGGATGGTTTCCAAGTCTTCAGGAATGCGCGGCTGCATTCTTGCGTCCGGCACAGTCATACAAGCCGAACCCGGAAACGGTGGAAAGATACAATAAACTGTTTGCCATGTATCAGAAGGTATACCATTCAACCCGCGAGCTGAGCAGTCAATTGATGGAGTTCCGCGATTAACGATATACGCAGCTAGATAAGAATGAAGATTTACGCTGTTCCTTGGATGAGGGACAGCGTTTTTTGTGTATTATTTTATATTTTTAGGACAGGGCAGGTCATCTTTCGGAGATTAGAGACATAAGAAATAGAGTGAGATGCTGTGTGGTGTTTTGTGTTCTCTAAGAAAAGAATATGAAAAAAAGGCGTAACCATATACCGCTTACGATTGTTACTACTGTAGGAGAGTTATTATGGCCTTGCTGCACAGATCACTCTTTAGATTTAGCTCACCAATGCATGTAAGAGCATGGTACAGTTCCGGGTCAGTATTTTGAAAAATGCTGAACTATTGAAGGGAGCGGATGAATTGAAGAACAAGTCTACAAAATCTGTCCAGATGAAGTCTGCCGTATGTGCTGTTACGGCGATGCTTTGTCTTGCCCAGCCTGTATGGGGGGATGGGAATAATGAGACAGTCAGCGTTAACAAGACAGAGGTAGAAGCCAAGGCGAAGAATGCCAGTCAAGATATTAGCTCAGAGATTCCAGCGGGTGCCAAAATCTCGGGTAAGCAGGCCGAAGAGACAATCAAGAGGTTGTTCCCTCTGCTGAGAAAAGCTACTGTATCGAGTGTGGAGCTCTCGGAACAGAACAATTATGGCAAGGGGTTAAAGGTTTGGGAGGTTATGTTCTCTTTTCAAAGAGGTAATGCCAGTTCTGGCTTCAGCGGATCTGTAAATGCAGTCACAGGTGAAGTTGTATCCGTACATATTCCGCGCGATCTGCTAACTGCATTAGGGGAAGGGAATGGGCCATCCCTGAGCCGGGAGGACGCTTCCAAGAAAGCACAGGAATGGATCAAACAGAACATGAAGAACATCAATGTTAACGATTTGAATGAAAATCCAATGTACATGGGGGGAGGAGCATTATTTAGTCCGCCTACCTATGACTTCTATTACAACGTATCTGTAAACGGAGTTCAATTCGATGGGAATACGATTAGTTTAAGTATTGATGACCAAGGAAGAATATTTTCCTTTAATCGGAATCAGACCCAAAACGCAGCAATCTCTACTACAGCGAAAATTTCTGCGGCTGAGGCAATGAAGATATATGAGAAATCGTTCGCAGCAGAACTTTCCTATATTCCTTCAACCCAGTATGGCCGGTCAACCGGACCTTATTTCTTGGGATATGTCCCGAAAACCGGATCCAATCTTTCGATTGATGCCAATACGGGAAAGATGCTCGACATGATGGGAGAACCGGCTAAGGCGGATCAATACAAACCCGTGGAGATCCCGGCTGGCAAAGAAGGCTTTACACCTTCACCGAAGCCGCTGGCAAGTGGAGAGGAAGCAGTACAATGGGTGGAGTCGCATATAACGATTCCGGCTAAATATAAGGTAAGCAGCAAACGGCTGGGCAAGCGCTGGAATGATAAGGATTCGAGTGTGTGGAGCATCTCGTATAGAAACAATGATAACACGCCTTTTGGCAGAGAACTTGCGGTAGAGGTTGATGCGAAGACAGGTCAAATTTATGAATACAACAAGTATTTTTATCGCTATGAGTCAGGACCGGATAAGGACAAAGAGCCTGGAGCCAAGAACATTTCGAAACAAGAGGCTGAGCAGATGGCTTTCACCACCGTCTCGAAATTAGTGCCGGATGCGGCTAAGGAATGGAAGCTAACATCCATCACAGAGCCGGGAAAAAGTGAATCATATCCGAACTATCAATTCTCATTTACCCGCTATGCAGGCGGAATACCCATTATGGGTGACCATATTTCATTGATGATCGGAACAGACGGACAATTGAACCGCTTTAGCAGCTATTATGCTGCAAAAATATCAGAACTGCCGCTAAACACCAAGCCGGTGGTAACTGAAGAGGAAGCGAAGGCAGCCTTCCTAAAGGATACAGAGCTGAAGCTGAAGGTTGCGCAATATGGCGGCTATATATCGGTAGACGGCTCACCTGAGCTGCAGTCGAAATTAGTGTATGCTCCTTCAAGAAAGGATGCAGGCTCATGGTATGACATTTCACTGCCGCTGGATGCGGTAACCGGGAAATGGCGGAATACGCTGCCGGCGGAATACTTGAATATAGCAGCTGGCCAGGCACAGGATACGAAGGGACATAAATCAGAGGCTGCACTCGATAAAATGGTTCAGTCCCGTGTACTTGTTCCGGATGCGGACCAGAAGGTCTTTCCTGATCAGGAAATCACGACAGGGGATTGGTACTTGTACGTTGCCAGAGCCCTGAATCCATCGGTAGAACAGCAGGAGGGATATAATACAGCGGCTTATGGAAGTCTGAAGCCGGAGGATAAATATTATAATGCAATTCAAGCTCTGGTTGCACAGAATTGGCTTCCTTATGACCCGGAAGCTTCCTTCAGTACAGAGCGCAAATTGTCCCGGGATGAACTGGCATTTATGCTGACAAGGATATTAAAGTATGAGAAGCTGGCGCTTTCTTTTACGAAAGACGATCAGGTTCCAGGTGTCAGTGATTCGGATAAGATCGTAAATAAGGGAGCTGCAATCATTACGATGAAGCTGGGATTAATCCAGCCTGTAGACGGCAAGTATATGCCTCAGCAGATTGTTACCCGTGCAGAGGCAGCTGATGTACTCCTGCGTTTGTCTAAGCTTGCAGGAAAAAGCGATTCATTCTTGAAAGAATATATGTGGTAGAAAACGTTGCTCCAGCTGCTTTTCCAGCGCATATCTTTGCTTCGTTTCAGAAAGTTAAAATTTGAAGCGTTCGGCCTATGGGTAATATGATACAATAACCATGCAGTCGAGTGTGGAAGACGAAGGGCGGGTGTATCCATGAAACTGAGCCGGTCGGCATGGCTGAAACTGCTGCTGGTCGGGACTCTAGCGGTAACTGTAGCTGCAGTTCCTGAACCGGTTGAACTCAGTGATGTTTATGCCAATTCCAGTAAAGCGGTTGTAAAATCTGTCAGCGAGATTCAGCATAAGCTGCTCGCAGCCATGAATAGCAGGGAGTCAACCGTTCGTTTTGTGTATCAGGGCCAGACCAAGTCGTTAAAGGCACAGCTGAAGGAAGCGCTGGATCAAGCGATGGAAAGCGATCCTTATATTCAATATACCATTGCTAGTTATAGCTATGATTACCGCGGAACCTCGAGCACCGCAGACGTCACGGTCCGGCTAAGCTACCGTGAAACGGCGGAGCAGACCGCTTATGTGAACCGGAAAGTGAAGGAGATTCTGAAAGTGCTCCTGAAGCCGGGGATGAACGATCATGAGAAAGTGAAGGTCATTAACGATTGGGTTATTCTAAATCTGAAATATGATACATCACTTCAGAAATATACTGCCTATGATGGATTGAGCTCAGGAAGCACTGTGTGTCAGGGATATTCCTTGCTGACATATAAGCTGCTGAAGGAAGCAGGGATTCCAAATAAAATCGTAGAAGGTACAGCTTATGCAGAGGGAAATCCGGGAGGACAGCTGCATGCTTGGAATCTCGTGCTGTTGGATGGGAAGTGGTATCACCTGGATACGACATGGAACGATCCGGTTCCTAACCGTGACGGTGAGATATCCTATACGTATTATCTTTTGACAGATGCACAAATGGAAAAAGACCATATATGGATCAAAACCTATCCTAAAGCCAATACATTATACCGAAACACCCTGAGTACCTTAGTATCTGAAGATTCCGGCAAAACTAAAGTTTACCTGAAGCTGATCAAAGACCTGGAATATCATCTTTACGAGAAAAAAGGAATCGTAAGAACCTATGGTGATTTACAGGGAAAGGTGAAGTCAGCGAGTAAAGCAGGAAAGTCGGAGCTGCTATTCCGGTTTGACGGGAAGGAAACAGACCTGCTTGTGGTGCTGCAGGATCTTCAGCGTAAATCCGGGGTGGGCTCGATTCGATACTATCACAGTCTTCTGGATGAAACGGATGACCTAAAAGTTCATATATCGTGGTAATTACAGCTCATGGCGGTGTCAGGGAGATTATCCCGGGCACCGCCATGTTTGTTTTTTTGGTCAATATCATTGGCAGGGAAATGTATATTGAGTTTACAAAGAATCATTCTCTTGTAAATTGGCTGTCGCACGACCCTTTTAAAAAGGGATGGTTTAGTCAGCGTTCGCCTAAAAGCTTTCCGAAGGAAAGCTAACATCGAAAGCATATGCTTTGTGCTCTAATTACCGTTGACTAATACAAGTTCAGGAAATTGGAGTAGAGCAGCGATTGTAGGAATAATTCGTCCCCGTAGCGTCTCCGAACAGCAGCAACAGCAAGAAAAAGAGACCATCCCGAAAGAGATGGCCCCGTTTTAATATATATACTATGAATTAAAGATGCTTCGGCGTGCTGAGATCGCATTCCTGAAGCGGAACGATCCGGCTTTTCTTCACGATTCGATAACCGAACCAGATGGCTATGAAGAGCGGAATGCTGAAATAGGTAGCAATGATCGTATACCAGTCGATTTCGCCGCTAAACCCGCCTTGTCCAATAATCGCGATCAGACAGAGTACGAATGCAAATATAGGACCGAACGGGAACCAGCGAGCACGAAACGGTAATTCCTTCAGATCATGGCCTTGTGCAATGTAGGCTTTCCGGAAGCGGTAATGGCTGACGGCAATGGCTAGCCAGTTAATAAATCCGCACATGCCTGATGCATTCAGAAGCCAGATGTAGACCACACCGTCTCCGAAGAAGGAGGCTAGGAAAGCAAGCATACCTATAGAAGCAGTTACGATTAGGGCATATACAGGCACACCGCGGTTATTAAGCCTGCCGAGCCATTTGGGAGCCATCCCCTGCTTGGCCATTGCATAAAGCACCCGAGTGGATGCATACATACCAGAATTACCCGCTGACAATACAGAGCTTAGAATAACGGCATTCATCACGGAAGCGGCAAAGGCAAGACCCGCCTTCTCAAAGACCAGAGTGAATGGGCTGACGCCGATATTGTCCACGCCCGACTGCAGCAGACTTGGATCGGTATAAGGAATAAGCAAACCGATAACCAGAATAGCAAAGATATAAAATATAAGAATGCGCCAGAATACCTGACGAATTGCCCGGGGTACATTTTCGCGCGGATTCTCACTTTCTCCCGCAGCCACACCGATAAGCTCGGTGCCTTGAAACGAGAAGCCGGCAGCCATGAATACACCGACGAGGGCGAAGAATCCACCATGTACAGAACCGCCGTCCATATTAAAGTTCGTGAAGCCGACAGCTTCACCGCCGAGGATACCAAAGATCATCGATACGCCGACGATCAGGAACAGGATGACAGTCGTAATCTTGATCATCGCAAACCAGTATTCGGATTCCCCGTAACCCTTGGTAGACAGAAAATTCAGACCAAACATAATCCCGAGGAACAAAAGGCTCCACAGGAAGGACGGGCTGTCCGGAAACCAGAATTTGATAATTACAGTAGCAGCCGCAAGCTCGGCGGCAATCGTTACCGCCCAGTTGTACCAGAAGTTCCAGCCCACGGCAAAGCCAAACGCAGGACTAACAAAGCGTGTGGCATAGGTGCTGAAGGAACCGGAATCCGGCAGATAGGTTGCCAGTTCCCCCAGACTTGTCATTAGAAAATAAACCATCAAGCCTACGGCTGCATATGCGATCAGAGCTCCGCCGGGTCCTGCTGAAGAGATGGCGCTTCCGCTTGCAAGGAACAGACCGGTTCCGATCGAGCCGCCAAGGGCAATCATTGTCATATGACGTGCCTTCAGACTTGGTTTAAGAGAAGTTGCAGGTGCTTTATTGCGTCCCATGTTGAACACTCCATTCTTTCATGATATCTCGAGACATAAATTTATCGAATAACATAAATAAGGCCGCAGGTTATCCCTGCGGCCTTATTTGGTAATACCGCATCAACCCCTATGAAGATAGCACAACACGGGCGAAATTCCCGTGACAGTTCCGTCCCTTTCAGGAGCGGACCCAGCAGGCGGTACAAGAGAGCACATACCTACTTCGGCGAAGATGCCTTTCAATCGTGAGTCACCGGTGTTCTCTTCACCTCGCCACGTTTACTAATCATATTCGCAACCTCTACCTCATCTTGGAATGATGAGGCTATCCAGTTATTTATTTTATTATTAAAGAGAGTCTAAGTATAAGGCAAGTTCCTTGCTATAATCAATGGTTAAATATAACATTTCATGTTACTTCTTGGATCTCTTGGCCATTTGCTGCCATACTGTTCCGGCTGCCTCTTCACCGGACTCAATTCTCTCCAGTGCCATTCTGGCCTGCAGGCTTACTTCAAACTCAGGATCCTTAGCTGCCTCTTCAAGCGCAGGACGAGCTTCCTCTGTACCCACTTCATACAGGAAGCGTGCTGCACGCCAGCGTACCAGCTTGCTGCTGTCCTTCAGTGACTCCATCATAACCGGTGTAGCAGCAGCATCACCGATATCGGACAATGTATCCCCGGCTGTACGACGTACGGCGGGCGAATCGTCACGCATGGCCTCATACAGCAGCTCCATCGCTTGGGGTGTGCGAAGATCTCCGAGATATACAACAGCCAGACGCCGGATCTGCATTTTCGGATCCTTCAAAGCGCCGGATAGAATGGATATATGCTCTTCCTTCGGCTCGAGCAGTTCAAAAGCAGCATAGCGTACACGCCAGTCCGGATTTTGCATGGCCGCCTGTATTTCTTCATCTGTCAGTTTCCGGCGCTGCTCCACAAATTCTTCATCCTTCATACCATGAGCGATTGCCTGCGCAACCACTTTATCCAATCGTTCCTGTGGATATGCGGCCTCAAGCTCTTGCTCCACTTCGCGTGCTATATCTGCAAGCTCGCCGTAACGTACGCCATAGTCTTTCAGTTTACGTTCCTTTATCAGCATAGCTGATGCAACCTCGGTCACCGCTTGAGTAAATCGGGGGGAAAGGGCAATGCGCTCTTCACGGCCGCCGCCTTTCACACGAATCTGCATCGGTATTCCCCGGAACATCTGCACAAATACTTCAGCCTCTCCAAAACCGGAGGCATCTTGCTCCGAATCCTCAAGGCCTGTCTTAAGTCCCTGCTGACCGAATTTTTCTTGCACCTCGCCAAGAATGGAAGGCCAATCTGCATTTCCCTTACGGTCAAGCGCAATGAAATCAGCGGTGTGAAATACGCTTTTCACGCCAGGAATATGAAGCAGCTCCCGGATCCAACCAGGTGCAGAGCGTTCATTATCAGTTGTATATGTTTTGCGAATACCCGGCTCGAGTGTTTCATCCAGGTGAAGCTTCATGGAGTTTGGACTCGGAGTAGGTTCGATAAACGTTATCTTCA
Organism: Paenibacillus dakarensis; assembly: GCF_001373415.1. Lineage (GTDB taxonomy): Bacteria > Bacillota > Bacilli > Paenibacillales > Paenibacillaceae > Paenibacillus_AQ > Paenibacillus_AQ dakarensis. The sequence continues at coordinate 26,273 of NZ_CDSE01000042.1, read as the reverse complement.
TTCTCTTTTCAACCTCCTTGTCATTCTAACCTATTGTACCTCTTTTCCAGACAGGAAAAAACGCTGTCTCGCAATTACGGTGTTTTTTTCAGCATATTTCTGGATAAAAAGAGGGAGAGATTGTAAAACTGATAAAGTCTGGCTCAGCCTGTTATAGATATAAACGGTCACACTTGCCATATATATTGTATAAATATATCAATATCTAAATGAATGTATCGCCAATCATCCATGCTTATGATGCCCATTAATTACATTATTTGCATCGTAGTTATGCTGGCCGTGTCGGTATCTATCCTTCCTCAGATGCTGTATGCTGAGAAGTATAGAGACCTGACGGAACGAAATTTACTTTAATGAGGGTAAGCATTATGTGTAAATCGGGTAAATATAAGGTAATAGGAGGAGGAGGAAGATTGCCAAAAATCCGCTATAACAATATTGATAATGTTAGTACAGATAAGACCTTGAAGCAATTTAAACAGTGGCGTGATGAACGGCGGAATAAGAAGAAAGATTATTCTTACGTCATTCCGAATCTGACGCCTGATCTTGAATATTTACACGGAAACAGACACGAGACCTCCGTAACCTGGGTCGGCCATGCGACCTTTTTCATCCAATATGAGGGTCTGAATATCGTTACGGACCCGGTGTGGGCACGGAGAATGGCTTTTTCGAAACGCTTCGGAGAGCCGGGGATTCCAATTGGCGAGGTACCGCCGCTGGATATCATCCTTATATCACACTCTCACTATGATCATATGCATATTGCATCCATACGCAGGCTGTACCGGGAAGGCACAACCATTGTTGTCCCAATTGGTTTGAAGCGTAAAATGATCGCTAAAGGGTTTAGGCGTGTGATTGAGATGAAATGGTGGGAGTCAACAACGATTGGAGGCGTTAAAATTTCCTTCGTTCCTACCCAGCACTGGACAAGACGAACGCCGTTTGATACGAACACCTCGCATTGGGGAGGGTTTGTGTTGGAGCCGGAACTGCAGGAGAAGGATAAACCGGATGGGACTTCAGATATTCGTGATCAGTCGCGTGTTCTTCCGCCGAATTTGTATTTTGCCGGAGACAGCGGGTACTTCAATGGATTTAAAGAGATCGGTGACCGGTTTAATATTCATATTGCCATGATGCCCATAGGAGCTTATGAACCTGAATGGTTCATGACTTCCCAGCATGTGAATCCGGAAGAGGCATTGAAGGCATTTCTCGATGTGAAAGCCGAGACGATGATCCCGATGCATTATGGAACATTCCGGCTTGCCGATGATACGGCGCAGGAAGCGCTGGAACGGATGGAAATGGAGCGCGATCGCCTCGGTATTAGCGAGGAGCAAATTCTTGTACTGAAATACGGGGAGACTTTTAAAGTGCAGCCTGAACGAAGAAAAGTCGAGGGTTGACTGTTGCAAGATCATATACCATAAACCTTCTGGAACTTGTCCGAATGGACAGAGGACTATCAGGAGGTTTTTTCTTTGTTACAGGACTTTTTCGCTACGAATGAGTCATCAGGACGTTTTTAAGCAGCAAAGCTTCGTTAAAAGGAGTTCTTATGCTATAATGTGCACAAACCAATTGTTAAAAAGGATGGTAATGCTTAATGATCAGTACAAGCGGGATTACGCTCCGCTATGGCAAACGAGCACTATTTGAAGATGTAAATATAAAGTTCACTCCCGGCAACTGTTATGGCTTGATCGGAGCGAACGGTGCAGGTAAATCTACTTTCCTGAAGATTCTGTCTGGAGAGATTGAGCCGAACCAGGGCGAAGTTCATATGACGCCAAACGAGCGGATGGCCGTGCTCAAGCAGAACCATTATGAGTATGACGAATATCCAGTTCTAGAGACCGTTATTATGGGTCACTCCCGTCTTTATAAGATCATGAAGGAGAAGGATGAGCTTTATGCCAAAGCTGATTTCTCTGAAGAGGACGGTATGCGTGCGGGTGAGCTAGAAGGTGAATTCGCAGAGCTGAACGGCTGGGACGCAGAACCGGATGCTGCTGCACTCTTGATTGGCCTGGGTATCCCGCGCGAGCTTCATGACAAGAAGATGTCAGAGCTGAGCGGTAACGAGAAGGTTCGCGTGCTCTTGGCACAAGCCTTGTTCGGACGTCCGAACAACCTTCTGCTCGATGAGCCTACCAACCACCTGGATTTGGAATCCATTCAGTGGCTTGAGAACTTCTTGATGGATTATGAAGGCACCGTAATCGTGGTATCCCATGACCGTCACTTCCTGAACAAGGTATGTACGCATATTGCGGATATCGATTTCGGCAAAATCCAGCTGTATGTCGGTAACTATGACTTCTGGTACGAGTCCAGTAAGCTGGCGCTTGAACTTCAGCGCGAGTCGAACAAGAAGAAAGAAGAGAAGATTAAAGAGCTTCAAGCCTTTATCCAGCGCTTCTCGGCGAATGCCTCGAAATCGAAGCAAGCGACTTCCCGTAAGAAGCAGCTCGATAAAATCACACTGGATGACATTCGCCCTTCGAACCGTAAATATCCGTTCCTTAACTTTAAACCTGAGCGTGAAGCGGGTAAGCAGCTTCTGACGGTGGATGGAATTACGAAGACAGTTGAAGGCGAGAAGGTTCTCGATAACGTAAGCTTTGTGGTAAACAAAGGCGACAAGATTGCGTTTGTTGGACCGAACGGTCTACCAAAAACTACGTTGTTCCAAGTGATTGCCGGAGAGACTGAGCCGGAAGCAGGGGAATACAGCTGGGGTGTTACAACAACTCAAGCCTATTTCCCGAAAGACAACTCTGCTTACTTCGACGGTGTTGACTTAAATCTGGTTGATTGGCTTCGCCAGTATTCCAAGGATCAGGATGAAACATTCCTGCGCGGATTCCTTGGACGCATGCTCTTCTCCGGTGAAGAAGCACTCAAGAAAGCGAGTGTCTTGTCCGGTGGTGAGAAGGTACGCTGCATGCTGGCTAAAATGATGCTGAATGGCGCGAACGTGCTTATCTTTGATGAGCCTACGAACCACCTGGACCTCGAGTCCATCACCGCGCTGAATAACGGGTTGATCGATTTCGATGGAACCATCCTGTTTACATCGCATGACCATCAGTTCATTCAGACGATTGCAAACCGGATTATCGAGATTACACCTAATGGCATAATTGATCGTCAGATGAGTTATGACGAATATCTGGAGAGCGAAGAGATCAAGGGTCTCCGCGAAAGCATGTATCCGGTAGAGGTATAATATAAACTTTGCATATGAAAAAGCTGCTCTTTTCGTGAAAGAGCAGCTTTTTTTCGTTTTGAATGGCGTTTGTTTACGATCCGCCAGTACGCCGGCGTTGGTTGTTCGGCTTCTTGTTGTTTTGGCTTTTCATTTTTTTTGTGGCGTTAGGCTGAAAAGATCCCGGATTCGTTGAAGAGTTTTGCTGCTTCTTCTGCTCCAGCTTTTGACGGATCGCATCGGCGAGATTCACCTTGCGTGAATCATTGTTTTCCGACATGACAGGTTTCCTCCTCGGATTATGGGTTGTCCTCATTTTATTCGTTTTTAAAACGCACGGCAAGGGTAACAATAATAAATATATTTGCCTGATGCCAGCTTTTTGCCTAATGCAACTTTTTTTCGCCAAACTCACAAGGTTTCTTTAGACTCACAACGTTTCTCTAGACCCACAACGCATGGTTTTGCTAGGATAATAAAGAAGTTTTGAAAAAAGTCCCCTTGACAGAGGAGAAGCAGTAAAGGAGAGACATTCCCCGGTGAACGCATATGAAGACATCAAAAAGGGAGAACGTGGGGCATGGATTAGCATTTTTGCTTATCTGATCCTGTCGGCATTCAAATTAATCTGTGGTTACATATTTGCTTCCAGTGCACTGACCGCGGATGGTTTTAACAATCTGACGGACATCGTTGCTTCTGTAGCTGTACTTATTGGATTAAAGATATCTCGGAAACCGCCAGATTCTGATCATGCTTACGGACACTTCAGGGCAGAAACGGTTGCTGCTTTAATCGCTTCATTTATTATGGCAGTCGTCGGACTTCAAGTGTTGATGGAAGCGGTGGGTTCCTTTTTTGAAGGGAGCAAGAATACACCTGATCTTTGGGCGGCGGGCGTAGCGGGACTATGTGCGATTGCGATGTACGGAGTATACAGATACAATGTCAGACTGGCCAAACAGATTAATAATCGTGCGCTGATGGCAGCTGCAAAAGATAATTTATCAGACGCCATGGTAAGTGTAGGAGCTGTGATCGGAATTGTTGGTGCCCAATTTGGCCTGCCTTGGCTCGATACCGTAGCTGCACTGGCTGTTGGCATTCTGATATGCAAGACAGCTTGGGAGATCTTTCGGGATTCGACGCATAGTCTGACAGATGGATTTGATGAGGAGCGGCTGCTGGATCTGAGACAGACGATTGCAAAGACCCCGGGTGTAGAAGGAATTAAGGATTTAAAGGCTAGAATCCATGGCAATCATGTACTGGTTGATGTCGTTGTAGAGGTGGACCCACAATTGAGTCTTATTGAAGGGCACCAGATTAGTGATACGATTGAAGAGCGAATGATGAAGTATCATAACATCATAAATGTTCATGTACATGTAGAGCCGAGGGGAATGGAATGCGGCGAATGAAGCAACAAAAAGGACTGCAAGAAAGTATTGCGGTCCTTTTTTATTGCAGTCATATGAAAAATGATCGCTTAAATGCTGTTGCCTACATAGATCCATGCCTTACCGAGCCAAGTATAAATTTCAACCCATTCTCCGTTCACTTCCTGCAGAGCACTGGTTGTTGTCGTGTCAACCTTCTGAGGAGCGAGAGATCCGATAATTTTACCGTTCGGCATATCGTAGAAATACGTCTTACTTGTCAATTGGATGACCTTGGTAGGGATAATAACAACGTCTTCGGCTTTGATAACAGGTTCATCCGTAGCTGGTGTCGAAGTCTGTGTTGATACGGCTTCAACTACTGGAGTGCCAGTAGTAGCTGGTACTGTGTTCGTAGTTTCATTTGGGTCTGCGCTTGCTACCGCTGTCATTGTTAGTGCAAGACCGAGCATTGTGGCAATACTTATCGTTTTTTTCATGGTTGATCTCCTCCTTGAATTGGATAAAATATGTAGCGACATTATCGATATAACCACCACAAAGGTAAAATGAACCAATTTGGCAGGTATATTTTAAAAAAAGAAAATCAAGCAGACTTCAGCTAACATGGTGATTGATACAGATCCGTGACAAGGTCAGCCGAATCGGCTATACTTTGGGTCAGTATTTCAGAAGAAATGCAGCCATACTTTTATCCTTAGGAGGGAAGCCAAATGGGTCGCCGGAAGAAGAAGGGCGGGAGAGTCCTGCTGGGACTTTTAATATTCATATTGGTCCTCGCCGGAGCAGGGATTTGGTACATCTCCCCGTCAAAAAGCTTGAATTTGCAGTACCGCTCCATTGATATAAAGGATAAGATCCTAACCATGATAGATACACGGCAGCCGCAAATCGTATTAACCAAAGACGAAGTGGGGCAGATGAGTAAAAAAAATCTTATCAAATATATGAGAGAGCATAATGTTGGTGTTGATATTACGGGTGCGGATTTTCATTTGGATGGACAGACGATGACTGCTGATGTGAACGGTAAATGGGGAGTGATTCCTTTTGGTGCCACACTGCAATTTCACATGACAGCCAATGGAAGCTATTTGTTCTTGGAACACAAGGCAACCAAGATCCGGGATTTGAATATACCTTTGCCTGTATTTAAACTCGATCCGATTGAAGTTTCTTTAAGAGAGTATCTGCCTGATATCGTTACCGTTAAAAAAGTTGATTTTCTGAATGAAGGGATGAAGCTTACCTTTAAAATTGACTGGCTTTCCATTCCTTCATTGTGGTAATTAATATTGAAAAAACAAACGGGGCTGTCCTTAGTCAATAGACTTTTGGATAGCCCCGTTTGTTATTATAACCTTTTTAATATCTCTTTTTATATGTGTATGCATCACTTAAGAAGCAAAGCTGTTACATGGATCGTCTTCGTCCGGTAAAGAGAGATATAACAAAGAGAACCAAGAAGATGAAGAATAGTACTTTTGCGATACCTGCTGCTGCCTGTACAATTCCGAAGAAACCGAAGATTCCTGCGATAAGTGCAATTACAAGTAGTATGACTGACCATCTTAACATCATCATCACCCTGCTTTCTATTCATAGTTTAGATTCAAGCTGGGATAAGGTCCCAAGCCGTCTCGTAGTTCTCTTTAACCCGGACGATTTTTCTTGAAACAGGCAAGGTTCGCTGCGTCATTCCGTCTCCGGGAGCTTTGTTTCGTGCCGAAAGAGAGAGGGTAACTATGCAATAACACGATAAACATTCTGAAAGTGAGGTTTTGATGTATGTTAACACAGATCAGTGTGGCGGTAATTGCCATTGCTTTTGCAGTGCTTGTCTTCTTTCTTATAAAGACATTAAAAGCAGCAACAGGTTCCTTGGATAAGGTGACACAGACACTTCAAGAAGTACAAAAGACGATTGATGAATTAAGTTATGAACTGAAGCAAACGATTCGTCACACCAATGATATAACTGTTGATGTTCAGCACAAAATGAAACAGATCGATCCGGTTATGGATACGGTTAAGAACTTGGGAGAGTCACTGAGTGAAATTACTTATGCAGTGAAGCAAGTATCCTCCGGTTTCGTCAGCAGATTTAAACAATCTAAAGCAGAAAGCAAAATGAATAAAGAGCTGCAAACTCCAGCGCGAGCATCTGTATCTACATCTACATCTGCATCTGCATCAGCTCCGGTGGCTGTGACAGCTCAAGACCGTACATTCCAATCTTATGATGCGGTATATAACAATGACTCTAAGGAATCAAAAGTAGGAAAATGGTTGGGTTATGTTGATATGGCAGCTGGTTTGTGGAGTAAGTTTCGTCGGCAGAAAGCCCGCTAAAACAGAATAGGTATTCCAGTTAAATGAGCCGGTTGTCAGTAAGAAAAAGGAAGGGTGAAATGTGATGATGAATGTCGTGCTGCTGTTGGTGGGTATGCTTTCGCCCTATATTGGCGGAGAAGGGATCGCGCCTGTTTCCGCTGGAATGACTGCACCTGTAGTCTATGCCACAACGTCCTTGTATGCACCTGTGCAGCAGGAAGAACAGATTGTTGGTTATGAGACTCTGAATGGAATTGCTCTAACGGATGACAAGGAAGAGGTTATTCGGAAGCTCGGTGAGCCGCTTGAAGTAACACATGATCAGATATTAGGCACAACAGACTATCAGTATGAGGATATGATTGTCGGCCTTAATAACGGGGTAACCGAATATGTTCATGTGAAACCTTCTGCTGAATCCATTCAGGTGAATGATCAGTCCATCTTACTGACAAACGGTCATATTTCAGCGTCTTTAGGGGAGCCGTATTTTGTGGCTGAAGACGGAGATGTATATGTTCAGAATCACCATGCAATCAAGGTTTTTAAAGATCACGGCGGACAAATAACAGGTGTGGATTTATTTTACGACTTTAGTGAGTAGCCCTGTTTCAATTGGTAAAATTAAGTTTAAATAACTAAGGGCTAAAATTTAGTAAGTCTACAGGAGGTTTTTAATATGGAGTCTACTAATAAACAAGCCTACGCTAAGATTGTTGAAAATGGGACATTGGCTGTTCAGGAAATCCAAAATTTAGCCAATTCGGGATATATGCCGGATCATATTTACGTACTCGCACATGATTCTGACAAAACAGAACGGATTGCTCAAGCAGCAGAAGCCAAAGAAATTGGTATTAAGGAAGAAGGTATATTTGATTCGATTGCGAATTTGTTCCGTTCACGCGGTGATGAATTACGTGCAAAAATCGTTTCCCTTGGCTTTACGGAGGCGGAAGCGGCTTTTTATGAGAAGCAGCTCGATTTAGGTAAGGTTCTTGTTATTGCGAAAAAAGACCAGCCTTAACATAAATTATCCGGTGCATTTCCGGATTGTATATAGGGCTTTAAACATAGATAAGGAATGGGACAATCCTGTCCCATTCCTTATCTATGTTTTTAAATGAGCATTTTGCTAATTGGCTCCAAGCCATTTCAAGGACTACATATTGATTGGGAGGACTGAAGTTTTCAATATATTGAATTTAAAGATGATTGAGTTTAATTATGCATAATGCTGAAAATTGATTTTTCCATTAAACGGAACATTCTTCAAACAATCTATTAAACAGATTTATATAGTATAATAGGTAGTGAATAAATTTCTGCATATAGACATCGCCGTTAAGGAGAGGATTATGAGAATACTAATTGTTGATGACAATCCGACAAACGTCATTATTATTCGAGAAATTTTGAAGAAAGAACAGTATAGGGATATTGAAACAGCATCTTCCGCTCTAGAAATGCTTGAATATATAGGTATTGGAGATCATACTTCGGAAATCCGTCCCAGACGTGTTGATATTGATTTAATACTGCTTGATATGATGATGCCTGAGATGGATGGAATAGAAGCATGCCGGATCGTGCAGCAATATGAACATTTGAAGGATATCCCGATTATTATGGTAACAGCCGTTGGGGATTCTAAGAAACTGGCTGAAGCACTCGATGCAGGGGCTGTTGACTATGTAACAAAGCCTATCAATAAAGTAGAACTCATGGCCCGTATTCGATTGGCTCTTCGTTTGAAGCATGAGAAAGATTGGCATAAAGAGAGAGAACAGCGAATCCAGGATGAGTTAACTTTAGCAGCCATGGTTCAAACGGCGGTGTTAAGCTCCCCGATTGAAGAGGAATTGTTTGAAATCCATGCTCTCTATCAACCATCGGCAGAGTTGGCTGGTGATTTATACGCTTGGTATCCGCTTGGAGACGGTCGTTACGGAATTATTCTGCTTGATATGATGGGACACGGAATTTCTTCATCATTATTCTGTATGTTTATCGCCTCCGTACTGAAAGACACTGTCACTACATATGTAGAGCCCGAAAAGGTCATTCAGGAATTAAACCGCAGATTTAACCAGCTTCATTTGGAAGATCAATTAATCCAGTATTATTTTACAGCCATATATCTGGTAGTGGACACACGTATGAAGCGAGTGGATTATGTGAATGCCGGCCATCCGCCGGCGCTATTCTTTCAAGAAGACGGGACAGTCACAACACTGGAACAAGGCTGTTGTCCTGTAGGATTGTTTAACCGGATTGAGGAAATGGAGCCGCGCAGCTTCTACTATGAAGGTAATGCGCATATCGCCATGTATACAGACGGTATTCTGGAACTCGTGACGGGTGACCATGAAGATAAGCTTGATTACTTGAAGCAGCATTTAGCTGGAAGCCATGCATGGAGAGAGAACGAAATGAAGGACCGTTTCTTTATCAGTAACCCGACAGAGGAACGTGAGGATGATAAATGCCTTGTATGGATAACCCTTAAAGGGAGCGGGGGAAATGAATGAAAATTAGAAGTAAGCTAGTCATTGGTTTTGCCATACTGCTGTCAATTATGCTTGTTCTAGCCTTGATAGGCTATGATCGAATCAGTTTTATGAAGGGTCAGCTGGATGACATATACAATGAGCGGTATGCGAAGGTTCGTGACTCCAGTGATGTTCGCGGTAATGTGAACGATATGGCACGCATGCTTACCAATATGATGATAAACGATGACACAGCCAATTCTCACAGGGCTATTGAAAATATTAAAGCACTGAATGAAAAGGCGGATTCCACTCTGGAATTGCTTAAGAGCAGGGGGAACAGTGCTGAAGAACAGCAGCTGCTTGACCGAATTGACAAGGCCAGAGCCGATTACGGCAGTTATCAATCGCGCACGTTAGATCTTATCTCGGCCGGTAAACTAAATGAGGCTAACTCTTACCGTATTAATACCGGACAAGCGGTTCAAGAAGAAGTGCTCGACAGTCTAAATACGCTCGCCAATTTTCAAAATGCAAAGATTAACGAAGCCATTACTGACGCAAAGACAGCATACGACCGCTCCATTCAGATTACAACGATTGTCATGACTGCAGGTCTTCTGATCGGACTTATCGTAATTTTGTGGGTTGTTCCTAGCATAACCCGGGGGATTAATGTTGTTAATTTGATGATCAAGGGTTTTGGTGAAAATCGTCTGAAGGATATTCAGAAAATTGAGGTTACCTCCAAGGATGAGATTGGAGATGCAGCGCGCGTCTTCAAGGATATGGCTGAAGATATCGAGGAGAAACAAAGACTGGAGCAGACTTATCTCGAAGCCCAGCGGGATCAATCCTGGATTAACTCTAACATGGCCAGAATCACGGAACTGCTTGAAGGAATTGAATCACTGGACGAGGTAGGACAGCGATTCATAAGTGAATTTACCCCGGTAATTGGTGCCCAATACGGGGCGTTGTATATGCGGCAAGAAGATAATAGTCCGAATAAGCTTGAGGTTAAAGGAGCTTATGCATTTGAAGGCGGAGAAAAGCCAAAAGAGTCATTCATGGTTGGTGAAGGCTTGGTAGGACAAGCGGCTCTTGACAAAAAATCGATTAAGCTGGATAATCCGCCGGAGAATTATATGAAGGTCCAATCTGGCTGGGGTTCATCCAAGCCGGGAGCCGTTATGATCTATCCGATCCTATTCGAAAACAATCTTCTGGGTGTAGTAGAGATGGCATCGTTTGAACAGTTCACGCCGCTTCAGGAGAAATTGCTGGCTCAGTTAAGCCAGTCTCTTGGTACCGTACTGAATAGTATTCTGGGCCGTATGCGTGTGGAAGAACTGCTGCGTGAATCCCAAGCCCTTACGGAGGAGCTGCAGTGTCAATCGGAAGAACTGCAAACCCAGCAAGAAGAGCTTCGCCGTTCTAATGAGAATTTGGAAGAACAGACAGAAGCGCTTAAACGGTCTGAAGAGCTGCTTCAGCGTCAGCAAGAAGAACTGGAGCATTACAATACGGAGCTTGTTGCCAAGACGCGTGCACTGGAAGAACAGGTGCAAGAAGTGGAAGAGAAGAATCTTGAAATTGAGAAAGCTCGGGAACAGCTTGAGAAACAGGCTATGCAGCTTTCCGTTACAACCAAATACAAGTCTGAGTTCATGGCGAATATGTCTCATGAGCTTCGGACCCCACTCAACAGCTTGTTGATTCTATCCCAGCTTCTTTCAGAGAATAAGGGCGGTAATTTAACACCTAAGCAGGTTGAATATGCACAGACGATTTATATGTCAGGTTCTGACCTGCTTAAGATGATTGACGAAATCTTAGATCTGTCTAAAGTAGATGCCGGTAAAATGGAAATTAACAACGAGCCAGTGAAAATGTCAGAGATTGAAGCATTTGTGCAGCAGAATTTCACTCCGGTTGCATTAAAGAAAGGGATTGAACTGAAGGTTGATATAGAGGATGGCGTTCCTGACAGCATCATTACGGATGGTCACCGGGTGAAGCAAGTATTGCGTAATCTGCTGTCTAATGCTTTTAAGTTTACGAGCACCGGGTCTGTTAAAGTGAACGTCACTTCAGCAGAACGCGATAAACTTCCATTCTTTCTGGATCGTAAACGCGATTATATTGCCTTTTCTGTGATTGACACGGGAATTGGTATCCCAGCCGATAAAACAGATCTGATCTTTGAAGCCTTCCAGCAAGTTGATGGCACAACGAGCCGAAAATATGGAGGAACCGGACTTGGACTGTCCATCAGCAGGGAGCTTGCGCGTCTTCTCGGAGGCGGCATAAATCTGGAATCGGAAGAAGGTAAGGGCAGCTGCTTCACCTTGTATCTGCCTAGTGAGCATCCAGTAGAAGCGAGCTCTGCTGAACAAGTGGCTGCAGCTTCGGCTGATTCACCTGAGACCGGGTTATTGTTAGCTAATAACTTCTTGGCGAATCAGAAGAAAAAAGAAGTGAAGGTGAATCCTTCATTAAATGTAGAAGATGACCGGGATGAAATCGGCCCATCTGATAAAGTGTTATTGATTATTGAGGATGATGACAAGTTCGCCAAGATTCTGGTGGATATGGCAAGAGGCCGTGGATTTAAGGCGTTAGTCGCGCTGCAAGGTGATGTAGGACTTCAAATGGCCCAGTCGTATAAACCAGATGCTATTATACTGGATATTCAGCTGCCGGTAATGGATGGCTGGTCCGTGCTTGGAGAATTGAAGAGCTCAGCGATAACCCGTCATATCCCGGTTCATGTCATTTCTGTGGTGGACGAAGTGAAGCAAGGACTTATGATGGGAGCCATTGCATATTTGAAGAAGCCATCAACACGCGAAGCGCTAGAAGGTGCCTTCTCACAAATTGAAACCTATGCGCAGCAATCGATGAAACATCTACTGATTGTCGAAGATGATGATATTCAGCGTAACTCGATCATTGAGCTCATCGGTCATGATGATGTTTCAATAACGGCTGTCTCGACAGGTAAAGAGGCTCTTGAGACACTAAGGACTCAGCATTATGACTGTATGGTTCTTGACTTGATGTTAACGGATATGACAGGTTTTGACCTGCTTGATCAGATTCGTGATGATGAGAAACTCGTAGATTTGCCGATCATTATTTATACGGGTAAGGAATTAGACAGCAAGGAAGAGACTCGTTTGCGGAAATATGCAGAGTCTATAATCATCAAAGATGTTAAATCGCCGGAACGCCTGCTTGATGAAACGACACTTTTCCTGCACAGGGTAGAAGCTAATTTACCGGAAGACAAACGGAAAATACTTCAAAAGCTGCATAACAAGGAGGTTTTATTCGACGGTAAGAGGATCCTGCTCGTCGATGATGACATTCGGAATGTGTTTGCTCTATCGAGTGTGCTGGAAGGATACAATATGGAAGTCACTTTTGCTGAAAATGGCCGTGAGGCCTTGGAGCTGCTTGAGGCAGATCCGAATTTTGATCTGATATTGATGGACATGATGATGCCGGAAATGGATGGATATGAAGCTATGCGCAGATTGCGTCAAATGCCTCAGTTCGAAAAAATGCCAATTATAGCCCTTACGGCCAAGGCTATGAAAGAAGATAGGGCGAAATGTATTGAAGCAGGGGCATCGGATTATATGAAGAAGCCGATTCAGACAGAACAACTTCTTTCCCTGATGCGTGTGTGGCTATATTCGTAAGGCGTATTTTTGGTTAAGTAATAAGTAATAGATAAATGCAAAGGGAGAAAGTCGGTGTACATGAATGACATCTGGTGATCATACTGGGATCGAATTGAATTTGGAAGATAAAAACGATTGGGAGCTGGAACAAATCGAGATTGAGCTTTTGCTCGAAGGAATTCATCGATTCTACGGGTATGATTTTCGCAACTATGCTCTCCCTTCATTGAGGCGAAGAATCTGGCATCATGTTCATGCGGAAGGACTAACCACTATATCTGCTTTACAAGATAAAGTGCTGCATGAGCGGTCATGCTTTGAACGCCTTGTGCACAATCTATCCATTCCTGTAACTGAAATGTTCCGGGACCCAAATCTTTTTCTGACATTCAGGCAAAAGGTGATTCCACTCTTGAGAACTTACCCGTATATCCGGATTTGGCATGCTGGATGCTCAACTGGGGAAGAGGTTTATTCCATGGCTATCCTGCTGCATGAAGAAGGGCTTTATGATAAGGCTCGTATCTATGCGACAGATATGAACTCTCGCTCTTTGCAGCAAGCCAAGGAAGGTGTTTTTGACATTAAACGCATGAAACAGTACACGAAAAACTATTTGGAAGCGGGCGGGAAACAATCCTTCTCCGAATACTATACAGCTAAATACAATTCCGTAATCTTTCAGCCGTTTCTTAAGAAAAATATGATTTTTGCGGAACATAATTTGGCGACGGACCGTTCTTTTAATGAGTTTAATGTTATCTTTTGCAGAAATGTGATGATTTATTTTAATGATGAACTTCGAAATCACGTGCACGGATTATTTCACGAAAGTTTGAGTCATTTCGGAATACTTGTTCTGGGGGCAAAGGAATCGATTCATTTCACGAACTTTAGTGATTCGTATGAAGCGCTTGACCGGACAGAGAAAATATACCGGAAGATTAAATAGAGATTTGTAGGAGGATTCCATGGGTTTTCACGATCCGATTCATATTTTGCTGGTAGATGACCGCCCTGAGAATTTGCTTGCACTGGAAGCGGTGTTAGACAGCGAGCAATATTCGCTTGTCAAAGCAACCTCCGGGGAAGAAGCATTGAGAAGTCTCTTGAAATATGACTTTGCCGTGATTGTCCTCGATGTTCAGATGCCGGGCATGGATGGGATAGAAACGGCGCGGCTCATTAAAGCAAGGGACAAGACGAAGGACATTCCAATCATATTTATATCGGCTAACAGCAAGGAGGCAGAACATCTCTTTGCAGGGTACTCAGCCGGAGCTATTGATTACATGGTAAAGCCATTTATTCCTCAAATCCTGAGATCAAAAATCGAAGGCTTTGTGGATATGTACCTGACAAATAAAAGGCTGAAGACTCAGTCTACGCTGCTTCAACAAAAGACACTGGAGCTGGAAAAGATCAATCATGAGCTGGTGCAGGCTAAGAATGCTGCGGAAATAGCGGCAAAAGCTAAAACTGAATTTTTAGCCATGATGAGCCATGAAATCCGAACACCTATGAATGGGGTGATCGGCATGATTGATCTTTTAATGGACAGCGATCTTGGCGATGAACAAAAAGAGTATGCTGACATTATCAGAAACAGTGCCGATGCGCTTATTTCTATTATTAACGATATCCTTGACTTTACGAAGATGGAAACCGGAAAGATGGAACTGGAAGAACATCCGTTTGAATTGAAATCGTGTATTCAAGAGGTCACTGGACTCTTTTCGGCGGAGGCTCACAAAAAGAATCTGGAGCTGCATTATTTTATTGATGAGAATATTCCGGATATTATTTATGGAGACATGGGGCGATTGCGTCAAGTCCTCATAAATCTCGTATCGAATGCTGTTAAGTTTACGCATCATGGAGGTGTATATTTAGGAGTTTCCTTGGTTGAGAAAAATGAGGAAACCTATACACTAGAGTTTAATATTAAAGATACAGGCATCGGAATTTCAGCCAATAAGATGGACCGGCTCTTTAAACCATTTTCCCAATTGGATTCTTCCATGACGCGGAAATATGGCGGAACGGGTCTTGGCCTTGCCATTTGTAAATCATTAGTACAGATGATGGGTGGGGATATCCACGTCGAATCAACAGAAACGAAAGGTGCCACATTTATCTTTACGATTAAGGTAAACAAGTATGAAAAGTATGACCAGTTACCTGACAGGAACACCCCGGAGGTTTATTACAACCTGAATGGAAAGAACGCTTTACCGAGTGTACTTGTCGCAGATGATCACCCTATTAACCGCAAACTTATTTTGAGCATGTTGGACAAGATAGGTCTGAGTGCTGATATAGCGGAAGATGGAGATCAGGCCGTAAAGCTGGTAAAGGAAGGTCATCATTATGATATTATTTTCATGGATCTTCAGATGCCGGTGATGGATGGCCTGGAGGCAACAGGCTTGATTCGGGAACAGGAGCCGCATGGAAAGCGATCAGTCATTGTGGCCATGACGGCTAATGTAATGGGGGATATCCAAACTCGATGTTTGGAAGCCGGGATGGATGATTATATCAGCAAACCGGTTAAAATCGATGACATCAAACAATTGTTGTCCAAGTATGCCCCGGCTGTATCTCATGAAAATTCCCTGTCTCAGGAACAAAAATCGGTAATGTAAGTTGACGGATGCCAGCTTTGAAAAATAAACTTGCTAAATGGTTGCCAGCTTGTTTCAACATTCAATAGAACGGGTTATTTGTAATGAAAACAAATTTCGGGAGAGAGTGTCTATGAATACAAATACGAATGATAAGTTCAATGCCAAGACCCAAATGGGTGAAGGTGCTTGCACGGTGTTTTTAAGCGGAGAACTTGATTTGTCCGTTGCACCGGATTTTAGATTAGTGATGGAACCGCTTGTGAGTAATCCGGAAATTGATTTGATCGTTAACATGAAGGATATGACATATATTGATAGCACGGGAATCGGGATTTTGTTATCACTATTGAAGGCAAGACATGGTATGGATGCACGATTTGCTGTTGAAGAGGTCCCTCCACAAATCCAAAAACTGTTCGATATGACGGGGATTGCAAAGTTCTTTGCCTCTCAGGAGAAATCCCAATAGAAGGAAAGGAAAGAAAATAATGAATGCTGATGCACATAAAGTTACACTTAATTTGCCTGCCGTTGCGGAATATGTAGATATTGTTCGTTTGAATTTGTACGGAATCGCTTCGAAAATGGGATTTTCTTATGAAGAGATCGAAGATATGAAAGTTGCTGTTTCAGAGGCATGTAACAACTCGGTATTATATGCTTATGGGCACGAAGGCGGAATGGTCGAAGTCGTGTTTGATGTTAATGCTGATTCGTTATCGATCACAGTCAGAGACGAAGGGGAGAGTTTCGACAGTGATGACAATACAAACAACCGTGTTACCCTTCATGATCAGGATCTGGATGAGGTTCAGATCGGGGGCCTTGGCTTCTACTTAATGGAGGCACTCATGGATGATGTGAAAATTACAAATCAGTCAGGAAAGGGAACACAGGTTATTCTTACTAAGCGGCTTGCGAGAAGTGAGGAGCCAGTATGAGTGATAAAGTGACTCCCCAAGAGTCAAAGGATGAAGCGATTAGCCTAATCCGGGAATACCAGGAGACGAAGGATAATGAGATCGCTACCGTCTTGATTAAAAAATATGAACCGATGGTCAAAATGGCTTCAGGCAAAATCGCCCGTAACCGCCCTGATCTATATGAGGATTTATATCAGGTGGGGCAGATGGCTCTAATCAGACTGCTTCAGCAGTATGACATTAGCCTGGGTATTCCTTTTGAGCCATACGCTATGAAGAGTATGATCGGTCATATGAAGAACTTCCTGCGTGATAAATCATGGTACATCCAGGTTCCGCGTCGAATTAAGGAAAAAGGTGCACTTGTTCAGCACGCTATCGATGAATTGATGGTGAAGCTGGAAAGGTCACCTGACGTTAATGAGATTGCGGAGTATCTGGATCTAACAGTTGAGGAAACGGTGGAGGTTCTGGCGGGACGTGAATGTTATCATTATGTTTCACTGGATTCACCGCTGTCCCAGGAAGAGACAGGCGCTACGCTTGGTGAACTGATTAGTTCCGATGTAAATGACTTTGACTCTGTAGAAAAACGTATGGATTTACAGCAGGCCTTAAGCCAATTGAAGGAGCAGGAGCAGAAAGTACTGCTGCTTGCATTCCAGGAGGGCCAATCACAGCGAGCCATTGCACAAAAACTGGGTGTATCCCAAATGAGTGTGTCTCGTATTCAGAAGAGGGCAACCGAGAAGTTGAAACAGATTATGTCTAATTCATTAAATTAATATGGAAAATTCTTTTTGCATTAGATATAAGGACCTGTCTACATAAATGGCACGCAATTCCTAAAAAAGGAGGGCGTGCCATTTTTAATATAAGATTAGGGACATTAATAAAAGGATGTGATCATAAGGTGAATACCTCACAGCTGGAGGAAGGGCATAATATATATTCATTTGCAGGAGGTTGGAAGTGGTATGATCTTCAAACAGATGATTGGAATACTCCTCTAATTGGAGAATTACGCACTCAATTTCCTAACACAACAAGATGGCTTGACCTTGCTCCTACACTCCTGGATAAAAATTATTTATCTGTTTTTTTTCCTGACGGTATTGACCCTGTAATGATGGGCACGATCCTTTATACGGTTGTAAATGATTTGAATGATAAGCATTCGGATGAACAATTCTACTTCTATGTAGATGACGAGGTGTTAATAACCTTTAATATGGATGAAATAACCAGAGGGGCAATGAGGGATCAGAGCCGCGTTTCCATGATGCATCAGTGTGCAAGTCCGATTGAGGGGATGTTTGTTCTTTCCAGAGTGATACTGCATTATTTCCATGCAGGAATGGATAAATTTGAGCACCGGCTGCGTAAACTGGAATCGGAAATGAGAAAGCATAATAAGCGTTATTTGATGGACAGTATATTAACTTCCCGTTTTGAGCTAATCTTCTGGAACAATTTATTCGTATCATTCCAGGAACTGATAACTGCCTCTAAAGAAGGATATCTTGATCGATTGGATGATAGCCGATTCTTTAAGCAGTTGCTGTATAGAGTGGAGCGAATGGAGAAGCTGTTCAGGCATTATGAGCAGGAAATTGATACGCTCGTTTCCATTGATGATGCTATTGCCGGATTCCGGGGAAATGAAATCATGAAGACCCTTACGATTATGACCGTTATCTTTACACCGGCGACAGTAGTTGGAGCCATATGGGGAATGAATTTTGACAATCTTCCTTTAATTAAATTCCCTTGGGGATTTACAGCTTCTATCCTGCTTACACTGGTATTGACAGTGGGTATGTACATTTGGATGCATATGAAGGGCTGGACAGGGGACATACTGAGGGCGAAGTCACGAGACAAGAACATATAGTCTGGTATATAAAAAGAAGTTCTGACTGCTGGATAGAGTCGGAACTTCTTTACGCTTATTACTTCGATTTATCAATATAACCTTGCAGCTCAGCAATATAATCGCCGATAAGAGGCATGTCGACAAACAGACTGAGAATATAACCTAGTAAACCGAGAACTACGAAAGTACCGATCGTCATCCCAAGCCCCCTGGAAAGTCCAGCTGTAAAGTTAGTGATCATCCGTTTCTTAGGATTCATGTAGTTTTCTACGATGTCTTTGAAATCAGCCTTCTCCAGTGAATCCGCAATTTTATCCAGCCGCGTGTTAAGGCGTTTTACCTCATGTCTAAGCTCAAATGGATGCTCGTCCACTTCATAGGCACTTTTCGTCTTTATTTCTGATGAAGTGGCTTCTTCCCGTCCTGTTTGCCTTTCTTGATCACGATCGCGTTCCTGGGAACGCGAAGGACGTTCCGAAAATTCAAAGGCTTTTCTGCGGTTAGAAGTGTTATAAGGATTTGCTTTTCCCATATGATATCCCTCGCTTTCTTTATGAAATAAAAATAGCCAGCTATGTCAGCTGGCTATATCCGCATAGCGGTTTTAGTATTTTTGTGTATTCATCTCTTGGCTAAGGTCAGATGAAGCATTCTTTGTCTCTTCTTTAACATCCTCTGATGCAGAAGCTACTTCATTGCTTACATCCATCGAAGCTTCTTTCACGCTGGACATGATGTTGTTCTTGCCTTCATTCACCGTAGTCATGATGTCAGTAGCTTTCGTACCCACGGTTTTAGCCAGATCAGTCGCTTTCACACCAACCACACCAGCAACTTCTTTCGTCTTGTCTGTCACTAATGTAATCTTCTCGGAAAGATCTCCGCGGATTTCGCGTCCTGGCTTCGGAGCAAACAGCAGGGCAGCCGCTGCACCGACCAAAGCTCCAATGAAAGCACCTTTAAAGAAAGTTGATCCACTTTGTACTGGATGTTCTTGTTCTGTGTTATTCATAACATTCACTCCTTAAATTAGTATAATTACTTATGTCTAATCATTAAGATTAGGTCGTGCGCTTAAACATCTTGGCTATGATTCCTAGTAGGAATACGAAGATTGCGGTACCGATAATTGCCGGGATGATGGCAAATCCGCCGATTTCCGGCCCCCAAGCCCCCATTAACATGGGTCCGAGCCAAGCACCGACAAAGCCGGCAATCATGGAGCCGATAATACCACCTGGCATATCATTGCCAACCAACGCATCGCCGATGATTCCAATAATGATCGCCATTACGATACTTATAATTAGCCCCCACATAATCTCGCCTCCTTTTCAGATGCCTTGATCTCGCTAAGGCTTGCTTATCTGGTATTTAAACGTGAGAGGAAATGGTGAATCAAGAATCATGAAATATAAAGTAAATAGAAGTATTTAAATGAAATACTTAAGTAATACTGGGAAAAGTGTTGAATTTTAATGCTTTTAAAGCTTTACAAATTCGGCAAAGTGGATATGTGAGTGATTTTGACTGCTGAACTATGACGATTTTTGTACTATACTTATGAAGCGACTTGGTTATTTAGGGACTAGAAGGAGAGAGGCAGCATGGAGACTAAGCTTGTGAAGGAATATCGTGCAGATATTATGGAATGTGCTCACAGTGGACATATATGTATCGTTAATGAGGAAGGAAAGGTTGAAGCGTATGCAGGAGACCCTGAGTATGTCACGTTCACCAGGTCTTCCGCAAAGCCCCTGCAAGCTATCCCTGCGATTCGGGCACACATGGCGAGTCACTATCATCTGACAGATCAGGAAATTGCGATTATGACAGCATCTCACCGTGGACAGCTTGAGCATCAGGAAACGCTGATAAATCTGATGAACAAGACGGGAATTGCTGAGCAGCGGCTTGTATGTGCGCCAAGCTACCCGCTTAATGAAGAAGCAAGAGATGCTCTGATTCTGAGCAGAAGTGACAAGCGTAAACTGCACCATAATTGTTCGGGTAAGCATCTGGGTCTGCTCGCATATTGTCAAATGCAAGGGTACTCTTTAGAGGGATATGAGAACCCGGACCATCCGGTGCAGCAAGAAGTTCTTAATACAGTGGCTTATATGAGCGGACTATCCAAGGAGAAGATTATCCTTGGTACTGACGGCTGCGGATTACCTGTATTTGCATTGCCGATGCATGCCCTGGCAACTGCTTATATGAAGCTGGCCTGCCCGGATCTTATCGAAGACAAGGCAACTCGTCTTGCAGTGGAGACGATAACCAAAGCCATGAATGCACATCCTTTTATGGTGGCGGGGACTGGAAAGGTGGATACGCTGCTCCTGCAGGATGAGAACATTGTTGCCAAGGGCGGATTTAAGGGTGTTTATTGCTTTGGCCTTAAGAAGGAGAGGCTGGGAATAACCTTTAAAATATTGGACGGATCGGAAGAAGAATGGGGACTCGTTACCGAATCCATTCTTGCTCAGATTGGTTACCAGAATAAAGCTACAATGGAACGTTTAAGAGAGGCTTATACCAAGGACCTATATAATGATGGAGGTCAAAAGGTAGGAAGAGTGGAAACCGTATTTACATTAAAAAATGATTATTAAAAATGATGATTGATTTAAAATTCACCGGGGTACTAAAGTATAATCCCTCAGGGAGAAAACTTTATCTCGCTTTCGAACTAGGAGAGTGAGGGTGCGGAGGTGAGCGGGCATGATCAAGATCATGACTGCGGCAGAGAGACATACATCACAAAAGGAATGGGTTCACAGTGAATACAGCTTTTCTTTTGCGGATTATGACGACCCGCATAATGCGCATTTTGGTGCTCTTCTGACTCATAATGACCATCTCTTACAACCTCGGGGTATGTTTGATCCAGTGCTTCACCATGACTTGGAGATCGTGAATATTGTCCTTAAAGGAACGATTCATTATGAGGACGATACGGGTGAACAGAAGCTTGAATCCGGATCGGTTCAGGTTGTTAGTACAGGTGAGGGATTAACTCATCGTGAGAAGAATGAATCAGACACGGAGGAAGCCAGGCTAATTCAAATGTGGTTTTTGCCGGATCGGCGGAATATTCCTTCCGCAAGTCACAGTAAAAGATTTACCCGCGATCAGTGTTTAAACAGCCTGCAGCCTGTTGTTGGTGGTCTGGAAGGTGAAGAAGCGCTTAATATCGCTCTTGATATTGTCATTTACAGATCCGTTCTTAGAACAGATACAGAAATCCAGTATGCTCTTGCCGAAGGACGCAGAATGCATGTTTATCTTATAGAAGGAAATCTTGAAATATGCTCGGAAGATGAGGGAACATTCGATCTAAGCCCTGGAGATGCTGCCCGGATAAAGGATTGTGAAGATATTACCTTTAGGGGGATATCAAGCACGGGTGAAGCCGAGTTCATTGTTATTGATATGCCATAGTGAAAAAAATACGCAAAAGCCCCTGTGCAGATACTTCGTAAATAAGATCTGCATGGGGGCTTTTGCGTATTGTAAAACGGGAATCAGTTCCCGCGCAGACGACCGAGTTCTGATACGAGTGCTTCGACCTCGGAAATACTCAGCGTATTCTTGCTCATAACCATATCGTACAAGTCCCGAATGTCTTCATATTGGTCTTTCGAGAAGGCTGAGGCTTGCATGGCGGCAGCTGATGCCATACGGAGTTTCAACTTCATTTGTTCGATCATATACTCAATATTTTCTTGAGATTTTTCATTCAGATCCATGGCGGGCACCACTCCTCTCACTGCTTTCATCCCTGTATTGTACCATGCTTAACGCCCTGTAAACCAATATTTTTGCCACGCGCCCTTCGTATAGGGTAAAATCAGGAGAACTATGGTTACTATTCTATGTATTTCATCCATGGAACGTATTTTATGAAGGAGGGAAGGGATTGGGCGACTATGCGGGATTTCAGCAGGAAGAATCTGCAGCGAAAATTAAATTAACGGGACAACAATTGCAGGGCTTTTTTACAAATATAGCTCAGCAGCATACCAGGGACCAGATTACTTTTGTATGTATCGGTACAGATCGTTCAACAGGTGATGCACTTGGTCCTTTGACCGGAAGCAGATTGCTGGAATACGGGTTTCCGAATGTGATCGGAACGCTACAAGACCCTTGCGATGCTTGTAATCTGGAGACCAAGCTGCAGGATATTCAGGCAGAGAGTATTGTAATTGCTATTGACGCTTGCCTAGGCAAGCCCTCCTCCGTCAATTGTTTCTTTGTATCTGCGGGCCCGCTCAATCCTGCGCAGTCTGTGGGAGGAGCACTTCCCTCGGTTGGTCATTACAGCGTTGCTGCGGTTGTTAATGTTCAGGGTCCAAAGCCATATTGGACATTACAGGTTACTTCACTCTATTTGGTGATGACCATGGCAGAGGAAATAGCACATGCTGCTGCATCCGCCTTTGGTCTTACTACTTGAGACAGGCGTTTCAGTCGGACTGGTTTTTGGGTTAGTAGTAGTACATCTTTATAAAAATATGGGTGCTTATTACAGTGCCGACTTCGTAGAAAGAAGGGTATCGCAATGGAAAAAGTACAATGTAACGGACATACGATATGTTATGTGGATCAGGGGCAGGGAGAACCGGTAATTTTACTTCATGGCTATTGTGGCAGCTCCTCTTACTGGGAACAGGTACTGCACCATCTTAACGGTTACCGGGTCATTGTACCGGATCTTCGGGGACATGGACGCTCAGACGCTCCAATGGGCCCTTATACCATTGAACAGATGGCGGATGATGTGATGATGTTAATGGATGAGTTAAAGATTGAGAAGGCGACAATGCTCGGCCATTCTCTTGGAGGATACATAACATTGTCATTTGTTCAACGATACTCTTCAAGAGTGAATGCGTTTGGACTGATTCACTCTACAGGCTATCCGGATTCGGATGAGGCTAAGGAGAAGAGGGTAAAAGCGGTAAGTGTCATTCAGGGAGAAGGGATCACCAGCTTTGTGGATGGACTCATTCCTGGCCTGTTCGCCCCAGAGACGGAGAAGCTTAAACCGGAGTGTATCCAGAAAGCGAAAGAGATTGGCTATTCGACTCCGCCACAAGGGGCTATCGGAGCTGCACTTGCTATGCGAGAGCGGATCGATCGGCGTGATGTAATATCATCAACAACGCTTCCTGTGCTCCTGGTAGCAGGGGAGAAAGACGGGCTTATGCCGCAGGAACGTGTCTTTACGACAGATCATTCGAATGTGACACAAGTGGTTATAAACGGAGCGGGTCATATGAGCATGATGGAAAGACCGGAAGAGTTGGGCGAAGCCATTCATTCATTTTTAAATAAAGTATATCCGGCCTGATTCATAAGCGATAAAGTTGAGGGCCTGACAGATTGAAGCCGGAGGCGATGCACTCCGGCTTTTTTATGCCTGAATTTAGATATGAAGAACGCCCGGCACTGGTAATGCAAAGGTCAATCTTTTACAATCTATAAAGGATATATAAAGAATTTGTCAGTCAGGAAATGGGGGGACAGCATGTACCGGAAAGATTATCTTCTTCGTCTTGTAGAGGAAATGACGCAGGTGATATCCAAAGTGTTCGGTTTAAAGCAGGAGAAGAAGCATGTGGAAGCTCTGTGGGAAATCGATGAGATGCTGAGCCGTCAATTCCGGCTGAATTCGAAATTGTTAAACTCCTTATCGCCAGATGATATCGTTCAGTTATTTCGGAGCGGTGAAATGGTAGAGGCGGACAAGCTGCAGAGTGCTGCGAGATTGCTTGAGGAAGAAGCTGAACTTGATTCGGAAATGGAAAAGCTGGAAGAGGGGAAGGCTTTATTTATAAAGGTTCTTCACTTATATCTTGCGGCTGCTCTTCATGATGCAGATTTGCGTCTGTATAATCTTCCGCAGCGAATAGACAGTCTTCTTGAACGCGTTCACGCTTACGGTTTACCTAATACAACGGAGCGCCTTTTATTTAAATATGCAGAACAGGAAGGCCGGTATGCAGCTGCAGAGGATAGCTTATACAGGCTGTTAAGCCGTGGAGCCGCTGATGTTCGTGAGGGAAAGCTGTTTTATGAAAGGCTGCTTACCCTAAACTCGGAAACACTGAAGCAGGGAGGACTACCGCTTTCAGAGGTCGAGGAAGGGCTCAGAGAACTGAACACGCGGTTTTCCGTTTAAGCGGCTTTGGGTAGATCACAGCAAAAGCAAAGGACACCCGCTTAGGCAGCATTGACCAGGAGTGGTATCATATTTAATGTGGTTTTATGGGCTGCAAATACAACATGAAAGTGAGATGTACCCATTTGGATGCACTGCGTAAACTTATACACGAAATCATTGATGATACATCTTTGATTACAGCCTCCCTCAGCCAGCTGCGCAAGCGGGAAGGGATTACTTATACGAAGGTGACGGTCAAACCCGTCGAATTGAAAAACAAGCTTCATTATCAGTTTGCATATTACTCAGGAAACAAGGTGACACATCAGAATGTGCCGCAAGCAGAGGCTGAAGCGGCTCTGATGAAGCTGCTCGAGGAGACATTCCGGCAGGCGGTCATCTGCACGCCTGAAGCTGACTATCAGGTATTGATATCCAAGAAGTACAAGGTATCCATTCTTACCAAGTCGCCAACGAAAACGAAAAGTGACATGGCCCATAACCGGAAAAAGACATATGTGCTTGAAGAAGGCAAACCTGTCCCGTTCCTGGTGGAACTTGGAATTATGAATGATGAAGGTAAAGTCTTCGCACGCAAGTATGACAAGTTTAAGCAGATCAATCGCTTTCTGGAAATGGTCGAAGATGTGCTCCCTCATTTACCCGATGATCGGCCGCTTACGATTGTTGATTTTGGCTGCGGGAAATCCTATCTGACCTTTGCGCTTTACCACTATTTGTCGGTGACAGCGCGAAGATCGTTGAAGATTGTTGGATTAGATCTGAAGGCAGATGTCATCGAACACTGTAGTTTGCTGGCGAAGAAGCTGAATTACTCGCAATTGCGGTTTCTTGTCGGTGACATTGCAGAATATGATGAATTGGAGCAGGTTGATATGGTTGTAACGCTCCATGCTTGTAATACGGCCACCGATGCGGCTCTGGAGAAGGCAGTTCGCTGGGGAGCTTCCGTCATTCTATCCGTCCCTTGCTGTCAGCATGAGCTGTTCTCGCAGGTCAAGAGCCCTGTCATGGAGCCTCTTTTGTCACACGGGATATTGAAGGAACGTTTCTCTGCCCTTGCAACAGATGCGATTCGCGCCAAGCTGCTGGATATCATGGGGTACCGAACCCAGCTGTTGGAGTTTATAGATCTGGAGCATACACCCAAAAATATTCTCATACGCGCGGTTAAAGGAACAGCAGGGGATAAGGATAAATTGTGGCAGGAGTACATCGAATTTAGAGATTTTTTGAGTGCAGCCCCTTACCTGGAAAAGGCTTGTCAGGACCTGCTTCCGCAATCCGCTTCGGGAAAAGATATTGAACAGTGAAATAACATACACGCGCTTATACAGACGGGCCCTGCTTCTAAAGTTCTAAACTTTAAAGGCATGGTCCCTTTTTTACGTGGGAAAAAGGAATACATTGATTTCGGCTCGACCACAATGGGATGGAGGAAACTCTTTCGAATGATCTCTTAGGTGGAAGGAGCGCGCAATGGCAGTTATAGTGCGGCGGTTGGGGG
>NZ_CDSE01000041.1 GCF_001373415.1 Paenibacillus dakarensis | reverse complement strand
AGCTGCAATATGGCGGTTTTGGTTTTAAGTATGGGGATGGGTATGCGGGTGGATCGGGACTTGCATTACTGGCATTCCGGTCTGTGATGAGGGCGTGGGACGGGCGTGGCCCCAAGACCATGTTAACGTCTTTGGTGCTTGAGCATACGGGATATACCTCCGTGGAAGCTTTGTTTGAAGATGTGCTGTATGAGAAGATTTCCATTCCCTCCAGCCTGGTGAAAACATTGCTCCAAGCCGCAGAAGCAGGCGATGATGTAGCGGTCTCCATTCTTGAAACCGAAGGTGAAGAGCTGGCTAATGCCGTATGTACATTGATCGAGCGTCTTGGAATGGCGGATGAAGAGTTCGATATTGTCTATATTGGAAGCGTTTTAAACAAAGGCAGGAATGTCGTCTTTACGAATGCCATCGAGCGCGGCGTGGCCAAGCGGGCACCTCATGCCAGATGTGTACACTTAACCTCAGACCCTGTAGCGGGTGCTTTGCTTAGTGCAATGGATGCGGATGGACAAGTGATTGATGCGGAAACCGAAAACCGATTGAAATCCCTGTCTTTCTAGACGATATATACATCAACTATGGAGGCGATTGAAATGGCACAACCGAAAGGACTCAAAATTACGGTCATTGGCGGGGGCTCCTCGTACACACCGGAAATCGTAGAAGGATTTATTCGCAACTATGATCAAATGCCAATCCGCGAGCTGTGGTTCGTTGACATTGAGGAAGGTAAGCATAAGCTGGATATCGTAGGTAACCTGGCTAAACGTATGATTGAGAAATCCGGGCTTCCCATTGATGTTCACCTGACGCTTGACCGCAGACGTGCGATCGAAGGCGCAGATTTCGTAACAACTCAGATGCGTATCGGTCTGCTGGCTGCCCGTAAGCTGGATGAGCATATTCCAATTCAGCACAGCGTTATCGGTCAGGAAACAACAGGTCCGGGAGGAATGATGAAGGCTCTTCGTACCGTGCCTGTTATTCTGGATATTTGCCGGGATATCGAGGAGCTGGCTCCGAATGCATGGATGCTGAACTTTACGAATCCGGCAGGTATTGTAACCGAAGCGGTGCTGAAGCACAGTAAAGTCCGTTCCGTCGGCTTGTGTAATTCCCCGATTAACTTCCAGAAGTTCCTGGCAGCAGAATATCAGGTGCCCGAGAAGGAAGTGCTTCCGGAGTTTGTAGGTATTAACCACCTGCACTGGGTAACCTCGGCGATTGTTCAAGGAGAAGAGAAGCTCCCTGAATTGCTGGATGGCGGAAAGACCTACACGGCTAAAAATGTTCCAACCCTCGGCTGGGATGCAGATTTCCTGAAATCACTGGGTGCGATTCCGACCTATTACCTGAAATATTACTACATGACAGATACCATGTTCGCTGATATGAAGGCCGCCCTGGAGAAGAACGGAACGCGTGCTGATGTCGTCAGCCGGGTGGAGAAGGAATTGTTTGGGCTGTATCAGGATGTGAATCTCGATGTGAAGCCGAAGCAGCTGGAACAGCGCGGCGGCGCCTTCTACTCCGAGGCAGCGGTGAATCTGATGAACTCCATCTATAATGACAAGCGCGATATTCAGACCTTGAATGTGGCGAACGGAAATACATTTGACTTCTTGCCTCCAGATGCCAGCATTGAGGTAAACTGCGTAGTAACCGGACAAGGACCGATTGTGCTGGCGCCTAAGCATGTACCTGAGAATGTGAAGGGCTTGATGCATGCGGTCAAAGTATATGAGAAATTAACCATCGATGCGGCGGTAACCGGCGATCGCGGTATTGCACTTCAGGCGCTGGCTCATCATCCGCTCGTACCATCTGTAGATGTGGCCGCAAAAGTACTGGATGAGCTGCTCGAAGCTCATAAAGCTTATCTGCCTGCGTTTTTCAAGTAGTGCATTCGTAATACAGATGCACTGATTTTATAGATAGATAAGAAGAGCCTCCCGTTTAAGAGTGATGCGAACCAACTCGGTTTGCACCCTCTCTGGGAGGCTCTTTTATTTTATTTAGAAGGTGACAAAGCCCATCGCGCGCTTCGCAGCCTGCAGTGTTACTTGAGCCGCTTCATTGGCACGTACAGCACCGTCCTTGAGGATATCATCCAGATCCTTGGAGTTAATGATCTCATGATATGTTTTCTGGATCGGTTCGAGCTTCGCGATGACTGCCTCAGCGAGACCCTTCTTGAACGCACCGTAGCCTTGGCCTTCATACTGCTTCTCAATCGCCGGAATGGATTCACCTGAGAATACCGAGTAAATCTCAATCAGGTTGCTGACCTCTGGCTTGGTGTCCCAGTCGTAGCGTACACACATATCGGAGTCGGTTACAGCCCGGGAGAACTTTTTGCGTATAACGGCAGGGTCATCAAGGAGCAGTACGTAGCTGTTCTGGTTCGGATTGCTCTTGCTCATTTTGTTCGTTGGATCATCCAGACCCATGATTCTTGCACCTGTTTCCTGGATGACTGGCTCAGGGATCACAAAGGTCTTACCGTATTTATTGTTAAATCTTGCAGCCAAATCGCGCGTCAGCTCGACATGCTGCTTCTGGTCATCGCCGACAGGCACATGAGTGGCCTGATACAGCAGGATATCTGCCGCCATCAGCACGGGATAGGTGAACAGCGCAGAGCTTACCGTATCCTTGCCTTCGGATTTATCCTTAAATTGTGTCATCCGGCTTAACTCACCGAAATGAGCCTGGCTTTCCAGCAGCCATGACAGCTCGGCATGCGCAGACACTTGGGATTGCAGGAAGATGGTCGCTTTGTTGGGATCGATGCCTGCCGCAATGTACAAGGCAGCCAGGTCACGGGAACGCTGGTGCAGCTCTTTAGGGTCCTGATATACCGTAATGGCGTGCAGATCAGGGATGAAGAAAAAGCATTCGTAATCGTGCTGGTTAGCTACAAACTGGCTGAGTGAGCCGCTGTATCCGCCGATGTTCAAATCTCCGCTGGGCTTAATGCCCGAAAGCATTCTTTTATTCATAATCGTTGACCTCCTTGGATTTATGAAACTATAAAAAAACACCTCGCCCCTGTCATCAGGGACGAAGTGTTTGACTCCGCGGTACCACCACTTTTCGGCAACATGTGCCGCACTTTAACATGACGGGAAGAGAGGCGTAATTACATAACCTGCTCCGATCATTTCTCCCGTGATAACGGGGGAGTGCCGTCAAAGCCTACTGACCTGCTTGATCAGGAGTTCGGTTTGAAGCGAAGGGACCCATTCACAGACCTCGTTGTACCGGACCTCACACCGGCCGCCGGCTCGCTTGAACAACGATGGATAAGCTACTATTTTCCCTTCATGGCTTTCGTGTAATATTAGTTCCTATAAAGATGCCATATTTCAGATCGAACGTCAAGATGGACGGGAGCGGGATCATCATGTACCTGAACTTGAGCTTCGTTATTTGGGCGATAACTTCCTTGCGAATAGTGTGGATAGGGTAGGGGGCTATATGATATAATATATAAAGAATCTTGTTTCATCTGAACAAGGAGGGGCTTTTGATGAGAAGACCGAAAGTTGAAGTGTACACCACACCAACCTGTGAAGACTGCCGGAATTTTAAGAAGTTCCTGAATGAGCATATTATAAGCTATAAAGAATACAGCATTGCTGATGAACCGAAATATGCGGAGAAGCTTCGCAAACGTTCAGGAAAGACCCTGGTGCCTACGATATATATTAATAACCAGGAGTTTTTCGGATTTGTTTTTAATCGTCAGGAGATTGAGAAGCTGCTGTTAGGTTAACAACGGGCCTCTATACGCCAAGACAGCGGTTATTATAAAATAGGTGTAATTTAGGAGGGGATCGTTAGTGGAGACAGTAGATCAGACCCATGAGAGTTGTTCCGTCCCGGGAGAACGCAAGAGCCATCATTCGGATAAGACCAAAAGCAACTTAATCAGCCGTCTGAACCGGATTGAGGGACAAATTCGCGGTGTAAAGGGACTCATCGAGAAGGACACCTATTGTGACGATGTGTTAAATCAGATATCGTCCATTCAGTCAGCCTTGAATGGGGTGGGGAAGCTCCTGCTGGAGCATCATATGAAGAGTTGCGTGATCGAGAGAATTCAAGAGGGCGATGATGAAGTTATATCTGAGCTCTTGGTTACGATGAACAAATTAATGAAGTAAGTTGGACAACATGCCACCCGCATAACCGGTGTGGCATTATTATTTTTTTCGAAAAGATGAATGAAGCGCTTGACAAATATAGGGTAGGGGGGTAAACTAATTCCAAGTTAAGGGAAATATATTCATTAAGCCAGGATATATAGCAGTCCATCAGGATTTCGGGTAAGAAGGATGCAGGAATGCAAGTTAGAATGCCCGGTAACGATAATGAGAAGAAGCAGCACGGTAGAATGAATCCGAGAGTGTGAGGTTTATTTATACGCGGAGTTGAACGTTAATTGAATGGGAAGAGGTGTATAAAGAATGGGTGGAGAAACCGAATCACTTCAGAATGAGTTGAAGAAGACCACAATGCAGTTGACAGGAATGACCTGTGCTGCCTGTGCGAATCGGATCGAGAAGGGCCTTGGCAGGATGGAAGGCGTGC
Organism: Paenibacillus dakarensis; assembly: GCF_001373415.1. Lineage (GTDB taxonomy): Bacteria > Bacillota > Bacilli > Paenibacillales > Paenibacillaceae > Paenibacillus_AQ > Paenibacillus_AQ dakarensis. The sequence continues at coordinate 84,657 of NZ_CDSE01000041.1, read as the reverse complement.
AGGAGGCGAATGTGAACTTTGCGCTGGAGCGGGCAGCCGTAACCTTCGACCCGAAGGTGGTCACAGTGCAGCAGATGGAAGAGAAGATTGAGAAGCTTGGATACGGGACAGCGAAGGAGACGGCAGATCTGCAGTTGGTCGGCATGTACTGTGCGGCTTGTGCGGTCAAGATTGAGAAGGTCGTTGGCAAAATGCCGGGCGTATACAGCTCCGCTGTGAACTTCGCTATGGAGAGTCTCCGGGTGGAATACAATCCGGCAGAAGTCAGCATCCCGGAAATCCAGCAGCGCATTGATAAGCTCGGATATCAGGCAATGCCGAAGGAAGAGCAGACGGATAAATCAGAGCACCAGGAGAAAGAGATCCAGAAAAAGAAACGCAAGCTGCTCATATCCGCTATTCTGTCACTTCCACTTCTCTGGTCCATGGTAAGCCACTTTTCCTTTACCTCGTGGATCTGGATACCGGATATATTTATGAATCCGTGGTTCCAGTTGATTCTGGCAACACCGGTCCAATTTTATATCGGCAAGCAGTTTTATGTGGGTGCTTATACAGCGCTTCGTAATAAGAGCGCAAATATGGATGTGCTCGTCTCTCTGGGTACATCGGCGGCGTATTTTTACAGCTTGTATTTGACCATAGATTGGGCTTTAGCAGGAGCGAGTGCCCATCACGGACCGGCTATGTATTACGAAACAAGTGCGATTCTGATTACCCTGGTGCTGCTCGGCAAGCTGTTCGAGGCCCTCGCTAAAGGACGGACTTCTGAAGCGATTAAGACACTGATGGGACTGCAGGCGAAGACCGCTGTGGTTGTCCGGGACGGACAGGAAATGTCGATACCGGTAGAGCAGGTGCAGCGCGGTGATGTGGTTATGATTAAGCCTGGCGAGAAAGTGCCGGTAGATGGTGAAGTCATTGAAGGCACATCCGCTGTAGATGAGTCGATGCTGACCGGTGAGAGTATACCGGTAGAGAAGAAAGCCGGTGACGTTGTCATCGGGGCTACGATGAACAAAAACGGCAGACTGATGATCAAGGCAACGAAAGTGGGTAAGGAAACGGCGCTGGCACAGATCATTAAGGTTGTCGAAGAGGCACAGGGCTCGAAGGCGCCAATTCAGCGTATTGCTGACGTGATCTCAGGTATTTTCGTTCCGATTGTTGTAGGTATAGCCATTGCTGCGTTCCTGGTATGGTACTTCCTGGTTACTCCCGGCGACTTTGCACGCTCACTCGAAATTGCCATTGCCGTTCTGGTTATTGCCTGCCCATGTGCGCTAGGTCTTGCAACGCCGACATCCATTATGGCTGGTTCGGGACGTGCGGCAGAGCTGGGTGTACTGTTTAAAGGCGGGGAGCATCTGGAGTCCACGCACAAGATTGATACGATCATCCTCGATAAGACGGGCACGGTGACCAAAGGGAAGCCGGAGCTAACCGATGTTGAAGTGAATGGAATGGATGAAGCCCTGTTTAAACGCCTGGTGGGCGCAGCGGAGAGAAACTCTGAGCATCCACTCGCCGAAGCTATTGTAGCAGGTATCACAGCTGAAGGAATTACTCTTCCTGCTGTGGGTGAGTTCGAAGCCGTTCCGGGTTACGGAATTCGCGCTGTAGTCGAAGGCGCTACCGTACTGGTAGGTACTCGCAAGCTAATGAAGAAATATGAGATTGAAATAGGTCAGGCGGATTCACGCATGTCCGAGCTTGAAATGGAAGGCAAGACAGCGATGCTGGCAGCTGTAGACGGAAAGTTTGCAGGGATAGTAGCTGTGGCTGATACGATCAAGGAAACCTCGAAGGAAGCGGTAGCCCGATTGAAAGGCATGGGTATCGAAGTCATCATGATTACAGGAGATAACGAGCGTACAGCCCAGGCGATTGCTAAAGAGGCCGGTATAGATCATGTCCGTGCCGAAGTTCTTCCTGAAGGCAAAGCAGAAGAAGTGAAGAAATTACAGCAGCAGGGCAAGAAGGTGGCCATGGTCGGGGACGGCATTAATGACGCTCCGGCATTGGCCATGGCGGATATCGGAATGGCGATTGGTACAGGTACGGACGTTGCGATGGAAGCCGCAGATGTTACCTTGATGAAGGGTGACCTGAACAGCATTCCGGATGCGATCTACATGAGCCGCAAAACGATGTCGAACATCCGTCAGAACCTGTTCTGGGCTCTAGGTTATAACTCTCTCGGTATCCCGGTTGCTGCCCTTGGCCTTTTGGCTCCTTGGGTAGCGGGTGCAGCAATGGCGCTGAGCTCGGTATCAGTCGTCCTGAATGCGCTCAGACTGCAGCGCATGAAGGTGTAAGGCTAAAGCTGGAATGGATGGCATGATGGCAGAGGGGAGATTCATGGGACATGGTGATGAAGAAATTCGCGGTAACACCAGGCTTCAAGGTTGGGGGAACTCTGTTTAAGCCTCAGCAGCTTGCTGTACTCGGTTCTATCGTAGGACCGGATGCAGAGATCGAAATGACAACCTTTAAGCAGTTATATGTGGCGATGGAAGAGGAACGGATTCCTGAAGTGCAGGAGCAGCTGAGACAGGCGGGACTGGAAGTGCATCCTGCGGGATTCGTGTCCAAGAGCCTGATCACATGCAACTTTTGCCGGGGAGCAGAGGATGCTGGACTGGATATCGCCCAAAGGCTTGATGAAATCGTAGCCGATCGTGAAGTGCCCAGCCCGCTTAAGATTGGATATGCGGGGTGCGCACTCGGCACAAGCGAACCGCTGATTAAAGATATTGGCGTCGTGAAGATGAGGGATGTATTTGATATTTACATTGGCGGGGAGCCCAAGGGAATCAAGGCCAGCCTTGCGCAGCTGTTCATGAAGGATGTTCCGGAAGAGAAGCTTCTGCCCATTGTGGATCGTCTGATCTCGATTTATCAAGAGAATGGAAAGAAGAAGGAGACATACGCCCGATATGTCAAAAGAATAACGCCAGAGAAGCTGCATGAGCTGGTGATCAGCTCTAGTATAGCAGCCGAATAGACATGGGGAGACACGCCGGAAGATCAACCATCTTCTCGGGGCTGTCTCCTTTTTTTGATGCAGATAAAGTCCATATATTACCACTCGTTTTGTCACAATCTTTCAACATGTCCTGCCTATTTTCGATGTAAGTACAGAACGACAGCGGGTAATAATTCTTAAGATCGTCTTGGTTATAATGCATGCAATAAAACAGGCCAGGAAATGAATAGCAAGTAAGCCATTACACAACATTGACTGGGGGATGGACAAGGGTTACACTTGAATTATTCAAAGGTGTTAACTTCTTAATTACGTACCATTAAAATGAAAAATTATAAGATCGAGGTGATGAATCTGGACAAGAAGGATAGACTGTCGCAGCTGGCTTCCAGTTACGCAAACAGTCTTGTTGTCGGATTCGCCAGGCTGCTGGACAACGAACTGACAGCATCTCAATATTTTATTCTTCAGATGCTTGCAGATGATGAGATGCGGACTTGTTCAGAAATTGCCGGTACGCTGGGAGTAACCCTTCCGGCGGTGTCCAATTTGACCAACAAACTTGTTAAAAAAGGACATGCAGAGCGTGTCCCAAGCCAAACGGACAGACGGATTGTGTATCTGAAGATTACAGATGAAGGCCGAGACGTTACAACAAAGATGCTTGAGAGGTATAAGGAATTAACCGACGGACTATGGACTGATTTTTCCGAGCAGGAAGTGGATCTGCTTATTGCATCTTATGAGAAGACGATCAGGCGCTTACAACAGCGGAATTTCCAATAACCGGTGACTCCTTAGTCACATACTGGAGGGTATTACAAATGGGAAGATTAGACAATAAAGTAGCTGTCATTACAGGTGCTGCAGGCGGTATGGGTAAAGCAGATGCACTTCTTTTTGTACAAGAAGGAGCGAAGGTAGTCCTTACTGACCTTCAGGCAGAGAAGGTAAAAGAAGTGGCTAAAGAGATCGAAGCAATGGGTGGCGAGGCGCTTGCCTTGAAGCATAACGTTGCTTCCGAGGAAGATTGGGCACGTGTTGCTGAAGAAGCTATTGCAAGATTCGGCAAGATTGACATTCTCGTCAACAACGCCGGTATTTCCAGTGCGACTCCATACATGGAGCAGACTGTAGAGTCCTTCGAGAGAGTGATGAAGATCAACTTGAATAGCGTGTTCCTTGGCCAAAAAGCTGTTATTCCTCATATGATCGAGAATGGCGGAGGCTCCATCGTTAACATCTCCTCCATTGCTGGCCTGACTGGCGGCAGCGGCGCAGGCCCTTACACAGCAAGTAAAGGTGCGGTACGCATGCTGACCAAAGCGACAGCGGTTGATTTTGCAAAATATCATATTCGTGTAAACTCCGTTCACCCTGGATTCATTGAAACTCCAATGACTAAAGACATGTTTAAGGATGAGAGAATGACAACCTGGTTCCAATCCATGACTCCATTGCCACGCTTGGGTAAAGCAGAGGATATCGCAAGAGGTGTATTATTCCTTGCTTCGGACGAATCTTCTTACATTACAGGCGTTGAGCTTCCAATCGATGGCGGATACTTCGCAAAATAAGAATCGCCTCATATTCAATATTCAATATCAGCTATAGTAAAAGGTTATTTACATTTACATCAGTGTCTATCGTGAGATGAGGAGAGTGTCATCATGTCGGAAAATAATCAAGTAGCTATCATTACAGGTGCAGGCAGCGGTATTGGCCGTGCAAGCAGCATCAAGCTGGCGGAGAATGGCGCAACCGTCGTTCTGGTTGACTATAACGCACAATCGGGTGAAGAAACGCTTCAGATGATTAAGGATAAGGGCGGGAATGGTATCTTCGTTCAAGCCGACGTATCCAAGAGCGAAGATGTTCAGAACTATGTGAACAAAGCTGTGGAGGCGTATGGAAGAATTGATTTCTTCTATAACAACGCTGGCGTGGTACAGAAGTTTAACCGGCTTGCCGATATCGAAGAAGCTGAGTTCGACCGCCTTGTAGCCGTCAATCTGAAAGGCTGCTTCCTTGGCATGAAGTATGTTCTTCAAGTTATGGACCGGCAGGGCAGCGGTCATATTCTGAACACGGCTTCAACCGCAGGTATCCGCAGTGAGCACAGTGCAAGTGTATACTCGGCAACGAAACACGGCGTTGTTGGGATGACCAAATCGGCTGCACTCGAATATGTGAAAAGAGGCATCCGGATCAATGCTATTTTGCCGGGAGCAGTAAAAACGGCCTTGACCGCAGGCGTCATGAAATCCTTCCAGGAAGGCGGCTATGTTCCTGAGGAAGTCTCCAATGTGAGAATGGGCCGTCCGGCAGAACCTGAGGAAATTGCCAATGTGGTAGCATTCATGGCATCTCCGGCTTCCAGTTACATGACAGGCTCCCTCGTCAACGTTGATGGCGGTTTGACACTGTAACGTCTGTTGTTACTCTCAGCATAAATTAAAGCACCCCTTGGGGCAGCGCGGATTTCTGAGCTGCATGCCAAGGGGTGCTTTTTTATTGTAAATGCGATGCAGCCAAGCGGGATTCGACCGCGTCTGCAGCTGTCTGCTTACTCGCCGACTTTTTGGTAACGCTCATAAGCCTTTTTGTAAATTTCCATATACTCGGAAACTCCCATCTTCTCAACCTGTGCCACGTACTTATCCCAATCGGACATCGGAGCTGCTCCCGTAATGAACTTCGCTTCCATCTCTTCGATATAGGTGCCGATATCCGCTCCAACGGTGGACATGAAATCTGTCTCTTCTTCCGTATAGTTGAAGGCGCTCCACTGTTCCTTAATCTTATAAGGCTCGGCTTTTTCACCGACGGCAATCGATTCAGGAAGTGATTCAGACCCTTTAAAGTACTTCACCTGCACGTATCCCGGATAGCTGCCGCCCAGCCAAGTAATATATTTGGCCAAAGCCTGGTCCATGGTAAGTCCGTTCGGGTTTTTCGTGATCTCTTCTGTGAATTGCAGCTCTCCGTCTGCATTTTTGGTGTATGTCTGCCCTTCAAGGCCCATGAAGTAGAAGGTCGCTCCCTCATCACCGTAGAAGTGGTCCATCCATCTTACAGTCGCTTCCGGATTTTTGTTCTTATCCGTAATGACGAAGGCGCCCGGCCAAACGACAGGGACTTTAATATGCGTGTACAGCTGATCGCCATACGGTCCTTTCAAAGCGCCAAGTCCAAAGTAACCGGTCTGGTTCATTTGGGTTGCCGGGTTGGGATTAATGGTTGCCCCGAAAATGCCTTCCTGTCCTTTAGCGTAAAGCGCGCTGGTCTTGATTGTGAAAATTTCGTTGTCGATCAGGCCTTCTGTATACAGCTTACGCATATATTCAATGACCTCTTTATATTTCGGGTCCGTACGGAAGAACCGGAGCTCATTCGTAGCAGGGTCCACGTCCACATGCTTATGGCCGAGGCCCCGGTTGCCGAAGCCCCATGCTCCCCGCAGCTGCTCGATCAGCGGATTGATTCCTGTTCCGGCATACGGGATTTCATCCTTCTTGCCGTTTCCGTTCAGATCGTTCTCCTTGACACCCTTTAAGTATTGATAGAACTCCTCGGTTGTCGTCGGTTCCTTCATATTCAGCTTATCGAGGAATTCCTGCTTGACCCACAGCGGCGTACCGATCAACATCGGCAGAAATTCAGGGCTGTAGAAGGAAGGGAAGGAATAAATATTGCCGTCAGGCATGGTCAATCCCTTCTTCAGGTCCGGATACTTCTCCATGAGGGCCTTAAAGTTCGGCGCATACTGGTCGATCAGGTCATTCAGCTTGATAAAGGTTCCCTGGGAGCCGTATTTCATCAGATCTGCCGCAGGCACCCGGGCACTGTAAAAGGCATCGGGATAGTCGCCGCTGGCCAGAGCCAAATTCCGCTTCTCGGTCAGGTTATCGAACGGAACCAGCTCGAACTTAACATTGATGTTAGACATCTTGGCGTATTCTTTCCATACAAGGGTTTCTTCAAAGTTATTGCCGTTCGTAGCTGCCTTACCGGTGAAGAAGGTAAGGGATACCGGCTCTTTGACAATAGGCATGCCTGTCAAGTTCACATTATCCTTGTTAGCCGCTTCCGTCTTTCCGTCGGTCTTGCTGCCGCAGCCGGAGAGCAGGCTTCCTGTCAAGGCTGCAGCCAGCAATAATGAAACCAAGCTTTTTCTTTTCATCCAAATAGACACCCTTTCAATTGGAAAATGTTTATGAATCCGTTAATCTGGCATGGCATACTAGCCTTTGACTGCTCCAATCATAACGCCTTTGACAAAATACTTCTGCAGGAACGGGTAGAGGCAGAGTACAGGCAGGTTCGCAACAATGACAGCTGCGTATTTAATGGCCTCGCCCTCCATGACAATTCGGGACTGGGTATCGTCGCCAATACCAAGCATCTCCTGCATCTGGCCCTGGATGAGGATCTCGCGCAGGAACAGCTGAAGCGGGTACTTGTCGCGGTCGGTCAAGTAGATCAATGCGCTGAAGTAGGCGTTCCAATGTCCGACGCTGTAGAACAGGATCATAACGGCAATAATCGGCATGGATAACGGCAGCACGATCCGGATCAAGGTGCTCATATTCGAGCAGCCGTCAATCGAAGCGGCCTCCTGAACCTCATAAGGAATGCCGTTCTGGAAGAAGGTCCGCATAATCAGGACATTGTACACGGACACGGCTCCCGGAATGAGCAGCGCCCACATAGAATTCAGCATCCCGAGACTTTTGACGAGCAGGTAGGTCGGAACCATCCCTCCGCTGAAGAACATCGTAAACACTAGCAGGGCAGCAATGGTATTGCGGCCGAAGAAATCCTTCCGGGAAAGCGGATAAGCCGCTGCGATGGACATTACCAGATTGATTGCCGTTCCGACCACCGTATACAGGATGGTGTTTCCGTAACCAATCAGAATTTCGTCATTCTGAAAAATTTTGCTGTATCCGACCATCGTAAGCTCTTTCGGCCAGAGCCACACCTCGCCCCGCATGACGGCATCCGGGCTGCTGATGGACGCCATGAGGACGAAGACGAGCGGGTACAGCACGGCTACGCAGATAAGAATTAAAACGATATGCACACCCCGGTCAAACCACTTCTCGCTTTTACTTTGATTATTCAAGATCCATCACCTCCTACCACAGACTGGTCTGATTTATTTTGCGGGCGATACGGTTGACGGTAACCAGCAGGATAAAGTTAATCACTGAGTTGAACAGGCCGACAGCGGCGGAATAGCTGTACTGACCGTCAATGATCCCCTTGCGGTATACATGCGTGGAGATGACATCGGACGCCGGCATATTCAGCGAATTCTGCATCAGGAATACCTTCTCAAACCCGACACCGAGCAGGGAGCCCATGTTCAGGATGAGCAGTACGATAATCGTCGGCATAATCCCTGGCAGGTTGATGTGCCAGATCCGCTGCCAGCGGCTGGCGCCGTCCACACGTGCAGCCTCATGAAGCTGCTGGTCGATGCCCGCTAGCGCGGCCAGGTAGATGATGGAGCTCCATCCCATCTGCTGCCAGACGCCTGACAAGACGAAGATGCTCTTGAACCACTCCGGCTTCGTCAAGAAGGCGATCGGGTTCCCGCCGAGCGAGGTGATCAGTGTGTTGAGCAGACCCGTTTGCGGCGAGAGGAAAATGTACAGTAATCCGACCATGACGACAGTGGACAAGAAGTGGGGAGCATACGTGATCGTCTGCACGAACCGGCTGAATTTTCTGGAACGGACCTCATTAATGAGCAGCGCCAGGATGATCGGGATCGGAAAGCCGACAAGCAGCTGGTACAGACCGATGCCAAGCGTGTTACCGAGAAGCCTCCAGAAATAATAGCTGTCAAAAAAGCGCTCGAAATGCTTGAGGCCTACCCACGGGCTGTCCAGTATTCCTTTATTGGCGATAAAATCTTTAAAGGCAATCTGCAGACCGTACATCGGCCCGTATTCGAAGACCAGAAAGAAAGCGATTACAGGAAGGATCAGCAGGTACAGATCCCAGTTCTTTTTTATGCGTTTATATACCATGCGTCGGTCCGTTTGGTTTCGGGTCTTTTTAGAAGCGGTTGGTACCAAATGGGGAGTAGACAAACACGACTCTCCTTTCTATAGGTCGATCAGGAACAAAGAGAAACAGGAAAATGCAGCTCAGACCACCTCTTTTTATCAAGTTCATCCATGCCATGAATTTAAATCCATTGTATAAGGCGTTTGTTTTCCTTGTATTAACGGAGCGTGAAAATGAAAATTCTCTCCTTTCCCGGGGTTTTATTGCATCTTAGCAGGAGAATCGGTGCATGAAAATGAACACTTCTTTATGATCTTATCGTCTTATTGGCTGAGATAAAGAAAAGATAACTTTACAAAAAAATGATTGTACTGTGAGACAGTGTTTTAGGTAAAATATGGGTGACCATGCAATTGTCAAACTGCGAAACGGAGGGATAAGAGCAATTGAAGTGGAAATGGTTTAAGCAGCGGAGCTTCGTATTTCGGATTTATGTCAGTTTTCTGGTCATTATCCTTCTGTTTTCCATGTTTAATCTCTTGTCTGTCGGCTTGTTTAGTAAAGGCGTACAGAACGAAATCATTCAGTATAACCGGATGATGCTGAGAAACACCGCCGAACGGTATCAAACTCATTTTGAGCGGGTCAAGACGTTGGTATTTGATATTTATTCGAAGGACGATGTTGTTGCCTTCCATCATCAGATTGAGAAGCGGGAGGCGAAGGATATCAATTACAGAGAAGCCAAGGATATTCTAAGGGAGCTTCGGACTCATGCATCCAATCCGATGTTTTATTTGGACAATCTGTTGATTCATTTTAATAAAGGCGGGGTTGTGCTGGATAAGGAAGGCAGCCTGTCCGCCGATATGATGTTTTCGAAATTTTATGTAAGCGAGCCGTATTCCGTTTCTTATTGGGAGGACAATATCAGCAGACCAGGCAGCTTTATGATCCATTCGGAAAGCGCTTTCCTTACATCGGGACTGAATGCCTCAAAGACACTGGGCATCATCCCGGTATCCTTTCATATGCCGTCCTCGAACTATCAGGTTATCGCCTTTCTGGATGCCAGGCTGATGAATGAGGCTTTTTATGATGATGCGGAGGATAAGCAGTTTATCATTCTGGACGGGGACGGGGCGGTACTGTATCGCACACCCGGAAATGTAATGATAGATGCTATTCCCGCTCTTGATGGAAATGAGACATTCACACTGTCGCACGGATACTATTTCTTTAAGGAAAAGGATGAGGAGAACAATTTAACCTATGTGACGGCCGTGTCATCCTCAAGCATTGCGGCGAAAGTAAGAAGCACCAACTGGAATCTGATACTCATCTTGGCCGTCTCGATCGTGCTCGGACTGCTGGTGTCCATGTATTTTGTCCGGGGAATCCATCGGCCGGTGAAACAGTTCATGGCCTCAATCCTTCACCCCAATTCGGCCAGACTGGACAGCAGGGTTCATGAATTTGATCTTATTCATCAAAATATCCGCAATTTAATGCTGGAGAAGGAATCGATCCACCAGGAGCTTCAAAACAAACAGTCACTGCTCACCAGCTTCGGTTATATCAATAAACTGAAAGCGATTGTGTCAGACATCAATGATTGGAAGGACATCGCCGAGCTGGAGGAGCCTTTTATTCTTGTGCTGTATCAGCTCCACTTCAAGGCAAGGCCAGCGGAAAGCACGCATATGAAGACGAACCGGATGGCGTATTACATACATGAGTACATCAATGTCATCGTCTCGGAGTTTATTCCATCTTCCCACACGCTGCAGATTGAGAATAATCAGATTATTTCCCTGATCCGCAGGGACGAAGTGCGGGAGGATCTCGACAAAGCCCTGTCCGGGCTGAAGGAGCGGCTGGATCAAGATAACAGCTATGTGCTGGTGACCATCGGCATCAGCTCGGTTTATCCGAATTCTTCCGAATTCAGTGAAGCGTATAATGAGGTGCTGGAGCTGGTCCAGTGCGGCAGGCCGGTCGATGAGACACAAATCATCCGCGGACCGCAGCCGGATGCGGGAGCGCTGGTATTTACGGTGCAGCAGGAACATGAGCTGTACGCGAATTTGCAGGCCGGGAATGCACCGTTCTGCATCTCCTTTATTGAACGGATGCTGGACCAGTTCAACCGCAAGGAGGCAAGCATCCGCCAGCTGCGAAGGCTGTCGGACGGCATCATAACCAGGGTGATGAAGATTCTGGAGCCGTATGGAACGGTTGACCAGGGAATGGCGAAGCAGCAGACGAAGCTCATGATGGAATGCTGCACCCTGGAGCATTTCAAGCTCTTTTTTGCCCAGCTGTTTGAAACAGCCGCCGAAGTCATCCAATCCAAGAAGGAGGAGCAGGACCCCATTATTTCTTATGTGATGGACTATATCGCCAATGGGGTGGGAAGCGAGATTTCGCTGGATCATCTGGCTGAAAGTCTGAACCTGTCGGCGGCGTATCTTTCCGTCTATATCAAGGAGAAGACCGGCGCTAACTTCAGTGAGCATTTCAACTCGGTCCGGATCCGTAAGGCGAAGGATCTGCTTGGAGCAAGCAGCATGTCTATTCAGGAGATCAGCAGCCATCTCGGCTACAGCAATGTGACCTCCTTCAACCGGATGTTCAAGAAGATGACGGGCATACCGCCGGGAGAATACCGTAAGCTCGAAATGGTACAGAACGGAACCGATGATCACCAAATATGCCCTTAACGAAAGGAATAGAAAAGACCAGCCGATATCCCGCAGGATATCAGCTGGTCTTTTCATGGTAAATGGTGAGTTATTTAGTGATGCCGATGTCCGCCAGCAGCTCATAGGAACGGAGACGGGCTTTATGATCGTAAATGGCAGATGCCACAATGATCTCGTCCGCGTCTGTCATGTCGATAAAGCGATCCAGCTGCTCACGCACTGTGGCTGGGCTTCCGATAGCGGAGAAGCTGAGAGTACGTCCGACAACCGCTTTTTCCTGCGGGCTCCAGATGTCATCCATACTGTCGACCGGCGGCTTAAGCTGACCCGTGCGGCCCCGGATAATATTCAGGAACTGCTGCTGCGCTGAAGTGGCAAGACGGTGCGCTTCTTCATCCGTATCTGCACAGATCACATTAACGCCAACCATGGCATAGGGCTGCTGCAGTTCTTCGGAAGGTTTAAAGTTGCTGCGGTACAGATCCAGTGCAGGCAGCAGGTAATCCGGTGCGAAGTGGCTGGCAAACGCAAACGGCAGTCCAAGCTGAGCGGATAACTGTGCACTGAATCCGCTGGAGCCAAGCAGCCAGATCGGAACATCCAGTCCCTCCCCGGGAACGGCCCGTACTTGCATGGAGGAGCCGGAGGTTGGATGGAAGTAATTGCGAAGCTCACCCAGCCGTTCAGGGAAATCCTGACCATCGCTGCCCGGACCGCGGCGCAGAGCACGCGCCGTCAGCTGGTCTGAGCCTGGTGCCCGGCCAAGGCCAAGGTCGATCCGGCCTGGAAAAAGTGACTCCAGGGTACCGAACTGCTCAGCGATAACGAGCGGGGAATGGTTCGGCAGCATGATGCCCCCGGCACCGATCCGCATCGTTTGGGTACCGGCTGCAATATGTCCAATAACCACGGAAGTAGCTGAGCTTGCGATACCTGTCATGTTGTGATGCTCTGCAAGCCAGTAGCGGTGATATCCCCACTTCTCTGCATGCTGGGCAAGATCAAGCGAGTTCCGAAGCGATTCCGCGGCCGTGCTCCCTTCAGTAATTGGAGCCAGGTCCAGAATAGAAACGGGTATATGTTGAACTGTTTTGGATACTGTCATCTGAATATCCTCCTATTTAGATACTGTTTAAAAAATAGCACAGTTGTATTATATACCCTGTGGGCGTATAACGAAACTTTTGTTAAGTGGTTATACTCGAGGCATCCCAAAAAGAGCCCTTACTTCACAGGTAGGGCTCTTTGTTCGGTGTTCCCAGAGAGCAGGATTCAGGCTCCTTTATTATTTCCGTAACTCAATCCGTTCCATTCCGTTCATATAAGGCTGAAGAGCCTTTGGAATGGCAATCGATCCGTCCTCCAGCTGATGATTCTCCAGCAGAGGAATCAGGATGCGCGGCGAGGCGACTTCCGTATTGTTCAAGGTATGGCAGTACTGCAAGTTTCCGTCTTCATCCCGATATCGGATGTTCGAACGCCGGGCCTGAAAGTCCAGCAGGTTCGACGACGAATGTGTCTCGCCATAGGCACCTCTGCTTGGCATCCAGGTTTCGATATCGTATTGCTTGTACGTCTTCTGCGACATGTCTCCCGTGCAGACGGCCATCACCTGGTAAGGAAGCTCCAGCAGCTGGAGGAGCTCTTCAGCATTCGCAGTGATCTCCTGATGCATGCGCTCCGATACCTCCAGATCTGCCTTACACAAGATAACCTGCTCAACCTTGGCGAACTGGTGAACCCGGTACAACCCGCGTACATCCTTGCCTGCCGAGCCGATCTCACTGCGGAAACACATCGAAGCTGCAGCAAGCTTCAGAGGCTCTGTAACATCTACAGTTTCACCGCTGTAATACGAGACGAGCGGAACCTCCGCCGTGCCGACCAGCCATTTATTTTCATCCGTGATATGGAAGGTCTGGTCTTTGCCCAGCGGGAAGAAGGCTGTGTTCATGAGTGCCTCTGTCCGTACCATAAGCGGCACATCGAGCAGTGTAAATCCTTTCTTCACCAGCAGGTCCAGTGCCAGCTGCTGCACAGCCCTGTGAAGCTGAACCCCTACACCAGCCAAGTAGTAATTTCGGCTGCCGGCGGTTTTGACGCCGCGGGGGATATCAATCATTTGATGCATCTCGCCGAGCTCCACATGATCCCGGAACGGAAACGGGAACACAGGGGGCTCCCCGATCTGTCTGACCACCACATTATCCTGGTCCGAGGCACCCACTGGCGTATCCTCCGAGACGATATTTGGTACAAGCATGATAAGCTCCGAGTACGCCGCTTCGACTTCACGAAGCTGGTTTTCTTGTCCGGTCAGCTGCTCATTGATCTCTTTAACCTTCTGCTTTACAGGCTCAGCCTGCTCCCGTTTTCCCTCCCGCATGAGGACGCTGATCTCCTGTGTAAGCTGGTTCCGCTTCTGGCGCAGGGCTTCTACATCCTGCAAGAGCAACCGCCGCTGCTCATCAAGCTTCAAAAGCTCCGCCACCGACAGCTTAATTCCTTTTTGATCGGCTGCTTGCTGTACTCTTAACTGATTCTCTTCCTGTTCTCTAAGCCATTTCATGTCAATCATCATCACCGCGTCCCTTCTGTTTCAGAAATAACAAAAAAAGCGTCCTAGTCCGTATGGGACGAGGGACGCTTATGCGCTCGCGGTGCCACCCAAATTGATTAAACTGCTGAAGCTTCAGAAGCTTAATCCACTTTGATTCCGCGATAACGGGCGAAAGCCGGTTAACTTAGGGGGAAGACCCCTTAACGAGAACGCCTCAGAGTTGGAAGCTCTTCATTGGCCTGATTTCGATATTTGTATATATTATACCGCAAGCATATGTTTTGATTCAAGGGACGGGCTGCTGTGCGCTGTTCCATTTAATGCCTCGGTGCCCAGAGCATAATGGACACGCCGACAAGACATACAGCCGCCCCAATCCAGTCATATATATCCGGCATTTTTTTGTCAACGCCCCATCCCCATAACACCGAAAGAATGATGAACACACCGCCGTAAGCGGCGTATACTCTTCCGAAATCCGGGAATTTCTGAAGTGTAGGGATAATTCCGTACAGCACCAGCACGATGGCTCCGATGATCCCGTACCAATACGGCCGTCCTTCCCGCAGCCATAGCCATACCAAGTAACCTCCGCCGATTTCAGCCACTCCAGCCAGCAAAAATATAATGATGGAATGTATCATCTCTCACCCTGCCTGTCGTCAAAATTAATTACAATATATCGGGGTCAGAAATACTATAATAGGATGAGACTCAAATGTACAACTTTAGAGCTGGGAGGAACAGCATTGGACACGCTGCTGCAACGCGAGCATGAGATTATGAAAGTCTGTCTGCTCGCCGGTAAAATTATGCTTCAGAGCGGGGCGGAAACGTACCGCGTTGAGGATACAATGATAAGGATCGCCGCATCTTATGGGGTGAATAACAGCCACAGTTATATGACCCCAACAGGGATTATTTTTTCAGTGGAGGAGCCGCAGCATATTACGAGATTGATTCGGATATCGGACCGTACAACGGATTTGAATAAGATCGACCTGGTGAACACCATTTCAAGGAGAATCAGCATGGGAGAATTAACGATTTCCGAAGCCCAGCAGGCCTTGCGTGAGGTAGAGAGGGCGAGGCCCAATTATCCGATGTGGCTGCTTATACTCTTGTCTGCTGTTGCAAGCGGCTGCTTCCTGATTATGTTCAAGGGGATTTGGAAGGACTTCCTTCCGGCTGCGCTGGCTGGCGGACTTGGATTTTCCTGTTTTGTCTATATTCAGCGGGTTATTCCGGTGCGGTTCTTTGCCGAGTTCTCCGGGGCAATGACCATCGGTTTGGCTGCCGTGTGGATGGTGAAGAACGGATATGGACAGCAGATCGATATCATCATTATCAGCTCGGTGATGCCGCTTGTTCCCGGGCTGGTCATCACGAATGCAATCCGTGATCTGATGGCAGGACATTTGATTTCCGGCTTGTCCAAGGGAGCGGAGGCATTCATTACATCGTTTGCCATTGGCGCA
Source organism: Paenibacillus dakarensis (assembly GCF_001373415.1). GTDB lineage: Bacteria > Bacillota > Bacilli > Paenibacillales > Paenibacillaceae > Paenibacillus_AQ > Paenibacillus_AQ dakarensis. Next base: position 68,904 of record NZ_CDSE01000041.1, on the reverse strand, counting down.
GGCATCGCGTTCATGCTGTCATTCTATTAAGGAGGTTAGCGAACTTTATGATGATGTATATTCAACAGATTATAACGAGCTTTATTGCTTCTGCTGCCTTCGGGATGATCTTCAATGCACCGCGTAAAGCGCTGGTACAGTGCGGTTTTGCCGGCATGGTCGGATGGATCCTGTATATCTGGTTTCAAAATATGGGGATGAACCCGGTGGCGGCAACGGTGATCGCAGCATTCGTGGTCACGATGATCAGTTACTTTTTTGCAAAAAAATATAAAACGCCCATTATTGTATTCAGTGTTTCCGGAATCATACCCCTTGTTCCCGGCGGTCTCGCCTACGATGCCCTGCGTCATGTCGCCCAAAATCAATATGATCTTGCCGTTCAGCTGGGTGCGCGAGCGTTTATGATCTCGGGTGCGATCGCGCTGGGCTTGCTGCTGGCAGAAGTAACGAACCAGGTGATCAAGAAGGCAGCCTTGCCTCGGAAGCTGTAATCCAAACGAAAGGCCGGGAAACGAATTCCCGGCCTTTTTTTAGCGAAAGATAATAATGTGATGTATATCACTTTTGTGCATATGCACAATGAAATACGTTATCCTATCAATAGAATTGCGCCCTGCGGGCCTTTATACTTACAACTGTAAGCGTCATCAATTCCATGGAGAATGACAAGCATTATAACATCACGATACCTTTTTGGGGAGGCAGCAGCATGGAAGGGACAGTAATTCATTGGGGCGGAGCTATTATCGGACTGGTCCTAGCTATCGTACTTATTTTCAAAAAAGTAAATCCGGTTTATGCCCTGTTTGGAGGCGCTGTCATAGGCGGTCTTCTGGGCGGAGCATCGATTGAGTTAACCGTACAGTATATTATTGAGGGCACGAACAGTGTCATGGGCGCGGTCGTTCGCGTATTGGCGGCTGGTGTGCTGGCAGGTATTCTGATTGAATCCGGCGCAGCCGAGCGTATTGCGGAAACGATTGTTTCCAAGCTCGGTGAAAAGAAAGCGCTTTTATCCATTGCGCTGGCCACGATGATTATTACCGCAGTCGGGGTCTTCATTACCGTAGCCATTATCATCGTTGCACCCATTGCATTATCGGTCGGGAAAAAGATAGGCATATCCAAAACAGCCTTGCTGCTTGCATTGGTGGGCGGCGGTAAAGCAGGCAACATTATTTCCCCGAACCCGAATACCATTGCGGTAGCCAAGGGGTTTGACGTAGATCTGGCCCAAGTGATGATTAACGGATTCTTACCAGCCGTTGCAGGCTTGATCGTTACCGTAATCGTGGCTAAGATGCTGATGAAAAAAGGTGTGATGGTGGCGGACACGGATCAAGTGGATAACGGAGCAGTCAAGAAGGAAAAACCGAGCTTTGGCCGTTCCATGGTCGCTCCGATTGTAGCTATTGTACTGCTCGCGATCAACCCGATCGGCAGCATCTTCGGCATTGAAGCATTGAAGGCGTTTAAGATCGACTCGATGATTATTCTGCCGGTTGCCGGCATTATCGGTCTGATCGCTATGAAGCAGAGCAAACAAATCATTAACTTTACAACCTCGGGTCTGAATAAAATGACAGGCACCGCTATTATTCTGATTGGTGCCGGCGCCATCGCGGGCATTATCTCCAAATCGAATTTAAGTGCGGTTGTTGTTGACACGATTGATGTGTTGGGTGTTTCAGGCACATTCCTCGCACCGCTTGCAGGTATTCTGATGGGTGCCGCAACGGCATCTACATCGACGGCTTCCATTGTGGCGGCGGGATCTTTTGGTGAAGCTATTCTGTCCATGGGCACGGCTCCGTTAAGCGCAGCGGTCATGGTTCATACCGGTGCTACGGTAATTGACCATTTGCCTCATGGAAACTTCTTCCACGTTACGGCAGAATCCGTTAAGATGAGTATTAAGGAGCGAATGAAGCTCATCCCTTACGAGAGTATTGTCGGTTTAACGATGACGATTGCGGCTACGATTTTATACGGATTTGTATTTTAGATTATGAATAGTATAAAGATGGGGTGGAGCACGATGAAAAACGATATGGTGATTGTCCTGGCACCGGATTCTTTCAAAGAGAGTATGACGGCCAAGGAAGTATGCGAAGCGATGGAAAAGGGAATCCGGAAGGGTAACCCCGATATTAGCTGCATTCATGTACCGATGGCGGATGGCGGAGAAGGAACAATGCAGTCACTGGTCGATGCAACCGGAGGCCGTGTTCATACCTTGAAGGTGAGAGGGCCTCTGGGAAACGAAGTGGAGGCTTCCTACGGGATATCGGGAGACGGGGTAACGGGCATTCTGGAAATGGCGAGCGCGAGCGGTATCCATCTCGTTGCCCCAGTGCACAGAAATCCGCTCATTACAACAACTTATGGTACGGGTGAATTGATCAGGGCATGTCTGAATCATGGAGTCCGCAAGCTGTTGATCGGTATTGGGGGAAGTGCAACCAACGACGGCGGAGCCGGAATGGTTCAGGCGCTGGGAGGGAAGCTGCTTGATGCAGATGGAAATGAGCTTCCTGGCGGCGGCGGTGCCCTTGGCAGACTTGCAAGCATTGACCTGACGCATTTTGACCCGCGTCTTCGGGATGTGGAGGTAGAGGTCGCTTGTGATGTAACGAATCCGTTATGCGGTCCCCAAGGCGCATCCCATGTGTTCGGGCCTCAAAAGGGGGCAACACCGGATATGATTCAGCAGCTGGACGACAACCTTCGTCATTACGCGAATGTGATTCAGCGTCAGCTGAACCAGGATATCGTGGATGTGCCGGGTGCAGGTGCGGCCGGTGGATTGGGCGGAGGCCTGATGATATTCCTCGGCGGCGTGCTGAAGAAAGGAATCGATATGGTGATCGATTACACGGGGCTTGAGGAGAAGGTCCAGCAGGCTGATATGGTATGGACGGGTGAAGGCGGCATGGATTTTCAGACTCAATACGGCAAGACGCCGCTTGGTGTAGCGATGGTTGCCAAGAAATACGACAAGCCTGTCGTGGCCTTGGCGGGACGGATTGGCGATCAGATTGAGGTTCTGTACGATAAAGGAATTGATAGTATATTCGGAATTATGCCATGTGCAGCAACGCTTGCGGAGGCTTTGGCACATGGACCGGAGAATGTGGAGAGAACGTCGGAGAATGTTATTCGATTGTTAAGATCGGTAAAATAGCGTAAATTCAAGAGGCTGCCGTATACCGGTCAGCCTCTTTCTGTATTCATATGCTTAAAGTCAGGCATAAGAAAGAGATTAGACTAAAGGATTCGAGCGGGGAGGCACATCATGAAACTATCAAGATCGCTTGCAGAGAGAATCGCCAATGAAATGATGAAGGTTATTCCCTATAATATCAATGTCATGGATGAGAAGGGGATTATTATCGGCAGCGGAGAGTCTAAGCGCATCGGTACGTTTCATACCGGAGCGCTCAAGGCCATTCATTCCGGCCAGATCAATGAGGTTTATGAGGCAGGGGGCGGCATGAAGCCGGGCGTTAATGAGCCGATCGTGATGGACGGCAGGGTGATTGGGGTTGTCGGGATCACAGGGCATCCAGATGAGGTCAGACCTTTTAGCAAGCTGTTAAAAGTAACCGTGGTGCTGTTAATTGAGCAGGAAGCACAAAACAAGAAGAACCAGGATGAGAAACAGCGGAAGGGAAAATTCTATCAGGAGCTGTCCTACCGAAAAGTTGCTTATGATCAGGATTTTCTGGAACGGGCCAAGGATTACGGCCTTGATCTCACCCGAAAGTGTGAGGCGGTACTGGTTCATGCTGATTTTGGTGCAAGGGAGTTTCAGCACTTTACTCAAGAATACCCGCATCATTGGAGCCTTGAGAATGACAAGACCGTGTTCTATATTACAGATACCCTGAAAATCAGGGAAATATTGGCCAAACTTGCCGATTTCAAAGCGGTTGTCAGGGTCGGGGTGGGCCAAGCCGAGGAGCTGGGGGCACACTCCCTGGAACAGGCAGTCTTAGCCATGGAGACGGGCGCGAAAATTTGTCCATCCCGAATGATTAACCGGTATATTGACCTGAAATTTCTCATTCACCTATCCCACGAAGACCGCAAAGAGCTGGGTGCGCTGTACAACGTGCTCTATCAGAATGGGGACAAGCTGGGACTTTTGGAAACACTGCAGGTATATATAGCTGAGAACGGGGACCATAATGCGGCTGTCAAACGACTAAACATCCATCGGAATACGCTCAACTACCGGTTAAACCGGATCAAGCAGCTGACAGGAAAGGACCCCCGTTCGCTCATCGAGCTGTTCGAGCTTCTCTGCGCGCTAATGTGGAGGGAGCAGCCGTCCATTATTTGATGCCAAGACGCAATCGGTAGCTGAACATGACTTCCCGCGGCTGCCCTTGGAAATACGCCTCCACCTGCTGTATGAAAGCATCGATGGCAGAATCCAGCTCATGTATTCCATGCCGGAACAAGGTTTGAATACCTCCCTGGCTTAGGGTAAGCCCGACATATCTTTCAGCGTTACAAGGCTCCATATGGTGAAATACAATTTCTTTGGCAAACCGGAACAGGCCGCTTTCCCGAATATGCTTCAGATGCTCATTTTTATTCCCTTTACGGGCTTTACGATCGTCTTCGATATGCTTATTAATTAGCATCTCAGCCGATTCAATCAGTTCATGACAGGTTTTCTCGATTGGCCAGTGCAGGCTCGGCGGCCAATCGCAATCGTATACGGCAAAGATCCCGCCTGTACACAGCAGGCGTGCGGCCTCCTTGAGTGTGCTCGCTGGCTCCATCCAATGAAACGATTGGGAGCAGGTGATGATGTCTACAGACTCTGAATCCAGCGGGATTTGATTAGAATAGCCAGCGATAAAGCTGATATGGTCTGTACGCTCCTGTTCCTGAAGCTTATCGATAGCCTTTTGCCGCATATCATCATTCGGCTCGATGCCAATGATTCGGTCTGCGGCATTTTTCCAAACATAAGAAGACAAACCGGTTCCGCAGCCAATATCCACGACAAGAGCGGGCTTTCGCTGTAAATACCCTGTCAAAATATCAATGACTTGCTCCGGTGCCTCCGGTCGGTACCGATCATACGTATCCTGGTAGCCGGAGAACCGGTCCACATTGCTCTGCCGGTTTCCTTCTGGAATATTACGGCGTTCCGCGTTTGCGTTCAGGTCCTGTTCATGCTTCTTCATCATCTAAACCTCCACTTGATCGAATGTTGTTACTTTTTACCCGCCTGTTACGCATGTAACGGAAGCGGGCTGAATTGGCTGTACCCGTTATGAGTATGACCCAAGAGGTTGAGGCCATATAAAAGGTGCAATACAATGATATAGAGCAGCAGGAGATGAACCAGACTAGAAAGAGGGTAACCCATGCATTTGAATGAACATAAAAAAGCGGTTTTCTTTGATGTGGATGATACATTATATGATCATCTGACTCCATTCCGTCGTGCAGTAGATGAGATCGCCCATCCGGCGGCCGATTTTCCTTATGAAGCAGCTTACCACCGGATGAGATATTACAGCGATATACTGTCGCTTGAGCTTGGCGGCGCGGGTTCGCAGCAGTATGAAGAGACGGTGGAAGAGATGCGAAGACGACGCTTTCAGCTCGCTCTGCAGGAATTCGGCATAGAGCTGAGTTCTGACCAGGCGAAACGAATGCAGGCCGCATATATCGGATGCCAGTATGATATTCAGATGTTTGCCCGTGCACGTGAGCTGCTGAAGCAGCTCGCAGACGACGGTCATATTATTGGATTGATTACGAATGGGCCATTGGAGCATCAGATGAACAAAATCGCAGCGATGAATCTCGGTGACATCATCCCGGATGAACGGTTATTTGTCTCCGGCGCCGTGGGCTGGGACAAGCCGGACGCGCGTATTTTCGCTTATGTGAATGAAAAGACGGGAACGCGTCCCGAGAACAGCTTCTATGTAGGAGATTCTTGGCGCAATGATGTGATCGGTGCCTTGAATGCCGGATGGCATGTCATCTGGTTTAACCACCGCAGAGCAAAGCCGGAATCTGAACATACTCCTCATTACACGGCGACAAGCTATGAGGAACTGGGTGAGATCTTGAAGGCTCGCCTATAGCAGTGCTTTAATATGACTTTCGATCTTTTCCGGCGTATCGGCCGGGGCAAATCGATTGATAACCTTGCCGTTTCGATCCACAAGAAATTTGGTGAAGTTCCATTTGATTCGTTTGGTGCCTAGAGCCCCAGGCGCCTCAGAGGACAAATACTTGAACAGTGGATGTGCGCTCGCCCCGTTGACATCAATTTTGGAGAACAGGGGAAAGGTGACTCCGTGATTCAGCTTGCAGGCACTGGCGATTTCAGCATCGTTCGCAAGCTCTTGATTCATAAATTGACTGCTGGGAAAGCCGAGAACCGCAAAGCCTTGATCCTGGTAAGCCTCGTGAAGCTTCTCCAAACCATCGAACTGTGGAGCGAAACCGCATTTGGTGGCTGTGTTTACGATCAGCAGGACCTGACCCTTGTAGGATTCCAGTGTTTGATGTTGACCGTTAATGGTAGTGACCTCGAAATCATAAATAGACATTAGGCAGATGCTCCTTCTATTAAAATATGATAAGGGTGTATACGATATCCGCTTCACTGGGGTTTCAATCCACCCCTTGCCACAACGAAAGAACCCCGGACCCATCAGGCCCGGGGTTCTTGTATATATACCTTAATGCTTGTCTTTAACCTCGCCGACTTTTTGCTGAACCTCGCCTTTGGCCTTATCCACTTTACCTTCGGCCTGCATTGATTTGTTATCGGTGGCGTTACCTACTTGATCCTTTACCTCACCTTTTGCCTTGGAAACGCCGCCTTTGATTTTATCTCCGAGTCCGTTATGATCGCTCATTATTAACATCTCCATTCGGTTTAAGGATACAAGGTATTAACCGATTAGAGAAAATTTTAAACATTTTCATCAGGCTGCGCCCATACAGAAACACTGCCGCCATTTACCGGGAATTCTGCAAAACCATCTTCACCAATGGTGATCTTGTCTTCCCTTGTATTGGTTAGGTCAACCCAGACTTGTCCGGCTCGTTCTGCGCCTACATTCATTCGCTTGCTGCCTTCATCACCATTCGATATGACAACCGCACAGCCGGAGCGCTCGATTTCAGGAACGCCCAGGCGAACCCAGCCAATCGTGTTAGGGTGGTCGAAATAGTCCTCCTGCTTGCCATAGGCTTTATTGGAACGGGCATAGAGCAGCGGATCGATGGCAATCTGTTTACCGGGGATGGGGTTTTCTCCGCCAATGCCATAATAATCTCCGTAAAAGACGACAGGGTAGCCATCTTTACGCAGCAATATTAAGGCGTAGGCACTTTGCTTAAACCAATCCTGTACCCACGATTCAAGCGATTCATGAGGCTGTGAATCATGATTGTCTACAAAAGTAACGGCATTTGTCGGATGGGACTGAACCAGGGTATCATCAAAAATCGTCCGCAAATCAAAGTCAGCTCCAGCTTCAGATGCGGCATGCAGCTTGTAATGGAGAGATACATCGAACAAGTCGATTTGATAATCAATCGAATCGAGGAATTCACGCGAGGCATCCAGCTCCGGATTCCAGAACTCACCGACGATATAGAAGGAATCCCCTTCCTTCTCCCTCATCGCTGCTGCAAACTCTTTAATAAAATCATAGTTAATATGCTTGATGGCATCGAGGCGGAATCCGTTGCAATGCAGCGTATCAATCATCCACTTGCCCCATTCCGTCATCTCGCGGCGGACATCGGGGTGACTGTAATCAATATTGGCGAACATGAGGTAATCATAATTGCCGAATTCATTATCTACATTGTCACTCCATGATTTATTCTCACCCAAGATACGGAAGATGCCGGTACGGCCCTGGCTTTCATCGTAGTCTGTTCCGTTAAAATGGTTGAAGTTCCACTTGAATGACGAATAAGTATCCCCGCGTCCCGGAAAGGTAAACTTGGTCCATCCTTCAATTTCAAAGGGCTTGGAGATATCCTTGTTGCGATCCATTTCGTCTACTTCAATGACCTGGAACCGTTCTGTGGCGTCTGCCCCAGCCTTGTGATTCATGACCAGATCGACATAAACGGCTATGCCATTATCCTTACACGCCTGAATGGCTTCAATCAGCTGCTCCTTGGTACCGTATTTCGTAGCAACGGTTCCCTTTTGGTCGAATTCACCGAGATCGTACAGATCGTATACTCCATAACCCGTGTCTTCAGCAGATTGGCCTTTGGTTACCGGGGGGATCCAAACGGAGGTAATTCCGGCCTGTTTTAATTGAGGTGCAGCATCTCTTAGGCGATTCCAGTGAGAACCGTCAGCTGCAATATGCCACTCGAAAAATTGCATAATGGTATGATTTCGTTGCAATGAACCCATCTCCTCTAAGTTATAACTCAACAACGTTATGGTGATCCTTGTAGCCTACCCACGAAAAAGAAGGCTAAACTCTGCGAAGAGGGTTATAGCCGTATCATAATAATTTACCCGATTTTCGGTTATTGTTAACATCCGTTTCGCCACTTCCGTATCAATGGTCCATCTGTGCCGTAAACCGGATCGGATAACGGGAGCGGGACATGGCGTATCTCCTCAAGCGCTTTGGGCCGGTCACTTGGCTCTCCACGGCGAGTGTTGTAATCCATGCCATCCGGGTATGCTCCGGCAATAAGAAAATCTGCGGAGGAGGATATTTTCTTATGACCGGTTCCTGCAGGAAGCACAACAACATCGCCGGTGTTCAGTTCAACCTGTGCTCCTTGCTCACCGCCCAATTGAAGAAGGGCAGAGCCTGAGATGACACCAAGCACTTCATGGGCGTTGCTGTGGTAATGATGGTATGGAAAAACACCATTCTGCCAGCTGTTTCGCCATCCATTGCGATTAAAGATGCTTTCGATCTGTTCGGATTGATTGCTTAATGCATTAACATATAGAAGGACAGGGAGTGTGGGATGATTAGGGATCATCCCGTCATCTTCAAACATGAAGGCTTTAACCGTCTCATTCATTATCGTTTACCTCATTTTTGGATGTCTTTCGCCGGATTTTTTTCGTTCATGAAGATTGGCATGTATAAATATACCACTCCATTGTCCGGGGGAATCAGCGCTTGGTTATTTTTATGACATCCAGAAGGCGAGTACGGCAAGCAGTACGGATGTGATGGTCATAGCAAGCAGCGGACGCCAAGCCTTTCGAAGGGACTGGATATGAATGTTCAGTCCAAGGCCTACCATAGCCATTGCAAGAATAAAGGATGCCGAGTTTGCAATACCGTTCTTTAAGCCGGCAGGAATAAGGGGCGTACCGCCGAATTCAATACTGCCAATCAGGCTAAGGGCAATAAAACCAAGTAGGAACCAAGGGAATTCAAGCTTCGAACCCTTCTCGATCCGTCCGGTACGGCGCATCCAATACATCAATACAAGGCTCAGTGGAATCAGAAGAAATACCCGTCCAAGCTTCGCCAGCAGGCTGACCGCAAGCGCCCCTTCTCCGGCAGGCGCTGCAGCTAAGGCAACATGGGCAAGTTCATGAAGACTGATGCCGGACCATATACCGTATTGTCCTTCTGTAAGCGGAAGAACAGGTTGCAGCAGCGTATAAACAACGGCGAACACGGTGCCGACAAAAGCAATGATTCCTGCGCCAAGTGCCGTATCCTCATCTTTAGCTTTCAGGATCGGTGATACGGCTGCGATGGCCGCTGCACCGCATACACCGGTTCCAATCCCAAGCAGTAGCGAGAGGGAACCGTCGGCTTTAAGCCATTTTGACAGCAGCATGGTTACCAGAATAGCGAACACAATGACGACAACATCCCGAAGCAGCAGCCCCAGGCCTTGGCTGAATACGATGGCAATATTGAGCTTGAGTCCGTACAGAATAATCGCAAGCCGAAGCAACTTCTTCGCTGTAAACTGTATTCCGGATCGAATGGCCTCAGGGTATCCCCACAGCTGACGGATTAAGGCAGCAATTAGAATCGCCCATGCCAATTGTCCCAGAACACTCAGTTTAGGCACGGAAGATAGGGCATAGCCTATAAGTGCGATTATAAATGTAAAACCGATTCCGCCTGCCATAGCCATAATTGTGTTTTTCTGTTTTGGCCGCTGGTTTTCATATGGTTCCTGATTCGAAAGTGTGTGATCTTCTGATCTCATTACTGTACCTCCGATATGTCCGGTTAAATGGTTTTAATTCATCGTAACTGATATTCTTAAATAAGAATAATAAATCATCATAATTATTATCATAAGTAAAAGGTTATGATAATCTTTTAAATCATACATAGATCTAGGGAAGGAGGGAGCTCGATCAATGGATCTCTCGTTACAAGTTTTTGTGACGGTTGTAGAGAAAGGAAACTTTACGCGGGCAGCAGAGGAGCTGAATATGACCCAGCCTGCGGTAAGCCAATACATACAGGCGCTGGAACGAACCATGGATGCCAAGCTGCTCGAAAGAACAAATAAATATGTGCGCTTAACCCGGGCAGGTGAAATTGTATTTCATCATGCCCAGGATATTTTGGGAAAGTATACTCGAATGCATACACTCGTCGATGATCTGCTGCACCGGGCCGGTGGTGATTTGTCGATCAGTGCGAGCTACACCTTTGGAGAGTACGTGCTGCCGCATGTGCTGGCGCATCTACGTGATGAATACCCCTTGATCAAGCCCAAAATTCAGATTGGAAATACGGCAGAGGTGGCCGAAATGATCTTGAATCACCAGGCGGATATCGGAATCGTAGAAGGAGAATATCATCATGACAAGCTTTTTATTGAGGCTTTTGCAGAGGATGATTTGTTTATTATTGCACCGAATGCGGAGCGTTATGCGGGACGGGATACGATCAGTCTATCCGAGCTGAGCGATGAAGCCTGGATTGTACGGGAGAGCGGGTCAGGAACACGTTATGTGACCGAGCAGATGTTTACGAAGTGGGGATATCAACCGGAGCATAAGGTGGAGTTTGGGAGTACGCAGCTGATAAAAGAATCGGTGGAGGCAGGGCTTGGAGTGACATTGCTGTCCCACTGGGCTGTGAGGAAAGAGATTGCACTCGGAACACTGCTGATGCTGCAGCCTGACGGCGAACGGGTGCGGCGGCATTTTTCCCTGATTACGCAGGGGACGCCGTATCATACAAGAGCAGCAGAAATTTTTCTGGATATGCTGCGCCTAAATAAAGCTTTTCCGCCACGGTATATGTAACCTCTTGCTATTTTGCCGTGTTATTAGTGGTAGAGGTGATAAATGTGATGTCAAAATGGATATCAGCACTCCTTTCTTCGCTCCTCATCTGTCTGATCGCAGCTTATGGGGATTACACGCCAATTGATATGAGGGAGACGGGAATTGGCTATGAATCGTATTTCATGCTTTTTATCACAGGATGGATCATTCTGTTTCCAGTGTATCTTCTTCTCGGCGTCCCGCTTTCACTGGTGCTGGATGCTGCGGTTGAGCGTTTGTTTAACGGAGCCCCCAAGGGCGTAGCGATTGCTATGAAGCTTATTTCTTATTTGCTCGGAAGTGTCGCATTAGGATGGGGCTTCTCCCTCTTGATGGGAGCCGGGGATTGGACCGCATACCGATATCCCTTTATGCTGGGTGCGTCGGTATATTGGGCATTCCAGGAGCTGCTGAGGTGGGCACAGAAGCGGATCAGAAGGAAGGCTGCCTCGTCGTCTATGAGAGGATAATGGCCGGTAAGGCATATGCCGGAAGTGCGGTCGTTATAGAAATGATTGATTGCAGTGCATCCCTGAATGAGGGGATGTCTTTTTTTTGTGTAATAGAAGTCTTGAGCATGGTTTATCATTGCTAATCGGGGCATATATTGGCTACAATGCTTTAAGCAGTATACATCGTCTGCTTCTTCATTCTGCACATCTGGGACCGTCGGAGATCGGTCCGTCCGCCTTATCAGCCAGAAATGTAATAAGCATAGTCCGAATTTAATAAAAAGGGTTGTTCAGCAGTAATGATTACTGGGAACAACCCTTTTTGGCATACTCATCTATTCCCGCATATAGCGCTGTCTGAGGGAGTGCGCCATAGTGCGGATTTCTTCTGGGGAAGGAAGCACAAGCTTAGCGGCGGCAGCTGTCAGGGCTGCCGGATCTGCAGCCAATTGCCAGTTCCGGATGACCTTCTTGACCGCTTCCGTAAAGACGGAAACGGCGTTTGGACCCAGATCTGCCAGCTCTTCCAGACTCGCTGTGGAATCGGGCTGAACGAGCGGATAATCGGCGGGATCCGCCTGTCCGGCCGCCTGGTCATAGAAGGAACGGACAAGGCGGGCACGTTCGCTGCCGGATCCCTCCGCGATAATAAAGGCTTGAATAATGAAAGACTTGCTCTGTCTGCGCTGGGCGATCCCGCAGAACTTCCGGCCATGGATGCTCAGGTCATAGGCACCCGGACAGAAGGCTCCGGCAATTTCGCCGGTATCCACGGTATATCCCGAATCCTTGAGTGCTTCACGAATAAGGAGCACCATCATCTCGAAATCCTGATGAAAGTTCTGATGGTTTGGGTGATCTCCAAGCGGAAGGATGAGGGACAAGTTCACTACACCCGGATCGAGAGGGACGGCAGCTCCGCCCGAATGGCGGGTGGCTGTATCGTAACCAAGTGTCTGCAGCAGCACTTCCGCTTCCGAAGCCTTAGGCAGCCTGCTGTCACGGACACCCATAACAAACGCGCGGGGATGCCGCCATATATGGCATATGGCCGGGCCGCCCCGCCCTGTTACCCGGCATAGAAGCTCATCCAGAGCAAAGGAATAGAGCACGTCCGGTTCAGCTAGGTCTTGGCTTCGATCCAGCATCAGGATGGGGCCGGTCCCCTCGAGTAAATATGGAATTGCAGTCATGACAAAGGCCTCCTTCAATAATAGCCGGCAAGTTGAATATATAGAGAATACCATAAAGACGAAATAAAGAAGACTACGGGATTATTTTCAACCAAATGGATTGACAATCATTAGAAGTTTTTCTTATAATCCTAGTAAGTTTATCGGAATTTATGAATAAAGGGGGCTTTACGATGTCAAAAGATACCCAAGGGTTGAAAGGGTTCATGATCGGCCTGCTTCTCATCGCCATGCTGGCAGTTACAGCGTGCGGTAATGAGGCGAAGCAAGGTAATGGAGACAGTGCCGGAGAAGAGGGCAAGGCTCAGAAGGATTTTGTGGTTGGTTATCTGAATGTAATGGATGATGCTCAGGCGATGCTTGCTTATGAGGCTAAGCTGTACGAGAAGCATGGGCTTAACGTGAAGATGCAGCAATTCAAGAGCGGTACGGATTTGATTAAAGCGATGGTCGGCAAACAGGTGGACGCCGGGGTGCTCGGTTTCACCAATGCGGTTTCCTGGGCTTCGAAAGGTGCTGGCGTTAAGGTTGTAGGCGGAGCGCAGCTCGGATTTCACAGCATACTTGTGAAGGATGGAAGCCCTGTTACATCCGTAAGTGATCTGAAGGGCAAGAAACTGGCTTCCCAAGGGCAGGGCAGTACAGCGGATATCGTTCTGAACGGTGTTGTGCTCAAGGAAGCGGGATTAACGAGCAAGGATGTGCAGATGGTATACGTGGATCCGGGCCAATCCATTCAATCACTCGCTTCCGGTGCGGTGGATGCAGCGTTTGTATTCGAGCCATATGACAGTATCGCAACCCATACACTGGGTGCGAAGCAAATATACGAAATCGGCAAGGTGTGGCCGTTCCCTTGTATGGTCGTGATTACAACCGAGGATAATCTGAAGAACAACCGCGAGGCCGTCGATCAAATGCTGGATGCACAGAAGGAAGCGATTGAAATGCTGCAGCAGGATCCGAAGAAATCGGCAGGCCTGATCATGAAGCATTTTGTAGATTCGGATACGATGACCTCCCATCATGGCGGTACGGTAGAGTCGCTTGATGTGATCAAGCAGGCGATAGAGACCCAGGTGTTTAACTGGGAGATCACGCCGGATGAAGTGTCCCGTATGCAGGAGATTTCCGACATGATGAAAGAGCAGGGTGTGCTGGAGAAAGATGTGTCGGTTGAAGATATTATAGATCTGAGCTGGCAGGACCGGCAGAAGCAGCAATAACTAAAATTACAGCTTATAAAAGGAGAGTTTCCGGTGAACCCATCGTACACGAAATTGCCGCAGGCGAAACCGAAATCAGGCTCCTTCTTGCGAAAAGTGCTCCCCTACCTCCTTGCGGTAGGGAGTCTTCTTGCCATTTGGCAGATCACGGCGTTCTTCCTGCCGTCCTATCTGCTGCCTGATGTGCCTGACGTGTTTGTCCGTCTGTTCAGCAGTATTCAAGACTCTGAATTCAGAAGCCATATTGGCGACAGTCTGATCCGGCTGCTCTGGGGTTACCCGCTTGCGTGTCTGTTCGGGGCCCTGCTCGGTCTGGTCGGTGGAATATCCAAGGGCTTTGCCGTGTATTTGCGGAGTCTGATATCTATATTGCAGGCGATTCCGCCGATTACTTGGGTCCCTTTCTTCGTGATATTGTTAGGCTTCGGGAACAAAACCATTGTGACAGTCATTATTATCGCGAGCTTTTTCCCGATGGCGTTATCTGTTTTGAATGCGACGGAAGGGGTAAACCGTACACATCTCGAACTGGCTCGTGTTATGGGTGCAAGCCGTCGTCAGCTGCTGGCGAAGGTATTCGCTCCGGAATCCCTTCCCGCTTTTGTGACCGGGGCGCAGGTCGCTTTCGGGAATGCATGGCGCTCCCTGATTGCAGCGGAGATGGTTGGCGGAGCCATGGCAGGCCTTGGCTTCTACTCCCGCTGGCGGGGTGAGGTTGCCGATATGGAAGGTGTGCTGATGAGCATCATCGTCATCGGAACGATTGCAGCGCTGCTGGATCTGGTACTGCTTGAGGGTTTGAAGCGTAAGCTGCTGCGCTATCGTTATGTTCAGCCGGGAGGAGATGAATAGCATGCAGACTATACATGTAGACCATGTATCTAAAGCCTTTGGTTCACTGAATGTTCTTGAAGAGGTGGATATTACGATTCCCCAAGGTGAGTTTGCTGCCATTGTGGGTCCTTCCGGATGCGGCAAAAGCACGGTTCTGCGCATGATTGCAGGCCTCGACTATCCAACAGGCGGCAAGATTACAGCAAGTGAACAGCCGATTCAAAAGCCTGATCCAAGCCGAATGCTTATCTTTCAGGAGCACGCCTTATACCCGTGGCGGACGGTTGAGTATAATGTAGGCTTCGGTCTGGAGCTTGCGGGAATCTCCAAAAAAGAACGGACCGCACAGGTAGACGCGATACTTGCGAAGGTCGGCCTCGACGGTTTTCAGAAATATTATCCGCACCAGTTATCCGGCGGCATGCGCCAGCGCGCATCGATTGCCCGTGCGCTGGTCATGGACCCGGAAGTTCTGCTGCTGGATGAACCTTTTGGTGCGCTGGACGCCATCACCAAGATTTCCATGCAAAACGAGCTCCTGCGCCTGTGGGAAGGAACGGGAAAAACGGTTCTGCTGATTACACACGACATCGATGAAGCGATCTACCTGGCGGATACCATCTATGTTATGAGTCCTCGTCCGGGGCGGATTGTGGAGTCGATCTCCATTGACACACCGCGGCCGAGAAACCGTAATGCAGCGGAATTCGCTGCTCAGCGGGAACGGATCATGAAGCATCTGGATTTGAGCCATCATTAAATCTAGATATATCTGATAGGAATGGTATGATAAAGAGAGATATTGCCGCATAGGGCTATCATTATTTTGCTTCAAAAAGGAGAGAACATCATGGAGATATACGATAATATTGTAGATTTGATCGGCGGAACACCAATGGCCCGGCTGCAGCGAATCGTACCGGATGGAGCAGCTGAAGTATATGTAAAGCTGGAAATGTTCAATCCTTCCGGCAGTGTGAAAGACCGTGCAGCCTTTAATTTGATCGATACCGCAGAGAAGCTGGGTCATCTCAAGCCAGGTGGCACCATCATTGAGCCTACCAGCGGGAATACCGGAATTGGACTGGCGATGATTGCTGCGGCCAAGGGTTACCGGGCGATTCTCATCATGCCGGATAATATGTCTAAAGAGCGGATTAATATCCTGAAGGCATACGGTGCTGAAGTGGTGCTGACACCAAGCAGTGAACGGATGCCAGGCTCTATAGCCAAGGCGCTGGAGCTGAGAGAGCAGATCCCGGACAGCTTCATTCCGCAGCAGTTCGAGAACCAGGCGAACCCGGATATCCACCGTATAACGACAGCACCAGAGATTTTGCAGCAGATGGAAGGGCGGCTGGATGCCTTTGTTGCTACAGCAGGTACTGGAGGAACCATTACCGGTACAGGTGAAGAGCTGCGTAAGCATCTGCCGGAGCTGCACATCGCTGTAGTTGAACCGAAAGGATCACCCGTGTTGTCAGGAGGACAACCGGGACCGCACAAGCTGGTGGGAACAAGCCCGGGCTTTATTCCTAACATTCTGAATACCGAAGTCTATGATGAGATCATCCAGATTGCGGATGATGAGGCATTGCAGACAATGCGGGACCTGGCTCGTAAGGAAGGGATTTTGGTTGGTCCTTCATCAGGTGCCTCTGTCTTTGCGGCGATCCGTGTGGCGGAAAAGCTGGGGGCTGGTAAACGGGTCGTATGCATTGCGCCGGATACCGGAGAAAGATACCTGAGCATGGATATTTTCGAGTAATCCTGCTCGTCTCTGTTTCTCAGGCTGTGAGAGCGTAGAGAGCGTATGCTTTGCCGAAATGGAATAATTAGGTTTTCCGATCTGATGATGTGGTTATATTTAGAATAACTGTATTTATTTGAAGCAGATTGGAGGGCTTATCCATATGGCGAGGCATAACTTAAGAGAAGGCCAGTACGTGGTCGTTCCTGAGAATCCGGTATCGATGTTTTTATTCAGCAGCACCCGTTCAGCCTGGATTTGGCTTATCGTGCGGCTTTATCTGGGATATACATGGTTGACATCGGGGATTAAGAAATTGTCCGCGGACGCCTGGACAGGAGAGAATGCAGGGGCTGCGATTCAAGGTTTTGTAAAAGGAGCACTTGCCAAGGCGGAAGAAGGTAAGGATGTTACCGGCTGGTATGCATCGTTCCTGGAAAATTTCGTACTGCCCAATGCCAAGCTCTTCGCGTATATGGTGGCGTTTGGCGAGGTGTTGGTCGGATTAGGGCTTATTCTCGGGCTGTTAACCGGGATTGCCGCTTTTTTTGGCGGCTTGATGAATGCGAGTTTCCTGTTTGCCGGCACGGTGAGTACGAATCCGCTATTGTTTATCCTGGCAACATGGCTTATATTGGCCTGGAAAGTCGCAGGCTGGTATGGGCTGGACCGCTGGGCTCTGCCGTTATTAGGCACACCGTGGAGCCGGAGGTCAAGAAGATCGGTGGAATGATAATCACAATACAGGAGAACCCTCCGGACAGGATGATGCGTGCAAGCGATCCTGTCTGGAGGGTTTTTTGAATTGGACTTTTATTTTGCGCTATTAGTTATATTATCTTATTCATAAGTATGATATAACGCTATTCTGGTTCGTGCATTCAGTGACCAACGGAACTGAGAAGCATTAGCCAAAATCATCGAAATAAGGTCGCTGAATTCCCTTAATGTCGTAAGGATCAGTGACTGTCCAAGCGTGAAGCAGATTTACTTATGGGACAGCCTCTTTAATTATCTTTAAACATAGCGTTATTTTTGAATGAAGAGGTTCAAATAGACGATGGTGCTGCTAAACTGTTTTCCATTCCATTCGGTATAAACGAGTTCCTTGCCTGTTGGGCTCCATGAGGTAGATGCATTGTCGATACCAACGGCAAGCTGGCTGGACTTATGACTTAACAGATCATACACGTACAGGCCGTTTCCGCCGGATGCAGCGTTAGCATCGGACTTCAAAGTGTATGCAATCATGCGTTGATCCGGTGACCATGAAACACCGCCAAGCTCGGTGCCTTCGGCGATGGTTTTTTGGTTATCACCGTTTACATCGCACAGGATCAGCTTGTTTTTGGAACCGGGGGATTGCAATACGAGCATTTGCTTCTTATCTGGCGATGGATATACGCCGACCACATGATCCAGGTTCAAGCTGGTCTGTTTCTTCGTTTTCAGGTCCAGCGCCATTAATACCGCATTGGCATGCGTGTTGTAATAGACGGTATCGTTGATTTGTTTAGCAATAAATAATGGCTCTTCCGTCCATTTATCAGTCGTAATGCTGCCCGCAGTCGTCGCTGTATAAGCTGTGTCACTGTAGGCGGCGCCAAAAATCCTGTCCGAATCCACCCATTCCGCACTGATCGCTCCGCCGATCGGATCACCTGACAAGGGGAACGCCTTCTTCGAATCAAGGCTCATCACCCAATAGAGAGGGTCGCCCAGTGCATATTCCTGATAAATCAAATGCTTCTTGTCCGGGGATAACTGGGCATCGCCAAGATGCAGATTCTTCTGTTCCTTCAGCAGCTCAAATTGTTTGGTCTCCAGATGGTATAGGTACAGGCTTCTGGGGTGGGAGTCCGATAATTCTTCCAGGCTCATTTTGTCCAGGGACTCATTTTCCTTTGCAACGATAACCGTGTTCTCATCCCACCAATCCGATATTTCTATATTTTCAAACTTATCCGTTTGTTCGACGGAGATATCGGCTTCACCGGACTTTTTGCCAGTATCGTCAATGACAGTGATCGTTTTGTCAGGTTCCTCTTTAATGACGGTCTTGTTCCCGGCCCCTTCTGGCGAGCAGGCTGTAAATGTTAATAACAGAGCGGGTACGGCCAGGATCATTTTAATCTTTTTCATTTCGTTCGCCTCCTTGATCCTTACCATAGCCGAAAGATAATTCAGGAATATTAACAATTGTTTCTAAAAAGTAAACAATCAGTTCAAGGATGCTGGAAGGATAATACGAAAATGGCTTCCATCCGCATTCGTGTTCACCAGGGATATCGTGCCGCCTTGAGCTTCCGTATACTTCTTGGCAAGCGAAAGTCCAAGCCCGGCGCCGCCGCTTTCCCGCGACCTGTTTTTATCGACGGTAAAGAAAGGATCGAAAATTTTACGGGCAGCTTCCTCAGGAATGCCAATGCCTGTGTCCGTGATATCAATGATTACCTGTCCATCCTTCACTTCATTGCGGACCTTGATTTGGCCTTTTGCCTTGTTATATTTAATGGCATTGTCCAGGAGATTCACAAGCACAATGGTCATGCAGTCTTTGTCCGCCTCCAGATAAGCTTCTGTTAAATCGGTTTCGAGCAGGATGCCGAACTTCTCCATTCTTCCCTTCAGGCTGTTCAGCACCGCTTGAATGACCTGCCGCACATCAATTCTCTCCGTATTGAATTCAAAATCGTACTTCTCCATGGAGGACAACTTGAGGACTTTCTCAACCATTTCATATAGCCTCAGCGTTTCGCTTTTAATGCTGGTCTTTGCTGTTTTCAGCAGCTCTTCATCGTCCGGGTACAGCTCTAGCAAATCGATATACGCACGGATCGAGGTCAGAGGCGTTTTGAATTCGTGGGTGACACTGCCAATAAACTGTTTTTGCTGTTGATCGAGCTGAGATAATTTCTGGACAGCCAGGGACAGCTTTTCCTGTTCTTTGTCCTTATCCTGAATGGTTTTCTTGATCTGGCGGCTCATGACCCGGATGCCTTCACTCAGTTCTCCGATCTCATCTCTGCGTGTGAAGGCGGGAGATTCATAATCTCCTGATCGGATTCGGTCTACTGTCTGATTCAGCTTGATAATGATGCGTGCAAAGGAATTAAAATATACATAGGCCAAAATAAAGCTCAGGATAAACACGCCCGCACCCATCGTGATAAACAGCTGTTTCATCTGATTGTAAAACGCCAGATTTTCCGTTAGTGAATAATAGAATTGTACGACACCGACTTGCTCAGCGCCTGTACTTGTACGCAGCGGGGAAAAGTAGTACAACGACTCATGATCCGTCAAATAGGCCGTTTTTCCACCTTGTGCATAAGACAGTGTTTTGGCAAGGCTGTCCGATCTGGGGTTGTTTTTTTTCTCGCTGACGATGTTTCCCTGTTTGTCATACAGTACAATCGTTTGCCCACTGATCATTTCCAGCTCTTCAGCAAATTTCCGGCCTTTCGTTGCAAGGAAGGTATGAGGCACCTTGTTCGGCTCGGCTGTTAGCGTCTGGTAAAAATAAATATTTGCCGTCGCTGCCTGCTGGGCAAGATGCTGTTCCAGCTCTGACTGCTGATTCTTCTTAAGTCCCTGCAGGACGAGCAGGCTTAAGACGAAGACGGTGAAGAGGAGAAGGACCGCGAGAAAAATACTGAATTTGATTTTTATGCTGATTCTCATGTTAATCACCCAGCGCTTTGTAACCGACCCCATGAACGGTTTGTATGATATCGCTGTAATTTGCGCCAAGCTTTTTCCGGATCCGCTGTACATGAATGTCGACGGTGCGCGTTCCGCCGATATATTCTATTCCCCACACGATATCCAGCAGTGTCTCTCTTGTATACACCCGAAGGGGACTGGCCAGGAGCAGCGAGAGCAAATCAAATTCTTTGGGTGTCAGCTCCAGCTTCCGGTCGCCGGCAAAAGCCGTTCGTTTGCTCGCATTCAATAGCACCCCGCCGAGCGTAATCTCGGTCTGCTCATCTTCTTCCCGGGCGGCCTGCATTCTTCGGAGCAGCGATTTTAAACGTGCCAGCAGCTCCCGCATATCAAAAGGCTTGGTCATATAATCATCCGCACCGAGCTCAAGCCCGAGTATTTTGTCGATCAGGTCATCTTTGGCGGTGAGCATAATGACGCCTACCCGTCCCTTGTCCTGAAACTTTTTTAAAATATCATAGCCATCCATGCCGGGAAGCATGACGTCCAGAATAATCGCTGCCGGCTTGAATTCATAGAGTTTAACCATTGCCGTATCACCGCGATCAGCCACCTCAACGGTATATCCTTCTTTGGTTAAAGCATAAGCAATCGCATCGGCGATTATTCGCTCATCCTCAATGATCAGAATTTTATCGCTCATTGCTAAAACCTCCGACATCTTTTATGAAACAAATTTTACCAACCCGTCTTCAAAAGAACAACCATGAAAGGTGATGAAATGGGGTTTTCATATTATTCAACGGAGAAGTTTCGAATTATTGGGTAAGTAATACGCGTACACCACTTTTCAATAGGAGGGAACATCCATGAACTTACCTGCAACGACGGAACGAGTGAAGGAGCATACGGGAGATCAGGTCAACCGGCAGATTCAACAGCAAACCGAGTTCAATATAGAGAACTGGAAGCATAGAAGTGATGCAGATATTAAAGCGCGTATCACGGAGCTTGAGCGGGAATGGGATACCGAGCGGGTTCTTGAAACCAATGCTTCGGCACTGATGTTAACCAGTACGGTTCTGGGACTGACTCATAACAAAAAGTGGTTCGCTTTAAGCGGTCTCGTCAGCGCATTTCTGCTGCAGCACGCGCTGCAGGGCTGGTGTCCGCCTCTCCCGATCATTCGCCGGTTAGGAGTGCGTACGTCTTCCGAGATTGATGATGAGAAATATGCTTTGAAATATGAGTTGCAAGCCCGGCAATGAACACATGAATAGAAGGTCATGAATCTCTGCGATTTGTGTTCTTTGTTTATCCGGAGTTAACAATAAAAGCCTCCGTTCTTTATGGAACGGAGGCTTTGCTGTTAGCAGACCGGCTCCTTGGTGAACAAGGAGAGCGCTGCTGCCTGTAAACGTTGTTCAACCCATCCGTGTAACCTCAGGTTTCAGGATGCTGACAAAGTCAAACAGAAGATGAGGTTGTGTCTTGCCTTAAGATGTATTCCAGCTTCCATTAGACTTTGCCTACAGTCTGAAACCGAGAGTTAACAGCACGATTGGTCGCCTACACGGGCATAGCTCAGTCAGAATGATGTATTAAACAATACCTTGGGCAAGCATTGCATCTGCAACTTTACGGAAACCGGCAATATTAGCACCTACGACAAGGTTTCCAGGGCAACCAAACTCTTCAGCTGCTTGCATGCTGCTCTCATAAATATTTTTCATGATCAGGTGAAGTCTGGTGTCCACTTCTTCAAAAGTCCAGGACAATCTCATCGAGTTCTGGGACATCTCCAGTGCGGATACAGCTACACCGCCTGCATTGGCTGCTTTAGCAGGTCCGAACAGAACATTGTTCTGCAAGAAGAGATCGATCGCTTCCAGCGTGGAAGGCATATTCGCACCTTCGCCGATCGCTTTTACTCCATTGGAGATCAGAATGGCAGCGGATGCCTCGTCAATTTCATTTTGCGTAGCGCATGGAAGAGCGATATCACAAGGAATCGTCCAGATACCCTGCCAGCCTTCTGTGTAAGTGGCACGCGGATGCTCTTTTACATACTCACTTACGCGTTTTCTTTCAACGTCTTTCAGACGGCGAAGGGTTTCAAGGCAGATACCTTCAGGGTCATGAATATAACCGTTGGAGTCACTGCATGCTACCACTTTAGCGCCAAGCTGCTGAGCTTTCTCGATGGCGTGAATCGATACGTTACCGGAACCGGAAACAACGACTGTCTGGCCTTCAAAGCCCATATCCTTGGTTTTCAGCATTTCTTCTACGAAATATACGCAGCCATATCCTGTTGCTTCAGGACGTCCAAGGCTGCCGCCGTAAGGAATAGATTTACCTGTAAGGACACCAGCTTCGTTGCCGCCGCGGATGCGCTTGTATTGACCAAACATGAAGCCAATCTCACGTGCGCCGACACCAATGTCACCTGCAGGAACGTCAGTGTCTGGTCCAATGTATTTGTAGAGCTCTGTCATAAAGCTTTGAGTAAAGCGCATGATTTCATTGTCGGATTTGCCTTTAGGGTCGAAGTCGGAGCCGCCTTTACCGCCGCCGATCGGAAGACCCGTCAGAGAATTTTTAAGAATTTGTTCAAAACCGAGGAATTTAATAATGCTGACATTAACAGAAGGGTGGAAGCGAAGACCGCCTTTATATGGCCCGATAGCACTGTTGAACTGAACACGGTAGCCGCGGTTAACCTGAACTTTACCTTGATCGTCTACCCAAGGAACTCGGAAAATGATGACACGCTCGGGTTCAACGAGTCTTTCTAAAATCCCTGCAGCTTGATATTGCGGATATTTGGTCAGGATCGGAACGAGTGAATCCAAAATTTCTTTCACAGCTTGATGGAATTCAGGCTCGTTAGGGTTGCGCTTTTGTACAGTCTCAAAAATGGATTGGACGTAAGATACCGCTTCTTGCGATTGTTGTGCAGTAAGATTCATGTACAGGTCCACCTTTCTTATAAATATGTATTATGTTGTATTTATCAAATATTGAGCATCCTTGCAAGTTATGATTTATACATTTAAGTTCATTGTTTATACATTTATACCTAAAAATCAATTAAAGATATTACACCAATAGTGCAAAAAAAAGACGATCTGGAAGATCGCCTTTTTGCTTAGGGGAATCGCTATTTATTTGTGCCGTGCTGTTTCGTCGGCAATTTTGAATTCGGAGATCCTTTGCCGTTATTTTCCTTGTTATGACGGGATTTCTCAGCATTTTCCTTCATTTTTTCCACGAACTCATGTGTGCTTTCCACCGTAAAACCTCCTTAAAAATAAGTCTGGTTTATAACGTTCAGACGTTCATATTTACTATTTCCCAATATGTAATTTTGTATAGATGATTTGAATTTTTATGTGCTAATCGCATGAAGTTTACACCGGTCATAAAACTTTCCTATCGACCTTTGAAGAAATAGTGATGACAGCGCTCTCTTATAGGAATGGGGAGTAAGAAAGTACGAAGTTAGCGATTTGGCAGCGTCTAAAAAATATAAACAAAACCCGCAAAAAGCCCAGGCTTTTTGCGGGTTTTTTAATGGTTATGCTAACGGTGGGTTACTCACAAGCAGTTCATATTTATTCAGGGATGCGCCAAGAATCAGATCGCTGCCCCCTCCACGGTGAGATTGGCGGAAGGATTCGCTGGAAGTCCAGCCTTTAAATGCTTCCTCGTTCTCCCATACGGTACATACCTTGAGCTCCTCGGCTTCAGCACCTTCCTTGGCTTCGTGCCATACTTCCATTCGGATGAACCCCGGCATCTCCTGCACACCCTTCGCCTGAGCGAACCGTTCAGACAGTTCTTTGCCATGACCTGGTTTGACTTTGATAGAGTTTGTTACGACCAGCATATTTGTTCCTCCTTTAGGCTTGTTATTCGGCGCACCTTCGCCGGTAAATTGCGATCACGATTGCATGTCTATTATACCTTAGCTGTGTAGGTGATTTCATCTTGTGGTGACTTATGAAGAGGGGCTCCTGTCTTCGGGTGAACCTGAGCGGCATTCTGCTGGCGTCTTAGCTTCGGACGCCCGCTCCACGACCAATAGGTGCCGATCCGCAGCAGCCATTCGACGGGACCGATGCGAAAGCGATTAAGAATCAGCAAGCTGAACACCGCTTGAGCGGTGTAAATCATGAGAGCGAGCAAAATGCCTGGGAGGACGCCAAGCTTACCGAACAAGCCAATCCCGAAACCATAAAAGATAAGAACACAGATAAAAGTCTGCATCAGATAGTTCGTCAGCGACATCCGGCCCACGGCCTCGAATGAGCGGACAATAACAGACTTCTCGGAAGAATGAGCATAGAGGAATGCAAACAAATAAATATAGCCAATGGCTAGAATTTGTCCTCCAGCGGCTTGCATAAGTGTGCTCCATGTATGACCTGTGCCGAGGATGACACTCATCGTTTTCGCAGCGATGCCGACGGGAACACAGATCACAGCGTAACGCAGGTACAATTTTTTTTCTGTTCCTGGTGACATGAATCTGCCGCGTTTGGCTGCTGCCATGCCGAACAGGAACAGAGCTCCCAAGATCAGCGGAACCAGGATAAATAAAACAATGGGGACGACCCAGCCTGGAAGGCCAAGTGGATCTGAGTTTATCCGGTGGTACATGATCTCAGAATAGGTGCCCGTACCATAAAGGTCGATTGTTTCTTTTACGTAGCTCATCATGCGCTGTGCATCCTCAGGTGTCGGATTGTACGAGCCGTAACTGATACCAATGCTGAGAAGGAGGAAGACCGAACCCCAAATCATTAAAGTCTTTGGCTTGCGATTCACAAACATCAGAAGAAAAAAGGTAATCGTTCCATAAAAGAGGAGAATATCTCCCTCCCATAACAAGGAATGTAAAAATCCGAGAATGATTAGAAGAATGGATCGTCTTACGATGTTGCGACCGAATTTCAGACCCTTCGCTGTCAAACTGTCTTTCATTTTAATCATGCTGAATCCGAACAGGAATGAAAAAATAGGCATGAAGCTGCCTTCAACGAATATTTTCAACATATCATGTCCAATCAGGTCCCAAGAAGTTGGGTTAAATAAATGTAATTCATCTTTACCGTACACACCGTATTGAAAAATAAGGATATTGGCCATCAGGATGCCCAGCAGGCTAAAGCCCCGGATCGCATCTATGACCGTTGTTCTCTTTGGTGGATTTTTTTCCACATTCATCACCTCTAGGACTCAGTTTATCAATGGTACATAAATAATACAGAAACGGAAACCTAACTTTTTCTTAACGATATTCCTTGCTGTTTAACTATTGTTAAGGTTGCTGTGTTAGCATGGAATCGGGTGAGGAAACGATGGAAAATACAAAAATTCTAATTGTTGATGATGAACAGGCAATTGTGAAAATGGTACAGATGGTTCTTCGCAAGGAAGGCTTTCATCATATTTATACGGCAGCTAACTGTGCTGAAGCACTCCATGAAATGGAAAGGCATCGTGCAGATATCCTGCTGTTAGACGTGATGCTGCCGGATGGAAGTGGATTTGAGATCTGTTCAACGCTTCGTACATTTGGAAATCCGCATGTTATTTTTCTGACAGCTAAAGCATCGGACCTAGATGTGCTTACAGGCTTTGCCGTGGGAGGCGATGACTATGTGACAAAGCCGTTTAATCCGCTTGAAATTGCAGCCCGCATTAAGGCTCGTGTCCGTCGGGGATTATTCGAAGGCTCCGGTATGATGGTTCAAGATCAGCCTGCAAAGCGTGTGTGGGATTTCGGCCGCTTTGTGCTGGATGAAACGGCAGGGGAACTGCTGGTGTCAGGTGAATCCGTGTCTTGTCCAGCTCAGGTATTTCAATTGTTATTGCACTTCTGTAAACATCCTGGGGTAGTATTTTCTAAATCACAATTATATGAGATGGTGTGGGGAATCGATGGGTTGGGTGAGGACAGCACCGTGATGGTCCATATTCGCCGAATTCGAGAACGCATCGAGGAGAATCCGAGCGACCCGCAGTATTTGGTCACCGTCAGAGGACTTGGCTACAAGCTGGTCAAGGAGAAAAGAAGATGAAGCTGCGCGGACGACTTGCCTTTCATTTTACATATCAGTTTATTGCTTTTTCAGTGTTTATGTTTTTATTCCTGCTTGCCCTTCTATTTGTTCTGATCAAGCATATATCGAATGAAGAAATACAGCGTAACATTCCTTCCGGTGTGCTAAGCAGCATAACAGCAGAAACCGTGACGGAGAAGGGCAATGTTATGCTGGAGGATCATTGGAAAAAGCTCCTTCGAGAGCAGAATATGTGGCTCCAGGTTGTGGATATGGGTGGAGAAGTGATTCACGCGACAAACACGGCTGAAGATGTGCCATCAGCTTATTCGGTAAGCCGTCTGCTGGAAATCAAGGATGAACGACGGTTGGGTAAATATACGATGGAGTGGGAGATGGATCTGACATATAAGGATCCACTGTTGTATTTACTTGGCAGAATCGATGAAAATACAGACCGGTTGAGATTTTGGTTTGAAGAGTACGGGAACGGAGGCAGGCCAGACCCTTTACAGCGTGACTCTTTTACAGAGGATGTAAGAAAGACGGGAGGCTACGTGCATGTCATTGACGGTGAAGGTAAGATCAAGGACTCGATTGGTGATTCAATCGAAGACAAGAAGATCTACCATCCACTCGAGATTATTTCCATGCAGGAGGAACCAGGAGCTTATGCGACATATGTGAATGTGTACCGGGACAAGGCAAGCGGAATGACATGGGTATATCATACGCCAAGGGATGGAAATATTGGCAAGCAGCCGATTATGAATGAGCTGCTCAAGGTGGTGCTGTGGGTATGTATTTCCGTTCTGGCAGTCGCTGTTGCTGTATCGATCTGGCATGGATATCGTTACAGCCGTCCGTTGCTGTTGTTCACAGGCTGGTTTGAGCGAATGGGAAAAGGCGCCTATGAGGAAGTGCTCACGCCGAAGGATCGAAAGAGGGTGTTTCGCAAGAACGGAAAGCTGAGGATGCGCTATAAACTTTACAAGGAAGTCATTCACTCCTTTTATCAAATGGCTGAACAGCTGGCAGCATCCGAACGGGAGAGAGCGCGGTTAGAGCGAAACCGTGAAGAATGGATGTCTGGTATTTCGCATGACCTTCGAACGCCGCTTTCCTCTATACAAGGATACGGCTATATGCTGGAAAATGCACCGGAAGACTGGAGCCCTGCGGAGCTTCGAGAAATGGGGAATGTGATCCGTGAAAAGGGCGACTATATGCTGGAGTTAATCAATGACTTCTCGCTGATCTTCCGGCTGAGGACAGAGGTACGTCCTCAAGACATGTGTCAGCTCGATCTGAACGAGCTTGTCCGTCGATGTGTGCTTAAGTACGTCAACGACGCAACGCTTGACGGTGTAACCTTTCAGTTCCATGGCGGAGTGAAGCCGATCCTTACTTCAGGAAGTGCCATATGGCTTCGCCGTTTAATGGATAACCTAATTTCTAATGCTGTCAAGCATAACCCGCCCGGAATTATAGTTACCGTAAGCGTTAAGCATCTGCCGGATGCTGCTGTCATTGTTGTAAATGACAATGGAATAGGTATGGATGAAGAGACAAAGCAAAACCTGTTCGAGCGCTACTACCGCGGGACGAATACGGAAGGAAGCATCGATGGTTCAGGTCTGGGCATGAGCGTCGCGAAGGCGATTGTGGAAGCTCATCACGGTACGGTAGAGGTTGAATCAGAGGAAGGAAAGGGAACGAGTATTATGGTTCTTTTGCCGGTTCAATAAAAGAAAGAGCTGTCTCCAAGGTGGTTGCACTTGGGCAGCTCTTTTCTGTTCATTACAAGCAGGATGTCTATTATTCCCGTATTCAATACAGCCACTGCACCCAGAAGGCAAGTGCCGTCAGGGTAAACAGCAGGGCTGGAGGGATGGTGAGGATCGTGACCTTGATATAATCCGACCATTTGATCTTCACATGATGCTGCTTCAGGATATGAAGCCAGATCAGCGATGCGAGGGTACCCATGGGGATGAGGAGAGATCCAATGTCACTGCCGATCACACTGGCGAGATAAGAGATTTTTAAGGTGAGAGGATCGAGGTCCATTTGGGTTAACGTCATGGTGCCCACCATGAGAGCAGGGTGATTATTAAACAGGATAGACATGAGAGACAGGAGTCCGCCCATAAGCAGACTGGCATTGAGCAGATCGGAAGCTACAATCGGTTCGAAAACATGGATCAGCCACCGTGTTAATCCGATGTTGTTCAAGCCGTAGATCATCACGTACATTGAAAAAGCAAATACGAGAATATGCCAGGGCGTCTTTTTGATCATATCGGTTGGCGGTATCTTTAGAGCCGACCAGCGCCAGGCAAGCATTATAACCGACCCTAGCGTGGCCACCAGCTCGATCGGAATACCGGCATAGGATGCGGCAAAAAGACTGACACGGACGGAAAGAACAAACAGCAGCACATTACGCATAAACTTGTTCTGATCGCTGGCAATTAAGGGGGAGGGAGGGCTGGAGAGCAGAGGGTGCTTACCGGGCTCATGTCTTCTATGCTTATGTTTCCCGGTGGTTGAAAGTGTGCGTGGAAGCTGCCGGTAGAAGCACAGGAACAGCAGAAACAAGAGGAATAACAGGCCGAGTGTCGCAGGAACGAACATCATCAGTGTATGCATATACAAATCCATGCCCACAATTTCAAGTGCGATCAGGTTGACGATGTTACTCACACCGATCGGGGCACTGGAAGCGGTGGCGATAAGCGCGCCGGATAGAAGGTAAGGGATTTTTTCGTGATTTTTAAGACCCAGCTTTTGAAGCAGGATGAGCAGAATCGGAGTTGTAATCAGAATACTTCCATCATTATTGAAGAATAATGTCATTAGAAAACACATCAGATTCACATACCAGAACAGCCGGATACCGGATCCCCGGGCTCTTGCGGCTAGCCCCTCAGCTGCCCAGTTGAAGAAGCCAAAGCTCTCTAAAATAATGGCCATCACAATCGTGGCTATAATGGTTATGGCTGCACTGCTAATCGTCGTAGTGATGGTTTCAAGATCCGATATAGTGACCGTGCCGCTCAAGATAACCAGAACCGCGCCGGTTGTGGCGGGAACAGATTCGTTCAGGCCGCTTGGGCGCCAGAGGATCAGCGTCATGGCGATTAGAAATGCAGCAATGGTTATGGTTATCGCAGCCGAACCGAGCATAGATGTCACTCCTTTCTCAACCGCATTCTTACTCTATTCGCCTGGCGGCTTACGGTCGTTCCGTTCGGATGTACGGATACTGCTGACAACAAGCTGCTCGGAAAGCAGAGCATCTGTGTTTATCTCCGTCATTTTCTCTTCCGGCGGGGTCAGCAAGGAATAGAGACCGAATCCTGAGGCCAAAATAATAAATAGAATAAACATGGCATTCACTCCCTGTTTTAATGTGAATCCGGTTTCTGGTCCAGCATCTATCTACCATTCATAATTAGTAGATATTTATACTCTATTTATATGTATTAAGCCAAGAGGCTGCTCTGATGGTTTTGCCTTGTTTTTAAGCATTCCGCTAGTTTGTATAATCTACCATTCTATTGACTTCCGACTGCAAAGGATTATAATGCATACAAACAACTGAAAAGTTTTTATGTATATGCCAGAGAATAGGGCTCAGGCGTCTCTACCAGGTTACCGTAAATAACTTGACTACATAGAAGTTGAGAGAAGACCTCATCGGAATAAAGACAGGTTCAAGTCTACGGGCTGGATGCTGCTTAGGTTCCGTATAAATAAAAAGGTATTTTTCCGCATCTCTCTTTCTAATGTAAAGTCATTAACCCGGGCAGAAGACACTGTCCGGGTTATTTTGTGCAGGTTCATGGGGAAACCTGATGTAAGACGATTTAATATTAAGAGGGAGCGTGTCATATGAGTTCACAGAAGAGACAGAAGCGTTATGAGGTTAGCCATCAGCTTGGACAAATCGCCATGGGGAAGGCAGCAGCCGAGACCGTCATTAAGGGCGGAACATTAGTCAACGTGTTCACCGGAGAGCTTCAGGAGCATATGGATATCGCAATCGCCTTCGGCAGAATTGCCTATATCGGCCAAGCGGACCATACAATCGGTGAGAATACAAAGGTTATTCAAGCGAATGGACGATATATTTCGCCGGGCCTTCTGGACGGACATATGCATGTGGAAAGCACGATGCTTACCGTGACTGAATTTGCCAAGGCGGCAATGGCTAAAGGCACCACGGCTGTCTTCATGGACCCGCATGAGATCGCGAACGTATTTGGCTCAGAGGGTGTACGCTGGATGCATGAAGAGGGACAGCAGCTTCCGCTCAAAGTATTTACCACATACCCGTCATGTGTTCCGGCAACAACAGATCTGGAGGATGCAGGTGCGGCGCTGGGTGTAGCTGATATAGAAGAAGGTTTAACTTGGCCGGGCGTTGAAGGTCTTGGCGAAGTGATGAACTTTCCAGGGGTTGTATATGGCGATCCGACAATGTGCGGTGAAATTGAGGCTACGCTGAAGGCAGGAAAGGCAGTTACCGGACATTTTCCTTCTGAGGACGAGGGCATGCTGCAAGCCTATCTGGCTGCAGGTGTAAGCTCAGACCATGAGACGGTAACCCGGGAGCAGGCGCTGCAAAAGGTTCGCCTTGGTATGCATTTGATGATTCGCGAAGGCTCCGCTTGGCATGATGTAAAGGAAGTCATTAAGGTCGTGACTGAGGATAAAGTGAATACAGATAATATTTCTCTCGTAACCGATGATGTGTATCCAATGACACTGCTGAATCTTGGGCATATGAATCATGTTGTCCGCCGTGCGATTGAGGAAGGTGTTGATCCGGTTACCGCTATTCAGATGG
The DNA here is from genome assembly GCF_001373415.1 of Paenibacillus dakarensis. GTDB lineage: Bacteria > Bacillota > Bacilli > Paenibacillales > Paenibacillaceae > Paenibacillus_AQ > Paenibacillus_AQ dakarensis. Next base: position 37,555 of record NZ_CDSE01000041.1, on the reverse strand, counting down.
GAACGATCAATGTTGCGCGTTATTTCGGGATGGATCAGGAAATCGGAAGCATCGCTCCCGGTAAATCAGCAGATATTCTGCTCATTGATGATCTGAAGCAGATGGTGCCTTCACTTGTCATTACTGACGGTGAAGTGATAGCCGAATCCGGTAAGATCGTGAAGGAATTCCCGGTTTACGAATACCCTGCGGAAGCCCGCAGCTCTGTGCGTCTTCAGCGTGCACTCACAGCTGAAGATTTCTTGCTTCGCAGCAAGGGACAGGCTGATAAGACACAAGTGAATGTGGTTCGTGCGATTGAGAACAGTGCCCGTACTGCCAAAATGATAGCAACGCTGCCTGTAGTTGAAGGTTATATCCAGCCGGATCCTGCACAGGATGTGATTCGGATTGCCTGCATTGAGCGCCATAAAGGCACAGGTCAGATTTCCCTTGGCTTCGCGAACGGATTCCAGCTGAAATCCGGTGCAGTAGCTTCCACGGTGGCTCATGACAGCCATAATCTGCTTGTTATGGGTACGAACCCGGAGGATATGGCATATGCAGCGAATGAGCTTGCTGCATGCGGCGGCGGCATGATCGTTGTGCAGGATGGAAAGATTCTGGCAAAAGTCGCAATGCCTGTAGCAGGCTTGATGGCAGACCGTTCACTTGAGATCGTAGCAGCTGAAGTGGCCGAAATGGAGGAAGCCTGGAAGGAAATCGGCTGTCCGCTGAATGCGCCGTTTATGACCTTCTCGCTGATCGCACTGCCTGTCATTCCGGATATACGGATTACGAACCGCGGTTTGGCTGACGTAACCGAGTTCAAGCTGATTGAAACAGAAATTTTGTAAATGTGGTTAGAAATGCAAAAGGACTCGCACAAGGTGCGGGTCCTTTTTTTCCTTTATTATCAAGGAAGTGATTTTCGTCACAAATTTATAACTATTTATCACCCTTTCATCGCACTTTATGTGATAAAGCTCACAATTCAACTAACAGCGGTCTGCGAAAATAAGAAATGATTAATTTTGAAGCATTATTATGTGACCAAAAGGAAGGGGTATATTATGGATCCGGTTATGCTCGCACGAATCCAGTTCGCTTCGACAACCATTTTTCATTTCATCTTTGTTCCGCTTTCCATCGGCTTGGCATTTCTGATTGCCATCATGGAGACGATGTATGTCGTTAAGGGCAAGGAAATATACAAGAAGATGGCAAAATTCTGGGGAAAGCTGTTCCTCATTAACTTTGCTGTCGGTGTCGTTACCGGCATACTGCAAGAATTCCAGTTCGGCATGAACTGGTCAGATTATTCAAGGTTCGTAGGAGATGTCTTTGGGGCACCGCTTGCGATTGAAGCTTTGCTGGCATTTTTCCTTGAATCCACCTTTATTGGATTGTGGATCTTCGGATGGGATCGCTTATCCAAGAAAGTTCACTTGCTGTGCATCTGGCTCGTATCCATCGGTACGGCGATGTCTGCTTTCTGGATTTTGGCAGCGAACTCGTTCATGCAGCGACCGGTTGGTTTCGAAATCAACAATGGGCGTGCTGAAATGAATGATTTCATGGCTCTGATTACGAACGGACAGCTGTTGGTTGAGTTTCCTCATACAATCTTTGGGGCACTGGCAACCGGTGCGTTCCTGATTACAGGGGTTAGCGCATACAAGCTGTTGAAGAAGAAAGATATTGAGTTCTTTAAAAAGTCTTTTAACATTGCGATTATTGTTGCTTTGACCTCTTCGGTACTGGTTGCCGTATACGGACACCAGCAAGCACAATATTTGGTTGATACTCAGCCTATGAAGATGGCTGCTGCGGAAGCCTTGTGGGAAACAAGTGATGACCCGGCACCGTGGACGGTTATTGCGTCCATTGACTCGGATAAACAGGAGAATAAGATGGAAGTGAAAATTCCTTATCTCCTCAGCTTCTTGTCCTACAGTAAGTTTTCCGGTGAAGTTATCGGTATGAAGGAACTGCAGGCACAGTATGAGCAGCAGTACGGACCTGGTGACTACATCCCGCCGGTTCGAACAACGTTCTGGAGCTTCCGTATCATGATTATTGCTGGTTCCGCTATGATTCTGCTCGGTCTTTACGGTGCATGGCTGACATGGAGAAAGAAAGTAGAGACAGCAGGAAAATGGTTCTGGTATGCCTTGCTGTTTAGCATCTCCCTGCCATTCATTGCGAATACAGCAGGCTGGATCATGACTGAAATCGGCCGTCAGCCTTGGACCGTATTCGGATTAATTACAACTGCAGACAGTGTTTCACCGAATGTAAGCGCAGGTTCAGTTCTGTTCTCACTGATTGCATTCAGCACGATTTATGCTGTATTAGCTGCAGTCATGGCATATCTGTTCGTGAAAGTAATCAAGAAAGGGCCATTTGCGGAGGAGAATGACGATCACCACGCAACTGACCCGTTCAATAAGGAGGGATACGGCAATGCCTCTTAATGAGTTGTGGTTTATATTGGTTGCCGTTCTGTTTATCGGATTTTTCTTCTTAGAAGGTTTTGACTTCGGTGTGGGTATGTCTACACAATTCTTAGCCAAAAATGATAGTCAGCGCCGGGTTCTTATTAACTCTATCGGCCCGTTCTGGGATGCGAATGAAGTATGGCTGCTCACGGCAGGCGGTGCGATGTTCGCCGCCTTCCCGAACTGGTATGCAACGCTCTTCAGCGGATTTTATATTCCGCTCGTGTTCCTGCTGCTGGCCTTGATCGCTCGGGGTGTAGCCTTTGAATTCCGCGGCAAGGTCGAGGATGCGCGGTGGAAGAAGGTATGGGATATTGCTATTTTCACAGGCAGCATTCTGCCGCCGTTCCTGCTGGGTGTTGTATTTGCCTGCCTGATTCAGGGACTGCCGATTGATGAAGCGATGCAGCTTCATGCCGGATTCTTCGATGTTGTGAATCTGTACACCGTGGTAGGCGGAGTTACTGTAGTTATGCTATGCTTACTGCATGGATTGATGTTTACAACCCTCCGTACGATTGGGGATTTGCAGGAGCGTGCACGTGTTATGGCCCGCCGTCTGTTAATTCCGGTAGCTGCACTGCTGCTTACATTCGGAGTGATGACGTACTTCATGACGGATGTGTTTGAAGTTCGCGGCGGATTATTATCGATCGTATTGATTATAGGTGTATTTGCTTTCCTGGCAGCCGGTTATTTCATGAAAGCCAAGAAAGACAGCTGGGCATTCGGTATGACCGGAGCTGTCATTGCGCTGTCCGTTATGTCCGTATTCATTGGTTTATTCCCGCGCGTGATGATCAGCTCGATCAGCAGTGCATTCGATTTGACGATTCAAAACGCGGCTTCAGGGCCTTATTCTCTGAAAATCATGACGATTGTAGCGTTAACACTGCTGCCATTCGTATTGGGTTACCAAATTTGGAGCTACTTCGTTTTCCATAAACGGGTACATGAGAAGGAGCATTTAGAATACTGATGGGTAAAGATCTGCTGGGATACAAAGGGATTAAGACGGTTTTCCTCTTCATTGCCATCTGTACCCTAGCACAGAGCGCGGCCATCATATTACAGGCAAAATGGCTGGCGGAGATCCTCTCCGCCCTTTTTGCCGGATCCACTTTGCAGGAACAATACAGCACAGCGGTATTGTTCCTGCTTGCTTTTCTGGCACGTCACGGCATCGGACTCGTGCAGCAGGGTATTGCACAGCGGTTCGCCGAGGAAACGGGCACGGACCTGAGAAAGCAGCTGATGGATACGCTGTTCCATAAGGGCCCAAGATTTGTCCGGTCCGAGGGAACAGGTAATGTGGTCACGCTTGTGCTGGAGGGCATCACGAAATTCCGCAAGTATGTGGAGCTGACGATCCCCCGTATGATGGGGGTAGCCTTCACTCCTGCATTAGTATGGCTGTATGTGTTCTATATTGATCGCATTTCGGCCGTGATTCTGCTGATTACAATGCCGATTCTGATCATATTTCTGATTCTGGTAGGCCTGGCAGCACGGAAGCAGACCGACCGCCAGCTGCATACCTACCGCATACTTTCCAATCATTTTGTTGATTCGCTGCGGGGGCTTGTAACCTTGAAGTTCCTGGGGCAGAGCAAGCGACACGGCGAGAGTATTGGCCAGGTGAGTGAGAGCTACCGGAAGGCTACGATGAAGACACTTCGGGTCGCATTTCTGTCCTCCTTCGCACTCGACTTCTTCACCATGCTGTCGGTTGCTGTGGTAGCGGTAAATCTCGGGCTGCGGCTTATTAATGGCGGCCTGGAGCTGCTGCCTGCGCTGACCATTCTTATTCTGGCACCGGAGTATTTCTTGCCTGTGCGTATGGTGGGGGCTGATTTCCATGCTACTCTTGACGGCAAACAGGCAGGTGAAGCGATTCAGGCCATGATTAAGGAGGATTCGGAAGGGAACGTGCAAGATGGGCAGGAAGCCAGTGAAGCTGCCTCTTCTTCTGAAACTGAGCTGGAGTGGAAAGAAGACAGTGTGCTGGAGCTATCAGGTATCGGCATGCATCACGATGTGCAGGGCCCTGAATCCTTGGCGGATGTAAGCTTCCGTCTGGAGGGAAGAGCCAAGATCGGGATTGTTGGCGAGAGCGGAGCCGGCAAGTCAACGCTGATCGATATTTTGGGCGGCTTTCTAACCCCAAGCAGCGGCGGGATAACGCTGGATGGAGTGAAGCTGCATAATACCGCATCCAAGGCGTGGAGAAATCACGTAACCTATATTCCGCAGCATCCATATTTATTTGGCTGCTCTCTTGCAGACAATATTCGCTTCTATGTTCCGGAGGCTTCCCATACCGAGGTTGAACGGGCAGCAGAGGCGGCAGGGCTGTCCAGTGTGGTTCAATCCCTGCCTGGCGGTCTGGATGAGCTTATCGGCGGCGGGGGTCGCAGTTTGAGCGGTGGACAGGCGCAGCGAGTAGCTATTGCGAGAGCATTTTTGAGCCAGCGCCCTGTTCTGCTTCTGGATGAGCCTACCGCGCATCTGGATATTGAAACGGAATATGAGCTGAAGGAGACGTTTGCCTCACTCTTTAAAGATAAATGGGTATTCCTTGCGACACACCGGCTTCACTGGATGACAGAAATGGATTACATTCTGGTGATGGATCAAGGACGACTTGCTGAATCGGGTACCCATGAAGAGCTAATGGCGCTTAAAGGTGTTTATTACGGCCTTATTACATCACAAATGGAGGGAGTACAATGAAGCAGGAGCAGTGGTTTCGACCTTATATAACAGCTAACTTCTGGCGCTTTCTGCTCATTGTGATCCTCGGTGCACTGACCATTCTGTCTGCGTCGATGCTTATGTTTACCTCGGGCTATCTGATCTCGAAATCTGCGCTTCGGCCGGAGAACATTCTGATGGTGTATGTGCCTGTTGTTGGAGTGCGGACCTTCGGGATCAGCCGGGCTGTCGTTCATTATGTAGAGCGGCTGGTCGGCCATGACACCATTCTTCGGATTTTATCTAAAATGCGCGTCCGGTTGTATCATCTGCTGGAGCCGCAGGCGCTGCGGTTCTCCTCTCGCTTTAAGACGGGGGATCTCCTGGGTGTGCTTGCAGATGATATTGAACACCTGCAGGATGTGTATATCCGGACGGTGTTTCCGGCCATTGTAGCCCTGATCTTATACGCAGGCGCTATAATCGCTATCGGGGTGTTCGACCCATGGTTCGCTCTGCTCATGGCGGTATATGTGTTTCTGCTGCTGTTCGTCCTGCCGATTGTGTCCCTGCTTCTGACGAAGCGGAAGAACCGGGCGATGAAGCAGGAGCGCGCTGCACTGTATCAGAAGCTGACGGATGCCGTGCTCGGTATGGGTGAGTGGTTTATCACCGGCCGCCAGCAGGATTTCCTCACCGGATATGAACGGGATGAAGCAAGCGTGGATCGCATGGACCGGTCTTTGAAACGCTGGGGACGTTACCGCGGCTTTATCAGTCAATGTATCGTGGCGGCTGTGGTGATGTCCATGGTCGTCTGGTCTGCTCATCAGTATGCTGATGGTCGTATCGACGTTACCCTGATTGCCGCTTTCGTACTTGTTGTGTTTCCGTTGATGGATGCATTTCTGCCAATTTCCGAAGCCGTTGAACGGATTCCACAGTATGAACAATCAATAAATCGCTTAAATGCGATTCAGGAAGAAGTGCCTGGCTCAGAGGAGGACATCAAGCAGCAGCGCAGTATGACTCTGACCCGGGATGAAGCAGATGCAATCGCTGGTCATGACGTTCATGTCAAAGTGGACCATGTCTCCTTCCGTTATGGGGGAGTGCAGAACGAGCATGAACAGCATGCGGTGAGCAAGCTGTCGCTCGACATTCCTCAAGGCTCTAAGGTAGCCGTGATCGGCCGCTCAGGTGCAGGCAAGTCTACCCTGCTGGGCCTGATCCAGGGTGTGCTTACGCCAACGGAGGGCAGCGTAACGATCAATGGCACAGATGCCTTCCGGTTCGGGGATGGAATGGCTTCCGTCGTGTCTGTGCTGAATCAAAGCCCGCATCTGTTCGACACGACGCTTGCGAATAATATTCGGCTGGGCCGAATGGAAGCAGCGGATGAGGAGATTGAGGAGGCGGTTCGGAGAGCCCGTCTCGGAAGCCTCGTGGATTCATTGCCAGAAGGCCTTGCAACCCGGATGCAGGAAACCGGCCAGCGTTTCTCGGGCGGGGAACGGCAGCGGGTAGCGCTCGCTCGTATTTTGCTGCAGGATACACCGGTTGTCATCCTGGACGAACCGACAGTCGGATTAGATCCGAAGACAGAGCGTGATCTGCTGTCAACGATGTTCGCAAGCCTCGAAGGCAAGACACTGATCTGGGTTACTCATCATCTGGTGGGTGTAGAGCAGATGGATGAGATTATCTTTATGGAAGAGGGCCGCATTGTAATGCGCGGCACTCATGCAGAATTGCTTCAGAACTATCCGCGGTACCGTCGTCTGTATGGACTGGACCGTCCGCTTGTGCAGGAATAGCAGGACCGAAGAGGAGTCCATGACAGGACAGCTCACTTAACGAAAAAGGCATAAAAACATAGAATGGCGGTGCAGGGAGCGTATCAGCTCATCCTGCACCGCCATTTCGTGCTTTTGGCCTGCTTTCTTGAGCAAATTGTGGGTGAGAGTTGCCCGGATATCTTCTTCTATATCCTCCAAGGGGAGGTTTTTGTTTGTTTTGTTTTTTGAATGGATATGCACGAAGCCAGCGGAGGGGACGAAGCGATTCCGGAGAAGCGATAGCGTTCGCCTTTGTCACCGAATTTCTCCCGCTAGTATATGATTCAGGAAATTCGGTGGCAAGAGCGATTGTAGGAATGATTCGTCCGCGGAGCGCCTCACAACAGAAAAAGGTTACACCATATTTGATCAGATAAAGCCCCTTGGATTAATCTTATGGCATAATAGGGTAAATGAAGTAGAGAGAACGAATGCCAGGGGAGGGAACCAAAATATGGATTACCGTATTGAAAAAGATACCTTGGGCGAGATTCATGTGCCTGCGGATAAGCTGTGGGCTGCCCAGACACAGCGGAGCTTCGAAAACTTCCGAATCGGTACAGAGCGGATGCCGCTTGAGATCGTCCGGGCCTTTGCCATTTTGAAGAAGAGTGCGGCAGCGGTCAACGCGAAGCTTGGCAAGCTGGACCAGAGCAAAGCGGAGGCTATCGCTGCAGCGGCAGATGAAATATTGGCCGGAGATCGTGACGACCACTTTCCGCTTGTCGTATGGCAGACGGGCAGCGGCACGCAGTCCAACATGAATGTGAACGAAGTGATTGCTAACCGGGGAAACCAGATTTTGCAGGAGAAGGGCATCAATCAATCTATTCATCCTAATGACGATGTGAACAAATCGCAAAGCTCCAATGATACATTTCCGACAGCGATGCACATGGCAGCCCTGATTGCTGTAGAGAATGAGGTTCTGCCTGCGCTGCAAAGACTGAAGCATACGTTAGCGAAGAAGAGCGAGGAATATAAGGATCTTATCAAGATCGGACGCACACACCTGCAGGATGCCACCCCGTTGACACTGGGGCAGGAAATCAGCGGCTGGCACCGTATGCTGGAGAAATGCGAGCTCATGATTGCCTCTTCGGCAGAGCCGCTGCGCGAGCTGGCTATAGGAGGCACTGCGGTCGGAACCGGAATTAATGCTCATCCGGAGTTCGGGGATATGACAGCAGCAGAGATCAGCAAGGAAACCGGCAAAAGCTTCAGAAGTGCGAGCAACAAGTTCCATGCCCTAACGAGCCATGATGAGCTGGTGTTCGCTCATGGAGCGCTCAAGGCGCTTGCAGCTGACCTGATGAAGATTGCGAACGATGTGCGCTGGCTCGCCAGCGGCCCCCGCTCGGGTATTGGAGAGCTGACCATTCCAGCGAACGAGCCGGGCAGCTCGATTATGCCGGGCAAGGTGAATCCGACACAGAGCGAGGCATTAACCATGGTTGTCTGCCAGGTGATGGGGAACGATGCGGCGATTGGTTTTGCAGCCAGCCAAGGTAATTTTGAACTGAATGTATTTAAGCCGGTGATTATATATAACTTTTTGCAGTCTGCACGTCTGTTAAGCGATGCAATGGATTCATTTGACCGGAATTGTGCGGCAGGTATTGAGGCCAATCTGGGTGTCATTCGCAGTAATATGGAGCGTTCGCTGATGCTGGTGACTGCGCTGAATCCTCATATCGGCTATGAGAATGCGGCAAGCATTGCGAAAAAGGCTCATAAGGAAGGCCTGACGCTGCGGGAGGCAGCCGTACAGAGCGGCCTTTTAACCGGGGAGGACTTTGACCGGATTGTGAAACCTGAAGAAATGATTCACCCAAAAGAATAAAGGGGAGAACAGATTGAAAAAGCATCAGTGGATTGCGACTCTCCTCTCTCTGGTATTCACCGGAGCAGGGATGTTTTATATCGGTACGCCGGCCATGATCGCTGGCGGGGTGCTTCTTATGGCGCTTCAGGGCATGTCGATCTATGTTTTTTTTATGACGCTTGGGTTTCTGGGCGGGGTTACATTGCCTTTAGCGCTTCTGGTTCACAGCATAGGTCTCATTGTAACTCTCATGTATTTCAGACGGGATACGGCGAAGGACCCCTATAAAGCACAAAGGCGGGAGCGCCAACTGTCGTCTCCATGGAAGATTGGGGTGCGAACGGTGATCGGCTTGGCCCTTTTTGCAGGGGCTGTTTATGGAGGCTACACGAAGGGCATGGGACCGTTCTCCAAGACAAGTAGCGAGAAGAAGATCGTTCAGGAAGCAGCTGAAAGCTATTTGGAGAATAAGTACAACGAATCCTTTGCGGTTTCGGAAGTGCGATACATTTGGGCAATTAGCTCTTATTCTCTAAAGGCTCATCCGGAACAAAATCCTCATATCGAGTTCAGTTTGGATAGCAGTAATGGCAGCCCGCCACGAATTTCGAATGACACGTATTTAAATCACTTGTGGGGATCTCAGCTTAAGGATAATCTGACTCCCCTGGTGGATGAATTCTATCCTGACCGTGCGTTCATTTATACTTGGGTGAATGAAAAGGATCATCAAATGGTGGAGAAGAATTATAATAACCTGAGTGGAGAGAACGGGCTGCAGATTAGCAGCCAGCATGTCACTCTCTATGTATTCGCTGATCTTACGGAAGATAACCTTGCCGAAGAGAAGGAGCGCGTGATGACACTGATTCGGCGCATGCCGGAGGTGATGTCCGAAGGTGAGACGGAGCTTGATATCAGATATTATCCTTCAAATATGAATACCCCAGCCAACATGAATAAGCTCAAAAGGGATAAAACGGATAAAAATTTTAATCAAGGAAAACAGACACATATGCTCCGGATTGATGATATTTCGGAAATCACATCTGTGAATGATATAGAGATCCGTAATCTTCGTGAGGAATAGGTCATAACCAAAAACAATCCCCCGTGTATCCTGGACCGGGGGATTGTCTATTGTTATTGTGTTTTACATCTCCATCGTCTGTCTGGAGCTAAGATGCACCGACATTTTATTCACGAAGAAGGTGATCAGGAATGAACAGAGCAGACTGGCTGCCATAGAGATAAGAAAACCGGTTGTGTTGTTGGAGGTTACTGGACCCAGGAAGGAAGGGACATACGCCGTTCCTCTGACTTCAAACAGCCCTACGAGCAGGCCGCCCAGGCCCGCTGACACAATGGCTCCGGCAAACACAAGCTTGTTCGAGAACATGAACGGATAGGCAGCTTCCACAAACGTGCCGAATCCCATATTGATGGCAAAGCCCGGTGCGGCTACAGCCGCTTCGCCTTTATCGCGTGGAGCGATGATGTTGGCAAGCGTAATGCCTGCGGATACCATAACCAGGCTTGCCATATCGACAGCTCCAAGGAAGCTGTTGCTTGTAAGCTCCATCTCCAGCAGCACAATCGGCAGAATAGCTGCATGGTAGACCCCGCCGATAATTGCCGGCCACATCAGAAGTCCAGCGATCAAACCTGCTAAAGCAGGGCTCCAAGATACAAGGGTCTCAAGCAGGAGGCGGACCGATTCTCCTGCGGTCAATGCAACAGGAGCAATCAAGAAATAGACGAACAGGCCGGCGATCAGGCCGGATATGCCCCCGGCCGCGATGTTGACGGTTGTGGCAGGAAAACGCCATTCTACACATTTGCGGAACACGTAGTGGACGATCAGGCCGGCCCCGATCCCGCCGATCATTCCGCCGATGATGCCTCCCTCCACGGAAAGAACGCCCGCTATAATACCAGCAACGATGGAAACCTCATCAAGCTCCGAAATCTGTTTCGCAGCAATGACGGCAATAATGACGGGCAGCGCTTTAATCATCAGGTCAAACACGGAGGTGAGCGCTGATAGGCCGGGAATTTTACTGGCTGCAAGAATTAATGCCATTCCGATAAAACCAGGCAGTGATGCCATCATGATACCCCGGATGTTAATTCGTTTCCATGGCGAAGTATTTGTTGCTGTGCTGCCGGAGGCCGCCGCGCTGCTGCCGATTACAGGGCGATAAGACAAGCGCCAGTGCTTGCAGAGTGAGGTCACAAAGGCAACGGCGCGTGTTCGGTTGGTTGTGCCTGTCGTACCCGATGCTGAAATAACGTGAACGCCCTTGGATTGGATGATGGCCATAGACGTTCCTCCGGTTCCCGTAACGGGCAGCTTGTGCCGTGCAGCTGCTTCAAAGGTGTGACGATTGGTGTTCTCGGGATCAGCACTCATGGCGATGATACCTTCAATTTCTCCGAGCTCAATCTGCTCCGCAATTTCTTGGTCCAGCCGCCGTGCTGCTTCGTTTACTTCTTTGAGTGTACCTTCGGCAATAATGACAGGTGCTCCCTGCGAAATGCTCCAGCTATAAAGCACGGCTAATGTGGTCTCCTTAGCGGAGTCCATCGAAGTCTGAGCCGCGATGAACTGAAGTGCTGCACAGGATAAACCGGCACTTTCCATCTGAAGCCGTATTTCTTCCAGCAGCTTTTGCGGCTCTTTACCACCCAGATTGTATAGGTTGCCCCCGCTGCTTCCGATAATTGCGATTTGTCGATGCATGTCTACCCGTCTCCCATCTGTTTGAACATAATATACTATATTACATCAACGTTATGCTCTATTAAAGCGTGAAAATAAACTTTATTTCAGGTTAGAAGACCGGATAAGAAAAAAGTCCGTCAGAGAAAGGCTTCTCTGACGGACTTTTTATTTGCTTAACTGTGCTTATTCGTTCTCAATCGATGGGGCAGCAGGAACTTCGTCTTCTTGCCGTTCATCCATTTGTTTAACGATCTGAAGCTTGGTATACCGATGTGTCTTTTTCTCAAGCACGGTAAAGGTCAGGTCCCGGTAAGTCCAAATGTCGCCTTTGACCAGCTCGGAGTTGTGACCATAAAGCCATCCGCCAATCGTATCCAGATCATCCGTGTTCAGATCGCATAGAAGCAGATCGTTCACTCGATTGATGGAAACCTTACCGTCTACAATGAGGCGGTTCGGCTCAGGCTGAAGCAGGTCGCGTTCCTCATCATCATCGAACTCATCGCGGATTTCACCGACGATCTCTTCTAAAATATCCTCAATCGTAATCATCCCGGAGGTTCCGCCATACTCGTCAATCAAGATTGCCATGTGTGTGCCTTCCTGCTGCATCTTCTTCAGCAATTTCTTGACCGGAATGGCTTCAGATACCGTCATGGCAGGGTGGATCAGCTTGGTGAGGTCAATGCTGGAATTATCATCGAACTCCAGGAAGAACTGCTTCGTGTTCACCATGCCGAGAACCTGGTCCTTATCCCCGCGTACAACAGGGAAACGGGTATACTGTTCTCTTTTTATAATTTGCAGGTTGGCTGCAAGGGGTTTATCTGCATACAAACATACCATATCGGTACGAGGCACCATGATTTCCTTGGCAAGCAGGTCATCGAAAGCGAAAATCCGGCTTACATAGCCATACTCACTCTGATTGATCTTACCGCTCTCATAGCTTTCGCTCAGAATCATGCGCAGCTCTTCTTCCGAGTGAGCCTCTTCATGCTCACTTGCCGGATGAAGACCGAATAAACGGACGAGACCGTTCGCAGAACCGTTAAGAACCCATATAAACGGGTACATCAGGCGATAGAATCCAATGATCGGCTTAGCCGTCATGAGCGTGATGTATTCTGCTTTTTGAATGGCAAGCGTTTTAGGTGCAAGCTCACCAATAACAACGTGGATATATGTCATAAATATAAATGCAAAAATAAAGGATAGAGCTCCGGCGAATTCAGCAGGAATGCCGAGGGCATCAAATAAAGGATGGAAAATAGCCTCAAATGTGCTTTCTCCCAAGTAACCGAGACCGAGGGCTGTAATCGTAATACCGAGCTGACACGCCGATAAGTAGCCATCGAGGTTTGAGATTACTTTTTTGGCGGCAAGAGAATTCTTGCGTCCTTCTAATACGAGTTGATCAATACGGCTGGTACGAATCTTTACAATGGCGAATTCCGTCATTACAAAAAAAGCGGTAAAAGCGATCAGTAATACAACTAAAAATATATTTAGGCCTAAACTACCATCCAATCAAAACACATCCTTTTCTTATCTGGTCCGAATTTGTTTTCAATAGCTTACTGCAAAGCACGAGGCAAATATGCATGGCCATCTAACATAATTCGACCTGAACTTTAGAGGTTCAAGGAGCATGTGCTTTAAGACTAGAAAAATATGAGCAGTTTGTATACTGAATTTGTTCATGCGTGTGGATATCAGATACATAGTACGCGCTGCAACCGTTTCGTTGTGTTCCGGTACAGGACCGGTTGGAATCGGTGACGGTGCTGCGCGATGACTCTTAGCCAGTGCCAATTCCTGCGATGGAACTGCGGAATCGGCCCGATCATCTCCGGTTAGGGAAATGGAGGAGGCCATAACACTTATACCAAGTGTTAAATAGATGAATCTGCTTATCCTTCGTATGGGGTCCAATTGTCGATTCTCACTCCTGTAAGTGTAATGGGGTTGCCTTTGGTTCTTCCCAAAATAGCCGCAACTTAAAATTGGTTATATGTTATCTATAATAAGAAAAAGTAAGTGTGTCTGTCAAACCGGGCTATCTGACAGTTCCATTTATTAGGGTGTCAGGTTATTCATTGTAATACCCGTGAAAGTAGAATTTGAACCGGGATCATACCGTCTGATCGGGAAATCCGCGGCAATACGAATTACCTTAAACGGCATATAACAAAACTGCTCTTTCAAAGATCGTATAATCCTCTGAAAGAGCAGCTTGTATTATACATATGGCGTGAATGAATGAGCGCCTTTGCCGACCGAATCTCCTTTAACGAGAGAAACGTAAATCCGCTCATTTTCGACCGGTTCACCTGAAATCAGCTTGATCAGCTGCTCAGCGGCAAGTGCGCCCCATTTACGCTTGGAATAATCGATCGTGGCTAGACGGGGCTGCATATAGCGAGTCAGCTCAATGTTATCGAAGCCGATCAGATGAATATGCTCTCCGATGACCAGAGAGGTATCGGCTATGCGGTCGCATAGCCCGATCGCCATCTCATCATTCAGGCAAAAGACGGCTGCAGGCTCCGTATACTGCTGTATAATCTGGTCTGCCGCTTTTTCGCCCCCGCTTTTTTTGAAATTGCCTTCGATTTCAATCCATTCGATATCATGGACCCGGTCCTGAATCTGCTTCACGGCTTTCATCCTCTGAATGGAGTCGAAAGAGCCGGCAGGACCGGTCACGATATAGATTTTCTTATGTCCCCGTTCAATCAGATACTCTGTCGCAAGCGTTGCGCCTGCTTTATTATCCAGAAGCACCTGGTTGATATTTTTGTGTTTTAGCTCTCTGTCGAGCACAACGATTTTATGACTGCGGGCTGCATATTCAAGCAATTCTTCACTGGTAAAGGTGTGATCCAAAATAACGGCTCCATCAATCATTCTCTCCGGCAGCATTCGGTGAGACTGCTTGCCGCTGCATACGATCAGATCATATCCTTGCGAGTTGGCAGTTTCCTTCATGCCGTCCAAGAGATCCCCATACACATCCCCTTTGAAATCCGTCAAGAAGACACCCAGAATTTTGGATTCTCTCTTCTTAAGCGTCCTTGCTGCAGCATTGGGTATATAATTCATCTCTTGGGCAATGGCTAGAATCCGTGAGCTTGTTTCCTCCGTTACTTTGCTGCTGCCGTTAAGTGCATAAGATACCGTTGATATCGACACGCCCGCTTTTTTAGCGATATCCTTAATGCTTACCAATATTTATTCGCTCCTCCACTCATAAACCAATTCTAAATCTATATATTGCTTTCTAAGTTGAATAAATAGTAATGGTATATGTCAATTTGGAATAGATTTTCATGTAGGTTACATGAAAATCTCAACCACGTTCCGATCCTGAATCATACGCTCGAAGTCATGTCTGGATACCCGTATTCCGCCTTCACGGTACGGGTTCGGCATGCGTAAAGATTCCAGCTCGTGCCCGTTCATGACAACCCGGTGGATCGGCACACCTGTTATATGGTAGATAAACGTCACTTTGCTTCCGGCAAATCCATATTCGAATTGAAGTCCATCCATGCTTGCAGGGATCACAGGGTCGAGTACAAGATCGCCTTCGACCTGACGGATACCTAGTGCACTGGAAATCAGCTGGTTCATATAGATTCCCGGTCCGCTCGAATAAATCCTCCAACCGCCTTTTACCTGAACGTCACCTATTCGCAATCCTTCAAAGTTTTCCTGTGCATCATAGCGAGTCTTGAAGCTGCCGTCGGAGCTGCTGAAATACGAATTGCTCTGCCGGAGAGCTGCATTTGGAACCACTTCCTGAATACCGACAGGATTGATCGTCTCAAGCCCTTTCCATACATCATCCGCATGGCCTAGTTTGGCCATCGCTTCGATGTACCGGATATGAGCATGCACATACTGCAGTCCGACCTCGCGGCCGAAGTTAGAAGCCTGCTCTGCACGCTTGAAATGCTTGCTAATGCCGCCTTCATAGGAAGCAGGGCGGTTCATCAGCCGAACGCCGTCCGGGAAGAGGAACGTCTTCTGGATGAGATCATAATGGGCCTTGGCTTCCTCAGGACTGAGCAATTCCGAAATCATGCTGCGAGTCATCGGGAGCAGCCGATACTGGATGCCTGTCTCCTTGTCCTCAGGATGCAGCATCAGCTTGGGATTCTTCGGGTCCTCAAGGTACAGGAATCCTGGAATTACATCGTTGTTCAGCATGTAGCGTTTAAAATCCTGCCGGATATTTGCCGCCATCTCGCTTAGTTTATCCGAGAGCAGGCTATCGTATAATCGCAGGGCCGAAGATAGCTGCCCAATGGTCTGATAGGTTAACGCTACGGTCCAGCTGCTTGCCATAAATTGCTTCAGCTGCGCATTGGCTGGCTGCAGGGTGTCATCCCAGTCCCCGTCACCATAGGAGGACAGGTGTGTATCGTGCAGGAAGTGCTCTCGTATATATTGAATCTCTTTTTGAGCATGCTCCAGAATGGAAGCTTTATTCTCCGTGAATTGGAAGGAATGCTTCATCGTATAGGGCACTTTTTCCTCTAAAATACTGTAGTCCCGGGTAACCGTCAAATAGTCGCTGAGCACTTTGAGAGGCCAGACGATGATATCACCATGACTCTCTTCCTGCTGCACCGCAAAATACTGATCGAACATAAACCATTGCGGCCAATTCCCGTCATCCTCGTATTGATGACTGTATACCATCCGGAGGATATCTTTAACCTGATCATACTTTTGGGTGGCCATGAAATACTCGACAGGACCTTGGCATACGTCCCGTGTTCCCCAGGCTGCTCCGCCATACTGCTCCAAGCCGTGCGGTGAAGAATAATGGACAAACATGTTATGTGTGTACCACCAGGCCAGTGCATTCACCTTGAACAGTTCTCCTTCTTCATTCTTTGGATTCGAGAGATGGAAACCGTTCATGACCTGGCTGTAGAACTCACGGTACCGGATAATTTCTTCTTCGGCTTGAACTTCCCGGGCTGCAATTTGTTCGCCATCCAGCAATCCCTGGATGGTCAGCGTCCAGTCGCTTGTCTGTTCTAACTTCATCGTTACGAGAGAAGCAGAACCAGCAGCCACGCCCTCTGCCAGCATGGTTTCATCACCAAGGCGTACCTTTGCACCATCAACCCACATCCGGTACTTAAGATCAGGATAAGCCTTAGCCGTATCCGGATTCGTATCTCCATGGAAGGTCAGTACGCCGGATTCTTCGGTCATGTGTACAGGCGTTGTATATTCATTTACATTCATGGTCACTTGGCTGGTCACCATGAAATGATAGGCATGCCCTTGTTCGGACTGAACATGGAGCCGCACTTCAGGGGTGTCTACCGCGCTGAAATTCGTGATGATGAGCATATCGTCATCCATTTTGTAATACCAGCGTACATAGTTTAGGCCGATTTCGAACATTGAAGGCATCGTGAGCACATGATAGGCTCCGTCTTTCTCTATATAGATGCGCTGTCCGGACGTTTTTGGAATATTGAGGGCATTGCGTGCATTGCTCATCATTTTGTTCATGTTCGTGTTCCCGACAACCACGTGGGAGTTAAATATACCATACATGAAAGAGGTGGTAGCAATGACTTTGGCACCAAACTCTACATTGTTTCCGTTCATCAAAATATGTCCGTGCGGGCGCTCTACAAGCATTTCTTTGCTTTTCAGGACAATATGCTCATAAGTAGGGGTGAAGAAGGCAAGCAAGCTTCCATCTTTACGTTCCTCCTGATGCCGGTCAGCTGCCG
The DNA here is from genome assembly GCF_001373415.1 of Paenibacillus dakarensis. GTDB lineage: Bacteria > Bacillota > Bacilli > Paenibacillales > Paenibacillaceae > Paenibacillus_AQ > Paenibacillus_AQ dakarensis. Next base: position 20,225 of record NZ_CDSE01000041.1, on the reverse strand, counting down.
GGAATCGTACGTTGATCTCTTCTTCAGTGAGCTCATGGCCTTGAAGCGGATCTCCTATGACCGGATTCAGACGAACAGGAGGGAGAGGTGATAGATTGGCGGATGAAGCCTGACTCTCATAATCCTTCCATGCTTGCTTAGCTTCTTCCAGATATTCAAGCTCTGTAAGAGCTGCAGGATGATCGCCTTTAAATAGACCGTAGAATACAAAACGTGCTTCGCCGTTTAGCTCCACCTTTTCAGACTGAAGGCCGGTGTAAGCAAACTCATATTGGTATACTTCTGAAGCAAGCTGTTCTTCGCTTAAACATGCAGGGGTATTGGCCTCCTTGTAAGACAAGCCGAAGAACTGGAAGCCGTCGGTTGTATAGCCTGTTGTACCTGTGATGGCACCCTGCTGCAGGTAAGGGAAGCTTCCGCCTTGCGGCTGGTTCTGACGGGAGCATACGACATAGCCGAGCTCTTGATCCTGGAATGCACGGTGGTCAATGTATTGCGATAGATAAGCTTCATTGCTGCGAACCGCACCGATATCGGCAATACCGATATCTTGTCCGTAGATGAGGTCAATTACTGCCCCATGGCCTTCGGCTAACACGTCCCAGAACCATATATCACCGGACGTAACTGTAAACTTGACCGTGTATTTGATGCCCTGGACTTTACCAGTCCACTGGATCATATTGTCCCCATGGCTTACCGTGCTGGCCGAATGAATGCCGAGCAGCGGAAAGTGTCTGATTCCGGATTCGTCATGAACTCGCAGATACAGGTTGTTGAGAGAGCCGTCCAGCGGATTGGATATCAGTTGATTAATCATCGTATTGCCGCTTACCGCTTGAAATAAGTCTCCGCTTGGCCAGAAAGTAAAGCGGAGATTGCCCGCCTGAATGTTGAACTGATCTTGTGTAATTGTTGTCATGAGAGTTCTCATTCCTCCTATCCTGGCAATAAACCGATTCTTGCTTATATTTGTTTACGGGTTATTGCCGGGTGCTTGTTGAATTTATTTCTAAGGACAAACCTGCTTATCGCTTGATAAATAGGCTGAGGCTAGACTAATTCGAAAGAGCCTTGAAGGGTATCCCGGCTGTTTGGTCCAACGAAAACGTGGAACCTGCCCGGATCGCTTGAATAGCTCAGATCACTATGATAGTAACGAAGCATTTCCTCTGAAACAGTGAATGTAACGGTTCTGCTCTCACCCGGTTCAAGCTTAATCTGCTCGAAACCTTTGAGCTCACGGAGTGGGCGCACCACCTCGCCAGTTATATCACGGATATACAGCTGAACGGTTTCGATGCCTGTTCTGGTGCCTGTGTTGGTTACGGTCACGCTGACCTTAAGCGGCTGTTCAGCCGACATTTCATGACTTGTGAGAGACAATTCCCCATATGTGAAATCCGAATAGGAGAGACCGAAGCCGAAAGGAAGCAGCGGCTCGTTAGGGCTGTCTAAATATTTGGATACATAACGCTCGTCTGTCTTGGAAGGATCCATCGGGCGGCCTGTATTGTAAGTATTGTAGTAAACCGGAACTTGCCCCACGGACTGCGGGAATGACATGGCAAGTCTTCCGGAAGGATTGGCTTTACCTATGAGGAGATCCGCAATGGCAGCACCGCCTTCACTGCCGGGGAACCAGGCTTCCAGCACAGCATCCGCTTCATCCAGTACACCATGTAAATCCAGAGGGCGACCATTGAAGAGAACGGCAGCTACCGGCTTGCCCAGCTTCCTGATCTCCTTCACCAGCTCAAGCTGGGCTTTAGGCAGCTTGATATCTGTTCGTGAGCCGCCTTCACCACTCATGTCTGCAGCTTCACCGAGCGCTAGAACAATAACGTCAGCCTTGCGGGCCGCATCCACAGCCTTCTGCAGCTGGTCTGGTGTCATTGTATCGATACCGCAGCCTTCCGCGATGGTAAGCTTGCCGTGCAGTCGCTCCTGCATCGCGCTGCCCAGCTGTACAGCATCTTCCTTAACGCCAACGCAGGCCCACCATCCAAGGATGTCCTCCTGCCCGGCGTACGGACCGATCAGGGCTATATCCGCTTCGGGGTCAAGTGGAAGAACACCGTTATTTTTAAGCAGTACACTGGACTTTACAGCCAGGTCATAGGCAGCCTCGCGGTGCTGTGCACAGAAGAGAACTTCGCTTTCACGTGCCGGGTCCGCACCCCGAAGCGGGTCTTCGAACAAGCCCAGCTTGTTTTTTAATTGCAGAATGCGAAGCACAGCTTCATCAATCAACGCCTCGCTTACGCGGCCGCTCTGGATGAGCTCCGGCAGATGCTGAACATAACAAGGTGTCATCATCTCGATATCGACGCCTGCCCGGATCGCTCGGTAAGCTGCTTCACAGTCATCTTCTGCCGCGCCGTGAGCAACCATCTCCCGCACAGAAGCCCAGTCGGAGATGAGTACGCCATCAAAATTCCATTCATCACGTAAAACTCCGCGCATAAGCTTCTCATTTCCGGAAGCGGGAATGCCGTCAACCGTATTGAAGGAGGCCATGATCATTTCGCAGCCTTCATCCAGGGCAGCCTTGTAAGCAGGAAGATACGTTTCACGCAGCTGTCTCTCCGACATATTGACCGTATTGTAGTCCCGGCCTCCTTCGGGCGCTCCATATGCGGCGAAGTGCTTTACGCAGGCAGCGAGGCGTTCCTTATCTTCAGAGAGATTGCTTCCTTGATAGCCGCGGACAAATGCCCGGGCGAACAAGCTGTTCAGATAAGGGTCTTCACCCGTCGTCTCCATGACACGTCCCCAGCGCGGATCGCGCACGAGATCAACCATAGGTGAGAAGGTGACATGTATGCCGGCTGCGGCGGATTCGCGCGCAGCGATTTCCGCACTTTTCTCGGCAAGCTGAAGATCCCAGGAGCAGCCTATAGCGAGCGGAATCGGAAAGATGGTTTTGAAGCCGTGAATGACATCCGCCATAAATAAAAGAGGGATACCGAGACGGCTGTTTTTCATATATTCCTGCTGTAAATCTATAATTGAAGAGGCGCCTGACAGACCGAGAACGGAGCCGCTCGCACGGACCATCTCCCCGGTGATGCCCATTTCCTCCATAGGTCCAGTAATCTGGCTTTGATCTTGGGTGCCTTCATGAAGGTCAGCTGTGAGCTGGAGTAATTGCGCCACCTTTTCCTCAAGCGTCATCTGCTGAATCAGGTCAGTTATTTGTTTCTGGTCCATGTAACTCCCTCCACTTGTTTGTGTCTAAGCCTATTAACGCATTGTTCCGACTACGACTATTGCTAACCGAAAAGGCGGTATGTCCATCCAAGAGAATGTATGGGATCTGGATGGACGAACGAAAGGCAGCTTTCTCCTTTCTCAGGAGTCTGTACAAGAAGGGGCAACCTTTTGTTTTGTGCAGACTCCTCATTCAGAAGAATGAGTGCGGGTAGAAGTGAAGAACCCGGCTGCATCTATAAATGGTGCACACCGGGTTCAATGGACTTGTACCGCGGGCAAATGCCTCAGGTCAACTCTTTTAAAAGCTGTAAGATTATTTTTATTTCTTCAAGTTGTTGAGCTCATCCAAAACAGGCTGTACAAGAGATTGTTTGCTTTCAACCCACTTCTTCCAGTTTGCTTCAAGGTCTCCATCCTGGAGAATCAGGTTGGTATATTCATCTTCATAGGTGAATGTAGCCTGGTTCTTGGCTTTGGAATCATACAACTTTTCATCCCAGTCGTAAGTTGCCAATTTACCGCCTTCTGCGCCCAATTTGGCTTTGTTCTGATAATGCTTAACTGCTGTATCGCGATATTCTTGTTTGATAGCCGGGTTGATCATGCTGAAGTCGTCGCCGAGCAGGTAAAGCCCTTCAAAACGGCCAGGATATTTTGTACCAACCGTAGTTCCTTCCGGAAGCAGGCTGATCAATTCATTGTTCTCGCCGTATTTCCAGTCTGTGCCTTCAAAGCCCATGTTCAGCAGCATCTGGCCTTCCTTGGTTGTCGTGTAATCGATCATATCCATGATGCGCTCAAACTTCTCATCGCTGATGTCAGGGGAGAAGATGAGGGAGGACCAGAAGTTCACTTGCTCCAGGTTGCGGTATTTACCATCGTCACCAAGAACGATCGCTGTATGAACAACCTCATCACTTTCAATATTCAGGTTCTGCTTCATGTCCTTATCCACGTCTTGACGGTAGGAAGCAAGACCCCCGAGGCTCATTACAGCTGCAGTTCCGTTTACACGGAAGTTGTTGCTGCCTTCGCTGTTTTTCCAAGTGTAATACTCAGGGTTCAGCAGGCCTTCTTTATAAGCTTGTTGCATCAGTTTAAGTCCAGTCAGTGTTTCCGGATCAGCCGGTCCCCAGTGGTACTTGCCGTCTTCACCTTTGTAGAAAGCGGATTCTACACGGGAGTGCTCGCTGTTTGGCATCATGATGTTAGTCAGGACATCGCCAGCGTTATAAGAGATCGGTACAAGCTTGGATCCCACTTTGCCCGGGTCCTTCTCTTTAACGAGACGTGCATAATCCATAAGCTCGCTTGTTGTATAAACATCTTTGATTTCAAAATTTACAGCCTCAGCCCAGTCTTTGCGGATGGCGATAACACCAATTTGGTTGACGAGCGGATCAGCAGGCTTGTTCTCGAAATAAACCGGTCTTGGCAAAACGTAAGTGCCGCCAGTCAGTTCCTCCAGCTGCTCTCCAAGGCCTGTCAGCTTGTAAGCTGCAGCCACATTCGGCCAGCGTTCCTTCCAGTCATCCGGGAACTTGTACAGGAGACCTTGGTCAATGTAGTTCATCGCATCGCCATGAACATAGTCCCATGCCGCTACATCAGGCAAATCGCCCGAGTTGATCCACAGGCGAAGCTTCTCGCCCCAAGAACCCCATTCAACGAAGTTGTAGTCCCACTCGATGTTGTACTTATCCATCCAGAACTTATGGAATTCATTATCCAGATCGCCATCATTAACGGTAACCGTATTGGCTACTGAAATTTTCAGCTTCTCTTTGTAATTGCCATTCTCGTCTTTCTCGTTACCGCCTGAAGATTCTTTGCTGGAGCAGGCCGTGACCATAATCATGCTCAGGCACAGCAGCATCATCAGGATTGACTTTGCGGAAAACTTTTTGTTCGTTTTCATGTTTTACCCCCATGAATAATAAGATTTTTTAATCAAATTTTTAATCAAAAATCTATGCATTAATCAGGTCTTGATTGCACCTGTCAATACCCCTTTGGCAAAATGCTTTTGCAGCATCGGGAAGAAACACATGATTGGCACCATGGTTACGAATACGGCTGCCATCTTCATGCCTGTCGAGAAATTGGCCTTGCCTATGGAATCAACACTGGATGCGTTGGATGCGTTGGTCTGCGATTCCACAATGATGGTTCGGAGTACGTTCTGCAGCGGCAGCTGATCTGCCTTCCTCAGGAAAATCATGGCATCATACCAGCTGTTCCAGATGCCCACCCCGTAGAACAGGGTGATTGTAGCAATAATTGGGGCAGCCAGCGGAAGCACAACGGAGAACAGGATTTTCCACTCTCCGGCACCATCCAGACGAGCAGACTCCATTAGAGACTCAGGCAGCCCTTGGAAGTAGTTCATCATCAGAATCATATTGAAAGCGCTGAAGCTCCCTGCCAGAATGACGGACCAGAGCGATCCGGTCAGATGCAGTGATTTCATGACGAGATACAGCGGAACGATACCGCCGTTAAAGATCATCGTGAAAAGCACTAGCATGAAGATTAATTTCTTGCCGGGGAATTTATTTCTGCTCAGCGCATAAGCCATAGTAATCGTTATAAACAAGCTGAGCGGAAGTCCAATAATAAGAAGCTTGAAGGTGTTCCAGTAGCCTGTCAGTATACTGCCATCTGCAAACAATGCTTTATAGTTGTCCAGCGTTGGATTCTGAGGGAGCATCAAGAGCGGATTGTCTGCATATTCCTTAGGTGTTGCGAATGAGATCATAATGACGTTCCAGAACGGTATCAATATAAGTAAAGCCAGCACGAGCAGCACGGCAAAAAGGATGTAGTCGAGCAGGGTCATGTTTTTCTTGCGTTTACGTGCCTTGCGTTCTTTGGGTGTTGTTGTGATTGAACTCATCTTTTTCACTCCTTTCTTAACGGAATAATCCGTCTCCGCCCATTCTCTTGGCGATTCTGTCAGCGGACAACAGCAGCGCCATATTCACAAGCGATCGGAACAAGCTGACTGCGGTGGAGAATGAGAAGTCAGTCGACGATTGGAACGTGATCCGGTAAATATAAACGTCCAGCACTTCCGACACATTCTTGGTTGCGGCATTAGCCAAGTTGAATATTTGGTCAAAACCGGAGGACATCAGTCCGCCAACCGACAGAATGAACATGATCGTTACCGTTGGAAGAATGTTCGGCAGTGTAATGCGGAACATCTGCTGCATTCTTGTAGCACCGTCGATCTGAGCCGATTCGTACTGATCCTGATCGATACCGGAGATCGCGGCCAAGTATACAATGGCGCCCCATCCCGTGGATTTCCATATATCCGTCATCAAGAGCATCGGAATGAAAGATTTCTCTGAGCCCAGGAAGTTGATTGTCGGCAGCCCGAGCAGGGTAAGTGTGCTGTTCACAAGACCGTCGTAAGACAGAACATTGATAACAATACCGGCTACGATAATCCATGACAGGAAGTGCGGGAAGGTAAGCACGGTTTGAAATGCTTTCTTCATCTTGCTCATCCGCAGTTCATTCAGCATAAGCGCCAGCAGGATTGGAGCCGGGAACGTGATGACGAGTTTAATGATATTGATATAAAGCGTTCGCCATACAGAGTCGATGAAGTTCGGGTCCCGGAATACATATTTAAAGTTCTCGAATCCGACCCATGGGCTTCCCCATATTCCCAGGTTCGCCTTGTAGTCCTTAAATGCAAGAGAGAGGCCCCCCATAGGCATATAAGCGAACAAGAACAACCATACGACTCCCGGAATTAACAGGGTGTAAACCATTCGGTGTTTCTTGATTTCAGCTAGCAGTGTTTTGAATTTTGAAGGCTTACTTGCATTTGCCTTCTTATCTGGCCCTAAGGCTGCAGGTTTCAAGTGGCATCTCCTCACTCTTCTTGGGTCTTGTCGTTAAAAAGAAAATCAAAGGTCGTTCTCAAATGCTCTTCCCAGAAGAGCCAGTCATGCGAACCGGGTCCCTCAACATAACGAAAATCGAATTTCGTCTCCTGCATATAGGCAGCGAATTCCCTGTTCATCTGGATGAAAGGATCTTCAGAGCCGCAGCAGCATAATATAGAGGGAAGCTTGTCCGGTTCCTTCAGCCGCTTCGCTGCTAAAGCGTAAATGTCCTGATCCGGCATGACTTGAAGATCAGGTCCGAATACCGCCTGCATTTCCTTCACCATACCCTGCGGCATGTCCATATGGTGAAGCCGCTGTTTAATGTCCGTTACGCCGGATAAAGATACAGCCTTTGCATAACGTTCGGGATAGGTTAGAGCACACTTCAGTGCCCCATACCCACCCATAGACAACCCGGCAATGAAGGTGTGTTCAGGGTCCGTATTCATTTTAAATAGCCGATTACAAAGCTCAGGCAGTTCTTGGGTAATATAAGAGAAGTAGTTTAATCCATACGTCATATCCGTATAGTAGCTGCGATTCGCCTCCGGCATGATGACGGTACAATTATACTTTTGGGCGTAAAGCTCAACCGTGGTTAACCGCTGCCAGGTGCTTGCATTATCTCCCGCTCCGTGAAGCAAGTAGAGCGTGCGATCCGAATCCTGTCCGGTGTCGACCGGAGAGACAACATGAATACTGGTTGTCATGCAAAGGGTAGGCGATCCGGTCTCAATGGTGATATGGGCCATATCTAACCCCTTTCAACGATGTGTTTAGCTTAGGGGGTCATTTGTTAACCGCCTGCTAAAATAGTGTTTCATGAAATGAAAGCGATTTATCGAATCGTTTCGATAACATCATAAATCTACCTCACATCTCATGTCAATGTTCTTTTTAAAAATCTTAGATAATTTTGTTGGAAAATGTCGCCGTTTTGTCGAAAAGTCCTTATTTTGTGGGAGTTTCATTGTCGGAGGCTCACTGTTACTCACCTTTTCAGAAGGGAGTCAGCTTGGAGTGTGAAGAAAGATAAAGGTATTATTTTCCTATAATATCTATTGAAACGTTTCTATAGGCGTTGAAACATGGTATTCTATATATAATTTTTATTAGGGGAAAGAGTAGAAAGAGGGGCAGTTCATGGCTCATTTACTAGAAGGCTTTGTTAAACGAATTACGGATAAGGAGCTTCAGGTATTTTCGGCTCGTGTACGTCAGAACGGGGAAGAGCGTGATGCGTGGGACTTGGCGAAGGATCAGCGGCGTTTGCAGCATTCGGTGAGCAAATCGTTTACCTGTATGGCTGTAGGACTTGCCATTGAAGAAGGTAAGTTATCGCTCGATCACCAGCTCGGACAATTTTTCCCGAGTGAGGCACCGGTGCAGGAAGATTCGCCGCTTCATCCCGGGCATATTACGTTATACAATCTGCTGCGCATGTCCACAGGCCATGATTCACCTCCGTTATGGGCGCCCGAAAGAGCTTCCCTGCAGGAGAAGGATTGGGCTAAATATTATATGTCCCTTCCGCTTGATCGGAAGCCAGGTGAGACCTTTACATACAGCAGTGGGGATACCTTTATGATCTCAGCTCTATTTCAGGCAGTGATGGGACAAACGGTAAAGGATTATCTAACCCCGCGACTGTTCGACCCGCTCGAAATCAGGAATGTCACGTGGGAAACATCTCCGCTCGGCATAACTCTTGGCTGCGCCGGATTATCGATCAGCAATGAGGAATTGAGCCGGTTCGGCCAGATGCTGCTGAAGCGTGGTGAGTGGAATGGACAGCAGCTGGTTCCGGCAGAGTGGATTGATTTTGTTACGCATAAGCACATTGATTCGAAGGGCAGCAGGGATTGGGAGCAGGGGTACGGGTGTCAGTTCTGGATGTGTACGCATGATGCATACCGTGCAGATGGTGCCCAGGGACAGCTCTGCATCATTCTGCCTAAGCTGGATGCAGTTATTGCAATCAACAGTAATGAGGACCGGATGCAGGACATTATGGACGCTGTGTGGTCAGACATTTATCCGCTGCTGTAGCGGGTTTATGTATAAGGTACCCTATGTTCCTGGACGATCCTTGCTGGATTAGATGGAAGCTAAACAAGCGAAAACCCACCGTATAAAGGTTAGGATTAGGGTGCTGTAATAGGAAGTAGATAATAACGTATGCCGCGTTGTTATTTGCTTCTTTTTTTATTTGCTTGGGCTAGATCGGTGTTTTTATCAATTGCATCAAATGGTGCAGCCTGGATACTCCGAAAACTTGAGACTCGATCCTCTTATCTAGGTGAGTTCGGATATTCTCAGCCAGCTTCATGACGCATTTCAGATCACCATGCTCGGCAGCGGCAATCAAACGCTTATATTTCACGCTTTCCTCTGAATAAACAAAGTTTTGCATGACTTGGAGCAACCCCACCTTTAGCAGATGACCTTCATTGTAGAATCGATAACTGTTTTCAGGGTCTCGGTCCGCGACCACATACCCTGCGTGTTCCCAGTAACGGATCGTTGATTTTGGTATCTTCATCGCTTCGGATACTTCCTTGATGGTAAGGCGCTCCTTTGCATTTGGAAATGTATTCTCCTTCACTAATAGCCGAATATCCCCGATTAACTTTTCCAACTTTACTTTATCCTCGTATAAAATGACCTCCTTTTCCCTGATGACCCACAAAGCGTTATGCATCTTGTCACGTTGAAGATAATGAAGCACCTCTGTTGTCACTTCCATTCCGAAGGCAGGGGCCATGGCTTGAATACATGCCAAGTAAGCTGCATGCAGATCTGTATAAAAACGATAGCCGTTCGCTGATCTTCCCGCAGGAGGAATGAGGCCATTAGCTTCATAGTTCCGTAAAGTGCTGGGGCTAATCATAAATGTTGCTGCCATTTTTTTGGGACGCATCTTCATAATCGCGATCTCTCCCTAATATGAACATTAAAGTTGTTTGTAAGGTTTTCTGAATATGCAATAGATTATCCTTCTTATTACTTGATAAACCTTGCAATTGGCTAGTATGTTGTACAATTTATTTGCAATGATGAAAAGGAGGAGAAATTGTATGGAAAAACAGTTCCCGAATTTCCACCAAGACATGACGATAAAAGAAATAGGTGAGGAGGCCAACCGATATATCGAGTCCGAATGGAAGCCGTTATACGATTCGATGCACAAAGACTTGACCGCAGCTTTCGCAGAAATAGAAGATGCGGCCTACGGTCTTTATTTGGATGAGTTGATGCCAACCATATTTGAAGAACTGGAAAGTGCCGGTTTTAGTGCTATGGTGAAGCTGGAAGAGAACGATTTCGTTATTGCAAAGCGACTGATTTTCAGAAACTCCCTTGAGAAATGGGGAACGGAAGATAATAGATCAAGAATTTTTTGGAATGTGATTCATGACTGAAAAGGCAATCCGGTAGGTACTTTGCTTACGGAAATTCCTCATTCCCATCTGAAATTCGACATTCCTTCAGCGCCGGTCGTTTATGCGCTGCCTGAGTTTCTCAAGGAGAAGATCGTGCAAGGAGTTAGAGGAATCAAGGAATCTGAGTAATTGGATAACAACAACGATTGGAGGAATGGTTCGTACCTGCAGAGTCTAACTACAGGAAAAAGGAGCTCCCCGTAATGGAGAAGCTCCTAATCCTTTATTTATTATGTTCAGGCAGCTGCCTTAAATAGCTGTCTGAGAGATGAAGCAGCTTAAGTGCCCGGTTGAACTCTTTTTCGGAAGCTGCCGTTTCGGCTTCGGTTCTGCCTGGCAGCGGGTAAAGTGAACCATCTTCGAACGCATTGCCCGGTATAAACAGGGTTGTGTTGTTGATGAAGGTGCCTGAAGGAAGATAATAGCGTTCAGGCAGCAGGTTGGTGTCCTTCTGATTCAGCAGATCCTGCCCGAAATGCAGCTGCTCCTTCATCGAGTTACCCATCAGATTCGCAATGGTAGGCAGAATATCTACCTGACCGCCGATCTGCTCCATTACTTCCGGCTGAAGATAACCTTCACCGTGTATCATGAGCGGGATATTAATCATGTCAGAGGACACATATTCCCGTCCGTATATTTCTTTCATCAGCTCTTTATCGTCATTGTCCAGCGAGTAAATCGGCAGACCGAGATGATCCCCGTACACCACGACAAGACTGTTATCCCAAATGCCGTCTTTTTTCAGCTGATCGATAAACAATCCAAGGGCGTAGTCAGCATAGTTCTGGGACCTGATATAATCGCCGACAAAAGTCCCTTCATATCGCTCCGGCAGCGTCATCTTGTACTTCGTATCCGGAATCGTAAACGGATGATGAGCAGTCATTGAGATGACCTGGGCATAAAATGGCGTCCCCGAATCATTCATTTTCTTCAGCTCTTCCGCTGTTTTGGAATACAGTACTTCATCAGATGAGCCGAAGAATATTTTATCCGGTTCACCGAAGAAGGATTTATCATAGTAGTGGTCAAACCCGAGTCCTTTATAAAGCTCCTCGCGATTCCAGAATTCAACGACATTCGTATGGAACGTGGCCGATTGATATCCATCCTCCTTAAGCAGCCTGGATAAGCTCGGCAGCTGCTTATCCGCATAATGCTGTGTAGCAGCACCCCGCGGCGGGATATAGAAGGAGGTATTGACAACGAATTCCGCATCCGATGTATTGCCCTGTCCTACGTTCTGGAAGAAGTTAGGGAAATAAAGGCTGTCCTGAGCGAGCTTATTCATGACCGGTGTAACTTCCTTGCCGTCCAGCTTTAAGTTGATCAGAAACTCCTGGAATGACTCCATCTGAATCAGAATGACATTTTTCCCTTTAGCCACACCTTCAAATGCAGGCGCAGTTACCGGGGAAAGACCCTTTAGTTTATTGATCTCTTCCTGGTTAATGGATTTAGCATCGACAAGCTCGGTTTCTTCATTTTGAAAAATCGTATAGGCCTCGTAGTTGAGAATACCCATCTCCTGCGCTCTCACAATTTCGTTCATGATGGCCCGGTTGGGCATAATCTGCACCAGACATAGCATCAGGGATAGAACGAATAAGCTGGAAGCGAGAGCCCGTTTTTCTTTTTTGGAATGCTTCTGTTTCCATGTCTTGACCTTGTCGCTTCTCCACAGAAGTACGAATAACAAGATAATATCTGCGAAGATCAGCAAATAGTAAGGGTCCATGAGTGAGAACACGCTGTTACTGACTGCGGTCACCTGGTTGACCTGCTCCAGCGCATGATAGGTTACCATAACGCCGTAATATTTATAGTACATAATCGCAGCGAAAAATATGGCGGTTAACAATATATTAACGGTCATATAAGCTGCCATTTTGCGTTTGGAGGCGAACCATTCGATTAGACTGAATGCGAGCCAGATGAACGGAATTTCGGCAACAAGCGGACGCCACGGAAGTACATCATCGAAGATGACCATCCAGGCCAGATAGCTCTTCAGCAGCATAATGATGGAGAAAAATATAAATGGCTTCGTAAACGGTATACGAAACCGGTTCAATGCGAACACCAGTACCGCCGTCCTTTCAAATCGCAGGAGCGAATGAATCGCAAACCATGACCCTGCGTGTTATAAGTAGGATATTAATAAACAAGATGAACAAAGTAATTATGCCTTGTACAGACTATGGTTGTCAAAGAGAGATACAGTGCGGGAGTTTCTTCTAACAGGGTAAACAGTTGAAAAAAAACCGGCTATACGAATAGCCGGTGGAGGAAAGCTAAGGTTTATTGTATAAACGACATTAGAATCGGTGCCGCACCAAGCGTAAATAATGCAGCTACAATCATGGAGATGCTTGAGATCGTCCCTGAGAGGGGGCTGAACTCGAACGCTTTGGAGGTTCCGGTACCATGGGCGCTTGTTCCAAACAGGATACCCATTGCAATATCGCCCTTTATTCTAAATACCCTCATAACAAGCGGCCCAATCATAGATCCAAGTATTCCCGTCATAATGACGAACACGGCTGTCATGTTAGGGACACCGCCGATGACCTGTGAGACATCCATGGCAATCGGGGTCGTGATGGATCTTGGAACAAGGCTGGTTGCAAGCGAGCTGTTTAAGTGAAGCCATTTCGCCAGAAATGCAGACGATATAATGGCCATGACCGATCCGGATATCACGCTGACCATAATTTCGGCAGCGTGCTTTTTGAGTGTCTGAAAGTTCTTGTACAGAGGTACGGCAAAAGCAACTGTCGCAGGCTGCAGCAGATCGCTGAGCCAGCTGGCTCCTTTACTGTAGGCCTCGTACGATACCCCGGTTTGTGTCAGAATGATAATGATGATAATCGGGGTAATCAGGAGCGGCGACAAATATACTTTTGATTTTCGTTGATACAGCTTTTTGGCGGCCCAGTAGATAATCACGGTGAGGGGGAGGCCGAAATATGCAAGCCAGGACAAGATCATGATGTCTTCCGCTCCTTTCGTTTGGATATGAATGTTGCAACCAGCCCGGAGCTGACCATGACGGTCACCGTGCTGAATAAGACAACAGCCAGTATTTGAATCCCGTCGCTTTCAAGCATCGGGAAAAATTTCATAACGCCGACAGCAGCAGGAATGAAGAACAGCAAGAGCTCGGCAAGCAGAAAGTTAGCCCCCAGCTCGATCCACTCCAGACACAGCACTTTGGTTTCAAGCAGAATAAATACAACGGCAATACCTAATATACTTCCGGGAATATTCAAGTGGAGCAGCCCGGCTGCTTTATCCATGATGATAGATACCAGCATGAAACCGGCCACCTGGAGACTTCCTTTGATCAATTGTTTCACGACCGGTCTCTCCTTTCATTGGTAATGAAAATTTTACATCAATTGTTTTCATAGGTAAAATGAATATATCGAATTGTTATCATTCCAAAAAGGAATAGTTGTTTTAGAGGAGGCTGAAGCGGTGGATATACGGCACTTACAGTACTTTTTGGAGGTAGCGCGGCTGCGCAGCTTTACGAAAGCAGCGGAAACCCTATATGTTACCCAGCCGACGATCAGCAAGACAATCCGGAACATGGAGGAAGAGTGGGGGGTTACACTCTTTTATCGCCAAGGGAAGCGGACCGAGCTGACGGATGCGGGCAGGATTATGTATCAGCAGGCCCAGCAGATGGTTGATTCCTTCCAGCGGGTGTCGGATGAGCTGGGGGATCTCATGAACGTGAAACGGGGACACCTGCATATTGGTCTTCCTCCGATGATTGGTTCGAGTTTTTTTCCGGAAGTCATCGGGCAGTTCCATCATAAATATCCGCAGATTACGATTCAGTTGTTCGAAGATGGTGCAAAGAAGGTAGAGGAGTATGTGGAGAACGGTCAGACGGATATCGGGGTAGCTGTACTTCCTGTCAATGAAGATGTGTTTCATTATTATTCGTTCGTGAAGGAGAATCTGATGCTGCTCCTGCACCCTTCCCACCGGCTTGCCGGGAGGGATTCTGTCTCCCTTGCGGAATTGGCGGAGGAATCCTTCGTGCTGTTTCGTGAAGACTTCACGCTGCATGGCCGTATTATTAAAGAGTGTGAGAACGCAGGGTTCGAGCCGCATGTTGTATACGAGAGCTCCCAGTGGGATTTGATAAGCGGAATGGTAGCGGCCAATCTTGGGATCGCTCTTCTCCCGGAGACGATTTGCCGGGAAATTGATGCTTCGCGCGTGACGATTCTGCCGCTCGGTAACCCGTCGATCCCGTGGCAGCTCGGGATGATCTGGCGCAAGGACCGCTATTTATCTTTTGCCGCCAGAGAATGGATTACATTCACCCGTTCCCTGCTTGGCGAAAAGGAATAGCTATGGATCGCGGTGAACTGCAGATGCTAATTTTTGTAATAGATGATAGGGCTTAGTGTGCTAATATATTCTAGGGCATCTATGAATCGTAACGTTAATAATAGAATGTAATAATAGAAAGTGGTGATCGACAGATGACGATACAAGTAGGCATTATCGGTTACGGATTATCCGGCTCCACCTTTCATGCGCCTCTTCTTACGAGCATACCGGACTATCATATTCGAACCGTGGTCTCCTCGAATCCGGAGAAAGTGAAGAGGGATCTTCCCCGCACGGGGGTCGTAAGTCATGTGGACGAGCTGTTTCAGGATGAAGAGATTGCCGTTGTGGTGGTTGCAAGCCCGAATGCAACCCATTATGAATATGCAAGGAAGGCTATAGAAGCCGGTAAACATGTCGTTGTGGAAAAGCCCTTCACGGTAACCTCAGAGGAAGCCGACACGTTGATTGAGCTTGCCCGGGAAAAGGGTGTGCTGCTTACCGTCTATCATAATCGCAGATGGGATAACGACTTTCTTACGGTACGCAATTTACTTGAGACCGGCGCACTTGGAAATCTGTCGGTGTATCAGGTGCATTTCAATCGCTACCGTCCGAAGGTTAAGCAACGGTGGAAGGAGCAGGAGGGACCGGGGGCCGGTGAACTGTATAACCTGGGCTCTCACCTGATTGATCAGGCATTGTACCTGTTCGGGAAACCGAAGACGATATGGGCGGATATGCGTGCAGAGCGGGAAGGGTCTGAGGTTATAGATTATTTCCATCTGGTGTTTGGATACGACAAGCATCGTGTTATCCTGCATTCCAGTTCCCTTGTGAGACAGGCAGGTCCGCGGTTTGAACTGCATGGCGATAAAGGAAGCTTTCTGAAGTATGGACAAGATCCGCAAGAGGATCAGCTGAAGCAGGGAATGCACCCGGGGGACAGCGGATGGGGAGAGGACCAGCCGGAACAATATGGGGAGCTGGCGACCGAGCTCAGCGGATTGACCGTACAAGGTGAGATTGAGACGCTGCCGGGCAGGTATCAGGCTTTCTACCAGGGACTTGCTGAAGCGCTCCTGGAGGGGGCAGTGGTTCCTGTGAAGCCTGAGGATGCGCGGGATACGATTCGCATGATTGAATATGCTGTAGAGAGTTATCGTACAGGCAGCACCATTACTGTGTCCTGATTCTATGAGAGAAGGGTGAAATACAGATATACATAAGTTTTCTCCATCCGTGGGATATTATGTTGGAGCAGCCCTGTCATTCTTAGGGGCGAGCACCGATTAATTGATCGATGAAGGAGAATACAAGCATGAATAATCGCAGCGTCCTTCGTGTGACGTCCATCATTTCGATATGTCTGGCCCTGATCCTGTCGTTCTCAGGCTCGTCTTGGGCTGCAGGAAGCGGGCCTTTTCATTTCGGGTTCAAACGCAGTGTGAACGGCAAGCTTCCATCAATTGATGAAGAAGGCTTCAAGGAACTGCTTAAGAAGCATGGAGCTGTCTTTATGGGTGATTCCACGAAGAAAGAGCTGTATCTGACGTTTGATAATGGGTATGAGAATGGTTTTACTGCCGGGATTCTGGATACGTTGAAGGAGAAAAAGGTCCCTGCGACATTTTTTGTGACCGGCCATTATGTGAAGACCCAGGCAGAGCTGTTAAAGCGAATGACAGCGGAAGGCCATATTATCGGCAATCATTCCTGGAGCCATCCGGATGTATCTACGATTTCGGCTGAGAAGCTTACAGAAGAGCTGGAGCGGGTGAAGACCGAAGTGGCTAAAGTAACGGGGCAGAAGGAAATGAAGTATCTCCGAACACCGCGCGGCATATTCAACGAGCGTTCTCTGGCGGTGAGCAAGGAGCTTGGATATACGAATGTATTCTGGTCGCTCGCGTATAAGGATTGGGATGTAAATGACCAGCGCGGTGCACAGTATGCTTTTGATAAAGTAATGGCTCAGCTTCATCCGGGTGCGGTTATGCTGATTCACTCCATTTCCCGGGATAATGCCCAGGCGCTTGGACGGATTATTGACGAGGCAAGAAAGCAGGGGTATGAGTTCAAGAGCCTGGATGAGATGGGGACGAGAGCACCATAAGAGCACAGCGTTACAAGCGGTATGAACCGTATCGAAAAAAATATAGCGGGCAGATCCATGACTTCTGGGAAGCGGGGATCTGCCCGTCTTTTTTATGGGAACATAAAACGAATATTTTAACGGTTAGCCCTCTGCATTTACACCGGAGAAACGCAGGTTTGGTATAATACGGACCAGAAGATTGTGTTTAAGAAGGAGATCGCTTATGCCTCATACCATTCAAATATCCGTAAGGCCGCTAGTGGAATATGTCTTTCGCAGCGGAAGCATTACCTCCGGCTTTCGGACAGCGACTACGCTGACCGAAGGGACAAGAGCGCACCAGCAGGTACAGAGGGAGTATGGAGAGCAGGATCAGAAAGAGGTTTTCCTGGAGACTGAATTTCCTTACGAGGATCTCATATTTGCTGTAGAAGGGCGCTGCGACGGCCTGATTATCGGGGACGGAAGCAGCCCGGTTATGATTGACGAGATCAAATCCACCTCGGGCAGTCTGGATGACATTAACGAGGATACCTATCCGGTTCACTGGGCCCAGGCCCAAATGTATGCATACATGTATGCCAAGCTGCACGGCGCACCCGAGATGGCTGTTCAGCTGACATATTTTCAAATCCCTTCAAGCGAAATGAAAAGATTCAGGCGCACCTTCAGCTTCACAGAGCTTGAGCAGTTTGTACAGGAAGTGGCAGCGGCCTACGCGCCGTATGCCCGCCTGCTTCGAGATCATGCCGAGCGGAGGGATGAGAGCATTCGGAAGCTGTCATTCCCGTTTCCAGCCTACCGGTCAGGCCAGCGCCGGCTGATGGGGGCTGTGTACAAGACGATTGGCGAAGGCCGGCGTCTGTTCGCGAAAGCGCCGACCGGAATCGGCAAGACGATATCCACCTTGTTCCCTTCGATAAAGGCGATGGGTGAAGGGATCGTGAAGCGAATCTATTATCTGACCGCCAAGACGATCACGCGGACAGCGGCCGAGGAAGCAGTGGCCCTGATGGAGTCTGGAGGACTTCATATGCACACCGTCACGCTGACCGCGAAGGACAAAATCTGCTTCAGTGAGGAAGAAGGCTGCGGGCAGGAGTCTTGTATTTTTTCCGAGGGCTATTATGACCGGATTAACGGAGCGATTCTGGATTTGCTGCAGCATGAGACAACCATCACCCGTCCGGTGATTGAAGCGTATGCGCGTAAGCATCAGGTCTGTCCGTTCGAATTCTCACTCGACGCTGCTTATGCAGCAGATGCGGTCATCTGTGACTATAACTATGTGTATGATCCGCGCGTCTCGTTCAAGCGGCTGCAGGAGGACGTGAAGAAGCGCAGTGTGGTGCTGGTTGATGAGGCCCATAACCTGGTGGACCGGGCCAGAAGCATGTTCTCGGCAGAGCTTCATAAATCGATGTTTCTAAATATTCAGCGAGCCTACAAGGAGAGAAGTCCGGGGCTTTATCTGGCAGCGAAGAAGGTGAACAACCGCTTTATCGTGCTGCGCAAGGTCAGCGGTGAAGAGGAGCGTATGGTTGGAAGCTATCAGCCGGAGATGCTGGATGAACTGCTGGAGGAGTTCGTTATGCATGCTGAGGCGGAGCTTGTGACGGGCCAAGGCGGTGAGGAGGCTGATGAGCTGCTCGAATGTTATTTTGCGGCACAAGCTTACCTGCGGATCTCCAAGCTGTACGATGAACGGTTTGTTACGTATGCCGAAATGGAGGGAAGCGAAGTATTTCTGAAACTGTTCTGCCTCGATCCTTCGTATTTGCTGCAGCAGGCCGGGAAGAACTATCTCAGCACCGTGTTTTTCTCCGCTACGCTGACTCCGTTGATGTATTACAGGGACATGCTGGGGGCGGAGGAAGAGGACTACAGCCTCTCGATTCCATCCCCGTTCTCCCATGAGCAGCTTGATGTCCGGCTGATGCCGGTGTCTACCCGATATAAGGACAGGGATCGCAGCAAGGAGGCGATTGTGAAGATGCTGGACAAGCTGGTGAAGGAGAAGCCGGTCAACACGCTGATATTCCTTCCTTCTTATCCGTATATGCAGTCTGTGTACGATGACTTTGTGGCGCTGAATCCGGGGCTGCAAACCCAGGTTCAGGGTCATTTGATGCGTGAGGAGGAACGGGAGCTGTTTTTAAGTGCTTTTCGTGCGGAGGCAGAAGAGCCTTTGGTCGGATTTGCTGTAATGGGCGGTATTTTCTCGGAAGGGATTGACCTGAAGGGGGCTCGCCTTGAAAGTGTAGTCGTCGTTGGTGTCGGGCTTCCTCAGCTGTCGTTCGAGAATGACATCATTAAAGAATATTTCGACCGTAATGAGAAGAATGGCTATGATTATGCCTACGTATATCCTGGCATGAACAAGGTACTGCAGGCGGGAGGCCGTCTCATCCGGTCCGAAGAGGACAGGGGGACGCTTGTCCTGGTAGATGATCGCTTTCAGAACCGGCAATATCATGCACTGCTGCCGGAGGAATGGCGGCAGTACACGAGGATATAGTATGGGAATGTTCATATATTGGTAAATGTTGACACAAGGGAGTGCCGGCCCTATAATACGGATATACTTTTGTTAAGAAGAGGAGGCTGATGTCAAATGAAAAAGCAAATGAAGCAGGTGTTCACGTTGGCGTTGGTCTCTACGGACGGGGTAAGATAGTTGTTCATAAGAACAACAGGACCGCGGGAGACCTTTCATGGTTTCCTGCGGTTTTTTCATGTCCAGGCAGAATTCCTCAGTTCATTACAGAAAAGGTAATGAGGGGATTCCTGCTGGATATGAAGCAAGCCGCAGATGATTGATCTGCGGTTTTTTTGCGTTCAACAATAGGATAAAGGGGCTGCGAAATTTGATAAATGAACGATTGGATCTATCGAAATATGGATGGAATGAATACTGGCAGGAAGTGATGAGTAACTTAAACAGCCAGAAGGATCAGCAGAAGCCGCTTGTGCCTGCACGGGTTACGGCACAGTTCTCCAAACAGTACCGGATCGTGACGGAAACGGGCGAGAGAACGGCAGCTGTGACGGGAAAGTATGAGTTTGAAGCGGCAAGTCGTGCCGATTTTCCTGCGGTGGGAGATTGGGTGCTGGTAGAGCTGCTGCAGGGTGAACCAAGGGCGGTCATTCATGCTCTGCTTCCAAGGGTCTCGGCCATGACGCGAAGAGAGGCGGGAAATGTGCCGG
>NZ_CDSE01000040.1 GCF_001373415.1 Paenibacillus dakarensis | reverse complement strand
TGAACCTGTGCGTCAAACTTCGCAATCTCCTTTACAATCACGCCTTCATCAATCAGCTTCTTGGCATCTTCGATGACCTGGATGCCTTCCGGCGAGTTAAATGCCGCAGCCGAGCGGTCCTCGTTCAGAATCGGAATCCCTTCGTTGGCGAGATAGCTTTTGGCGGTAAACTCTGTTGCATACCCGGCAGCCCCTGTAGCGGCTTTAATCTTGCGTGCCATTTCATGGAGCTCATCTCTGGATTTTGGTGCAACAGCCGGATCCAGTCCTGCCTTCTCCAGCAGTCCCTTATTCATGAAAAGCACCTGCGTAGACGTGTACCATGGCAGGGCATAGGCTTTGCCGTCAAATACCGTCGCATTGAAAATGCCCTCAAAATACGATTTTTGTGTTTCTTCAGAAAGGTACTGCTTCAGATCCGCCAGCGCTCCCTTGGTTGCCATCTGGCTAGCAATCTCGGTGTTCAGATTCACCACATCGGGTGCATCCTTACCGGCAGAGGTCGCCAGAAGCTTCGTCTGGATCGCATCCATCGGATAGTCCTGCCAATTGATCTTTACATTTGGATTTTTCGTTTCATAGTCCGCAATCAGCTTGTTAAAGTAATCGGTAAAGTTCGGTTGCAGTGCGATGGTCCAGAATTCCAGCGTAACCTTCTCTTTTTTGCCACCCTGCCCGCTGCCCGGGTCTGCCCCCTTGTTCGAGTCAGCTCCTCCTCCGCAAGCGGAGACAATCAGCAGCAAACAAGCGAGTGACGTCATATAAAGCGCTTTCATAAATCTTTTCAACGTTGACAACTCCCTTTCTACTTTTAGGTTGGAAATATTATGATATTTTCTGCATTCAGTTTACCATACTGAAATAAACATGGTAATAAAATTTCGTTTTAATTTTTTATTTTGAATATTTAGTATCATACTGATTCGGCGGTGCTCGAAGAGCGCTGCAGTTTAGATCAGCCATTTGGCCTGCAAATTGCCATGGTCAAGGTAGTATAGGCTGGTTTTTTTGCGCAGATTATATAGTCCCGAGAGTCCGTTCATCCCGGCCGCATTGAACTTGCCGGACCTGATCTTCATCCGCTCCCCAGGACAACGACGTCATATACACCAGCCCATTCATCAAAATATACGAACTGGAGGGGGTTAGCGGCATTTTTGTTAAACTTTGTCTTCTGCCGTTCATATTCCGTTCATAATTCCTTTATATAATTTAAAATTGTATAATTAAAATCAGACATTTATTTAAAGGGGACATGATATGCTAAACTACAGCAAGTGGTTGATGCGCACCGCTGCGATTTACGCCCTGATCGGTGCATTGATCGGCTCGGATCTCGCGGGTCGCCAGGATTATTCGTTGAGGCCTACCCACGCGCATATTCTGGTCGTCGGCTGGCTGACTTTGTTTGCTTACGGGCTTTTTTACTACATTTTCAAGAAAAAAATCAGCATGTCCCGGACCGCAAGGCTTCATGTGTGGACCAGTATGCTCGGCGGCGGACTGATGCCCCTCGGCATGCTGCTCTACTACAAGTTCGGAGGCACAGCCGCCCTCATATCCTTTATTCTCCCGGCCTGTGTGCTGCTGGTGGGCATGGCGCTCTTTGTTATTCTCCTCTTTTGGGATAAAAAGCTGTTTGCTGAGCCGTCCTGATCTTTCCGGAGCCTTCAGGCTCCCTTTTTTTTGTGATATGGCGGGTGTCAATTCACCTCTATCCCGCTGTGATCAAGAGCAATGGAACAGAATATAGCGGATAAAAAAAGATGGCCCGGCTTTATAAACCGGGCCATCTCCTTTATATGAGATAGGAGTGCTGAATTACTTCATGATCAGATTCCCGTTACTATGCTGTACGTTATTGCCTTCAGTCGGAAGCTGGGAGCGGTTAACCTTCTCTTCCACACAGGATGTCATGAAAAAGTAGGTACCGCTGGCAGTACTCACGTCTGTGGCTTCATACTTTCCGCCCTTAAAGCTGGCGCCTACGGCCTTGAACTGCAGCTTGCCGTCCTTCACGCGGAAGTGAGCAGTGGCATCATCCGATGCTTCACTGCGGCATAATCCGTAATTCAGAGTGAATGCGCCGCCTGATGATTTTTTGCTGACGAGCGCTTTTTCGGGACTGGTTCCCCGGAGTTCGGCTCCTCCCTCCACGGTAAGAACTTGATCGACGCTGCTTGTTGCCGCATGATCCCACGCACCGGTAAACACCAGCCCGCAATTTTCCAGGCCCCCGCCAATCAGCTGTACTTGTTTGCTGCCAATCCGCACGATGCCGGATGAATTGGAAGCCGCTTTAAACCAGGTATCCCGGAGCGTAAGCCGGTTGATGCTGCCGATGTTCACATCCTCGACGTTGTTAAATACACAGTTGGTGAACAGCAAATCGGATGTAACCGGGGTCACGCCGACCGCCTCACTGCGGACCGGACGGGCAATCTCGTAGCCCTTCACCATACCGAAGGAAGAAGCTTCAATCTGGTTCGGACGCCGGGAACGGGCCGAGCTTTGGGACAGGGTAAGCATGTTTTCCGCGGTGCAGCCTCTCATCTGCAAACCGTCGACGTTCGCCCAGATAGAGCCCGAATCGGTTAAGCCCGGCTTGTTGATCGCGTGACAATCTTCGAGCGTCAGGTCGGTTAGCTTTTTATGAGCCACGATCCGGGAAGCGATATGTTTTTTTACAATGATCCGCTTGGCGCTGTCTCCCCAGTGGGTCCCGCTGTTCGCAAAAGATAGCAGGCCTGAATTGCCGATATACGTCAAGTCATGCTCGAACTGTCCGTGAGTAACGAACGGACCGTAATCGTCGCCGTCCCCATGGCAGTTTTCTACATAACAGTAGGCTGCGCAAGTAAAATCGTTAAGGTGACGGGAGTTGCTCGTATTGCAGTTTCGCACGCTTCCGTACAGTACGTTCAGCTGCTGGGTCAGGTAGCCTGTTCCGCCCCAGTCCCTCTCCTCGGGATTGATGAGCTCGCAGCTTTCGGTGATGTAGTGCGAGCAGTAGCGACGCTGAATGACTGGCCAGAACACCTTGGTTGCCCGGATGCCCGACACGTCGCATTCCACAGCAAACTCATAGGCCACCGCACTGGAGCCGACCTGATCCCATGTTTCGAACGGCCGCTGGCCTGGCGTCTCCATCGGGGGTACCGGCACTCCTGTAAACTTCATGTTCCGGACGATACTGCGGATGACCGGCTTCATTTTTTTGTATGTAATGGTGCGTCCCGCTTCCAGCGTCCACCCGAGCTTGTAGTTCACCCGAATATTCGTACCATCGATGATTTCAGTCACCTTCACCAGGTAATCGAGCTCGCGCTGCGCCTTGCCGCCCTTCTGCGGCGACACCTGAGCGATCCACCATTCATCAATGGCAAATGCGGACGACCTTACCACCTGCAGCACATCGCTGCCTTCCGGAATATCCGCACTCAAGGTCACTTCAGAAGTGTCTCCCGCAGCCTCTCCCTGGAAAAAGATGATCGCCCCGAACGGATTGTTCAGCGTGTTCAGTTCAATTCCTTCGGTCGTAACCATGTGACCGCCAAAATCCAGCTCGATCCCGCTCCGGTGGAACACATGCCGCTTGACGAAATTCAGGTCGGAATGGGCCTCGATCCGGTGAATGCTTGGATCGTTCACCATGGCGTCCAATGCGGTATCCGCGTTCTTCTTGCTGTCAAAAATACCGAACCAACGGAAGTCTCCTACACCCTGATGCACCGTTTCCCAGCGTCCCTGAGTGCCCGGAGGAGCGTGAACTGTGCCGCCATTGTCTGCTTTACGGCTGTCCGGCACCCAGCGGACCCATTTTCCGCCCCCGTCGCCACCGGTGTTATACCCGCCGACATAGACCATCGCACCGGCTTGGAAGCTTTTCGTGTTCAACTCGAGCAACATTTTGACATTCGGCACGATCTCGATCTTGGAGAGTGAGCCTTTGCCCGTTGTATCCAGCGTGGAAGGGGCGGATTCTTCCGCAAAAGTCAGCTTGGAACCCAGAAGGCCTCCCGCGATCATAGCCCCGGCGGCACCCAGCACCTGCAGCGCTTTTCTACGGCTCACCCGCGTTTCCGTCGGTGCCGGGGAAGACTGCACTGCGGTCGCCTGCTGGTGCGGTGATAACAGCTGCTGTTCCGGTGCCTTCCTCAGATCCATCGGCTCCTGTGTCAAGTGTGGCAGGGGAGCCGATGTGTGGTCCTTTTGGTTCATTATAAAACCTCCTTTTCATCTCCTGGATTATGACTGCGTCTCTTTCGGCAACTTGTTGGACTTCCCCTCCTCCGTTTCATTCAGTACACCGGCTGCTCCGCTCTTCAGCTCCCTCAGTGTCGTGCCCAGTGCACGCCCCAGCTCCGGCAGCTTCTTCGGTCCGAACAGCAGCAGACCGAGCAGCACCAGTAAAATAACACCTGTAACTCCGATTGTCGGCATTTTTCATCCTCCTTCATTCAGTTCTCTTCATAGCACAAACCATTCCTGCATACGCTTACATTTCTTTATGCATCCCCTCCCTGTAAATGACTCAGATTAACTCATTTACATCCAGCGAACGGCTTATGTACCATGATGTAATTTATACCCAACTGATGTACGCTGATGTATCAGTTGATTATAAAAACAACCTCGCTTAGTTGTCAATCGTCCTAAAGCCGTGAACAGCATAAAAAAAGCCGCCTGCCCTGCATGGGCAGACAGCTTGCAAAGAATCGTATTGCCGTAAAGCAGCCTTATGTTTGCCAGCAAGGCTGGCCGGCTATTTCTGAGAACCGTGAAGCAGAGACTCCAACCGGATATTGAGTGTATCGCCGTCAATCATCCCGGACCAGTATTCCTTGAGCGTACGTCCGAACTCCTTGAGAACGGACATGGGAATCCCCAGCTCCTGGTGTGCGCGGAAGGTCGGAAACAGCTCCTTATACATCGCATAGCGGGACGGACGGTTCAGTGCTCCAGCGATGGCAGGAGCTCCGGTGGCACCCTGGCTGGCCGAAACCTCGGCAGATTCCCGGCGAGCCGGAATACTTAACCGCTGCTCCCGGATGATTCCCTGCGCTTCCGGAGAAGCGAGAAACCGCGCAAAGGCATGAGCCGCTTCCTTCTCCCCCGAGCTGCGGTTTACAGCTATTCCGATGGACAGTAGAAGTGTCCGCTGCGCCTTCCCCTTGTTCATCAGCGGTACCGGGGAAATGTCATAGGAGAGCGGCAGATCCCGAAATGCATTCAGCCCGAAGTACGTCGTCAGGATCATCGATACCCGTTCCTCCTTGAACAAGGAGAGGGAATCGTCCTCGCTCGTTCCGGAAAAATACTTCGGAAATATCGTATGGTCATTCACCAACTCGGTAAACGGACGCAGCCCTGCTGCCGTATTCGAATCTGATCCGCTTCCCGGCCCGCTTTGCAGAAGAAACAATGGATACCGGTTCAGCGAAGTCGGCACGAAATAAACCGCATGCCTCCCGCTGAAGGCGGCCAGCCGTCTGGAAGCCCCGATGAGATCGTCCCAGGACCAGGAGCTGTCCGGCTCCGGCAGCCCCGCTTCCCGAAAATGCGCCCTGTTATAGCAAAGCACTACCGGGGAGAACGACACCGCCCGGGCATACAGCTGTCCGTTATGCCGGAAGGTCTCTTCCGCAGCAGAGTATAATCCCATGTCCGGCTCCAGTGGTTCCAGAAGGGATAGTGCCTCACCCCCGTCTTCTTCGGCCAGCTCCTGAAACTGAGTGTTATTGAAAGAAACAACGTCCAGCAGCCCTCCGGCAAGCATTTCACGGGCAGAAGTGACATGCCCGAAGAAATCCAGCGGAATGGCCCGTACCTGAATTAACGGATATCGGGCGTGAAAGGCATCCAGCAGCGTGGAAAGCGCAATATCCTCAAACAAAGTCGGATTGCAGCCGAAATGGAGCCGGACCGTCTTCCGCTCCTTCGTCACCATGCTGCCGACGCGGTCGATTTTTATGATCAGCCCTTCGCCCACCAGCACATCCAGCCCTTTGCGCACCGTTTTGTTGCTGATCTGAAACTGCTTCGCAAGCGAGCTTTCCGAAGGAAGAAATGAGCCGGGACTTCGTGATCCATTCAAAATTTCCAGCCTGATCATGCCGATCATGCGATCCAGTTTCTGCTGAAACGATAGTTTTACTGATTCCTTATTCATGTACAAAACTCCCGATCATGGATAAAGTTTACATCACGTTTTTTAATTTTGGAGGATCGGGCTTACGTTGTCAAACGTCTGCAGCGCAAAAACAGAGCAGGACCCAACACAGTTGTGCGGTCCTGCTCTGATTTATTCCACTCGAGTCAGCACTCCAAGAATTACGAAGCGGTTCTGTCCTGAGCAGATGATGAACCCGCGGATCTTCGGGTCATTTAGGGTTTCCGGGACTACCAGGTTTTCTTCCGGTCCAGTGAATGGTATATTTCAGCTTCGATTTCCCATCCGTTCCCGTCACTTCGATCACGGTTATCTGGCCTTTGTTCACGGAATCCTTCATGTTCACATCCGCACCGGTCTGTGTAGTCTTCGCTTCAACTCTGCCTCTATCCGAAGGATTGATATAGTATTCCAGCACTCCCGGTGAAAAGCCGGGTACGGAGCGGCCATTCACCTTCAACTCCGCAAGTGTCGCATCGGTTTCCGGCACCGGAATTTTAGACATATTCGTTCCCGCTTCCGGAGCATAGTATATGGTGCCGTCGATGCCGATGGTCATGCTGTTCATGAATTGGTCATCGATGACTTTATACTGAAGACTCTCGGGATCAATGACAATCAGCTTGCGGGACAAGGTCGTATACAGCATGCCATCCGGCGCCCATCTCAGGTGAAACGGCATCCATTTGCTCGTGTTGTACGTGCTCGGCCGGATGAGCTTGCTTTTTACCACCTCCTTCGTTTTCGGGTCCAGGGCAAAGATCGTGCCGTCTACGGCTCCCCACAAAAGGCCGTCCGGTCCAAACGAAATGTCTCCGATCATCCGCGGATCCTCATCGATGCCGGGAATATCCGGAGTGAATTCCTCCAGCTTCTTGCCGTTTTTCACATCCCAGATAAATATCTTCGCTTTCGGCTCGGAAGGCTCGATGCCGAGACCGCCCCATACCGAGGTGCCGCCATAAAGCAGCCCGTCCTTGTATGCAAGACTGATGACGCTCTGGTTTCGGACCACCTGCTCATGATTATATTGCTTCCACTCACCGCTCTTCTCGTCAAACACCGCGAGCGCCCCGCCCAGAACGCCATAATCCGGAACCGTACCGACAAACAGCCGGTCGTCACCTGAGGTGATGGCAAAAGGTCGGTCCTGATGCTCCATGTCATATTCGAGCTTCGGGTTCTCGTTCAGGGATACCGGAAGAGACGGGTCGTAGCTGTACATAACCGCGCTGACGTATGTTCCGAAGTATACCTTGCCGTTCAGGAACCCGATGCCCTCCGGCTGCGGGAAAGAGGAAATATTAAGATCGATTTTGTCCGTGAACGGATTATACACGCTCATCCCGCGCTGGTACCCGCCGAAGTAGAGGCGTCCGTCGACACCCGATTCAATCGCCTGAATGCGCACCGGCTGCGGGGAAATCTCGAGTTCCACAAAAGAGACGCTTTTTTCGGTTGGATCATAAAGGATGTACTCCCCATACTGGGTCACCATTGCCAGCACCGTTGTTCCCGCTTTGCTGCCTGATTTCAAGGTGATCCAAGACATGTCCTTGACCCGGACCGTGTCCGGCAGCGGATAGGAAAGAGGAATCATCTCCGATGTATTGGTATTGAAATCGTATTGGAAAAATTCCGTCCCGAATTTATAGTAAATGAGGTTCGGCTGAGCCGGATCCGGTTCGGAAATCATGTTGCTGTATTGGAAGGTATGCTCGATTTCCAGCGTTTCCAGATCCATGACAACCATATTGACAGTGCTGACCGATACCATAAGTTTGCCGTTTACGATAAATACATCAGCAATGGTGCCTGTCGTTCCAGAATAACCGGGAATGTGGATCTCGCTCTTTTCACCCGTCACCCGGTCAATTTTAAACAGCTGGAGGGTCGTCCCCATACCAGCGTAAATATAACGGTCGTCAACAGCAATGCCGCGGACGTACTGCTGACCCGGCTCGACGATGCCGTAGTTACGGAAATTGCCGGTTTCGATATCGTATTCGAACACCTTCCCGCCGGTTTTGTCGTTAAAGGTGCCGCCGTAGATCTTGCTTCCAATGGCCTCGATGTCCCACACCCAGTTATCCGCACCGTTGAAGCCAAGCTTCTCGATTTTCTTGTCCCCCGGCAGATAGCGGTAGAGCATACCATCCCCCGTACCTGCAAAATAAACGTTTTTGTCCGGTCCAACCGTCATCGCCCATGTAGCTTCAGTATTCGGGATGTCCTGGGCAAACTTCAGCTTTCCCGTCTCTCCGTCAACGACCGTAAACGTACCGGGGAGGCCGTTGGTCATAAAATAAACCTCATTTTCACCCAAGGCATTCTGCTGTATGGCTCCTGCTTGTCCCAGATTGACGCTAACCATAGGGCCAAGATCAACAGGCGCCTGGTATTCCCGGTTCAGCGGCTTCTCCTGAGGGGAAATCTGCAGCACGACATCATCCACATAAGCTTCCGTCAGGCTCGGTGCTCCGGAATTTATCGCATAACGGACGTAAGCCGCTCCTTCCGGAACGGTCGTCTGAAGCTTCATCTCGCTCCATTTCCGGCTGCCCAGCGTGACCGCCCCGAACAGCTCCTGAGATACTGGCTTCAGCTGGACATGCTTGGCGTCGTAAAAATACAGCTGCAGCACAATATTATGAGTCTGCTGCAGAACATAAATCGAGTTTTTGGCGACGAGCAGATCACCGGGAGTTACCGCTACCGGATCACTGACGACGCGTGAAGGGTTCGAGGTCGAGGAATCCTTGAAATGGAGACTGTTCGGGGCGCTGACGAACTGCTCTGTTCCAATCGAAATGTCCTCTTTCGACCCAGTGGCCAAGCTCCAGCCCGGAATTTCTCCGTTCACCAGCGGCAGATCGAAGCTGGGGTTCACCAGCTTTCCTTCCGCAGCCGTGCTCTGCGCCGCTGCCGCAGAGGCCGGCTGCACGGGAACACCGCTGCCGGCGAAAATCACCGCACCGCATAATAGCCCTGCGATCCATCGTTTAATGTCCTGTCTGTACATTATTCATTTCCTCCCGTTAGTGATGAAGTATTTGATGACCTAAACGCCATGAGAGCTTGCGATCCTCCCTTCCGATTCTGTATCATATCTATATCACATCAATGTTTCATTTATTTTATTAAAACGCTTTCATAAGTGTCAAATACCAAAATACCTATTTTATAAAAAAATCTCATTTTGTTTAATCCGGGTCTGTTCCTTTATAATGAACGCAACGATGTTTTGAGATATTTTGCTATAGAAAGGAAGACAACGCCATTGCATGACAAGCCCAGCCGTACGACGTTTCGCGCCCGATTGGATGAGATGGTGCAGCTGCTTCGAAATGAGATCGTGACCGGAAGGCTTCAGTCGGGAGAGTTTTTGCCATCCATTCAGCAGCTGAGCAAGCAGCATCAACTGAGCGTCAATTCCGTTCAAAAAGGGCTCGACCAGCTCGAGGAGGATGCCCTGATCGAGCGGATTCCCCGCGTCGGTATCAGGGTCGCGGATCCGGGCGGCAGCCAGACTGCCTCCGTCTCGTTCGCTTATTACCCTTCGCTAATGCGGGATATCGATCTGGAGAGTCTAATCGCATGCTTTGAGGAAGAGCACCCCCATATCCGGATCCGCCCGGTCCCCCTGCAGCTGGAGCATTATCAGGAGGCTGCCCGTTATTATCTGGATGAGGGAATCGATATTCTGGCCGTGAACTACTTTCACTTCAATGAATTTATGGAGCGGCACGCCGACCTGGGACAAATATTGGAGCAGCTGGAGCCCGCTGAGGAGATTTATCCGGATCTGGCCGAGCCGTTTGAGCAGAACGGAAAGCTGTACGCGCAGCCGCTGACCTTCTCGCCGGTCATCCTGTGCTATAACCAGGAGCATTTCACCCGGCAGGGTGTGGAGGATCCGTCTTCCGACTGGACATGGCAGGACTTTATGGCATGCCTGGCCCGACTGGAGGAGGGGCGGCGCCCGGGGACCGCTTTTTATTTTCATCCGGCTGCTTATAACCGCTGGCCGATCTTCCTGCTCCAGAGCGGCCTTTCATTTGGTGAGAAACGTACAGGCAGCCGCCCCGAGGCGCTGCATGATAGCATACGCACCTGCTATGATCTGATCCGCCGGCAGCAGCCGTTCCCGGTACTGTTGTCCGAGCAGGAGCTCAGGGTGGAGGAACTGTTCGCCCAGCAAAAAGTGTCCGTCATGATGACCACCTACTTTAACCTTAACGCGCTTCAGGATTTGTCTTTCCCATACGGCATCGCTCCTCTGCCTTATGTTAAGGTACCGAAGACGCTCCTGCTGACAATCGGGCTCGCGCTCAACCACCGTTCCAGGGAGAAGGAAGCGGCCCAAACCTTTCTCCGGTACATGGCGTCCTTTCCTGCCCAGCTGCATATCCGTAAGCATACCCTGAGCATTCCGGCTCACCGGCAGGCAGCGGAATGGGACGGCGAGGTACAAGGTTACCGTCCGCCGCAGTTCAGCTTGTTCCGGGATATCCGCCAGACTTACAGTCTGTTGTCCGACCTGAATCTGAAGCCAAGCGAAATTCAAAATCTCCTGAATATTATGAATCTGTACTGGACAGGGCTGGAGGATCAGGAAACAACCTTGCGGCAGTTATCGGAAATGCTGCAGCTGAGCGACCGGTAATACACAATAGAAGGCACGGGAAGATTCCCGTGCCTCATTTTGTATGCCTAATAGATTATGATTTCTTCCTACTGCTCCTTCAATATATCCTCGATCCGGTTCAGCACATCCTCGCTGAGCTCGATGCCGGAAGCTTTCGCATTCTCCTTCACCTGCTCCGGACGGCTTGCACCGACCAGGGCACTGGCGACATTGTTCTGGCGGAGGATCCAGGCGAGGGCCAGGTTACCTACGGACAGATCCAGTTCAGCCGCGATCTTCTCCAGCTCACGGACTTTCGCAATTTTCTCTTCGGTAATTCCTTTGCGAACCCCTTCCAGCTTGGCTGCGCGGCTGTCTGTAGGAATATCCGAGGATGAGGTATATTTGCCTGTCAGCAAGCCTTGAGCCAGCGGCGAGAACACGACTTGTCCGATGCCGGAGCGCTCGCAGAGCGGCATAACCTCTTTTTCGATGTAACGGTTAAACATGTTGTACACCGGCTGGTTCACGATAATACGGTCCAGCAGATAGCGGTCTGCCACTGTCAGCGCCTCGGCGATCTGGGAAGCCTGCCATTCACTGACACCCACATACAGCACCTTGCCCTGACGTACCAGATCATCCAGTGCGCGCAGCGTTTCGTCGAGCGGGGTTTCCGGGTCATGACGGTGACAGTAGAAAATATCGACATAGTCATGGCCTAACCGCTTCAGACTTGCATGCGCCTGCTCCATGACGTGCTTGCGGGACAGGCCGCGATCATTCGGTCCGTCACCCATCGGCCAGAACGCCTTTGTCGCCAGTACATAGGATTCCCGCGGATACGCTTTCAACGTCTCGCCGACCAGCTTCTCCGCAGCGCCTCTCTCGTACACATTCGCCGTGTCAAAGAAGTTAATCCCAAGATCGTACGCCGTTTCGATCGAGTTTACCGCATTCTCCTGTTCCACATAACCGCCGTATGTAAGCCAGCTTCCCAAGCTGATCTCACTGACCTTCAGCCCGCTTCGTCCCAGTCTTCTGTACTTCATTTCGCATTCCTCCCCGAAATTGGCCATTTTAACCTGCACTTCTTATTGTAAAACAGTTCGGGGCTTATTTGCCATAATACTTATGGCGTTTTTCTTTCCTTCACTTTGTCTGCATGCGCGGCGCGGATGGCCGGATCAGTGATGTTGGCAGCGCTCAGCTTCTGATATATTTGCTGAATATCTTCTCCCGTAAGCTGTACGTAATCACCGCTCATTTTAAGCATATTGATTTTCCGTTGGATGAACTCGGACAATTCCACATCATATACGATAAGCTCATCAGATTGGATTTTCCGAAGGTCTGGATCGACACTAAACCGGCATCTCATGGTAAAAGAAATCATTGAAATGTAACGCAATCCATCCCTCTGACCGATATGTCGTTCGATGGCCTTGATGTGTCCATAGTTTTGCATGAACGGATTGTACATCTTGAACCGGTTACTGACACTCCATTGTTTATCACTGCGTCCACCTTTAATTTCTCCGTTGTAATTCTTGGTTTCGATGACAAACAGACCATACGGGGAAATCACCAGGTGATCGATCTGAGAATAGCCGGAACGCGACTTCGGATTTGAAACCAGCAGATCGGATAGATAACGGCAGTCTTTCGGCAGCTGATCCAGCTGAATATTAATTTTGTGCTCTCCCAGTTCTCCGATTCGTGTGGACTCGATTTTAGGGCGGGTTTGAGTTTTCTTGGTTTTACGGGGTTCAGTTGAAGGCTTAGGTTTAGGCTTAAATAGAGATAGAATTTTCTCTAACATTATTATTCTCCTTTTGGGCTCTCGTTGGCCGAGTTTGCTCTATTATCAACTTCTATTCCTTGATTATCGGCATTACTGATAACGATGGTTATCCTTTTATACAAGGAAGAAAAAATAGAATATGTTAATTTAAAAATAGAAATAAGGACGAATGTTCATCCGTCCTCAGTACAACCATCTTGATTGTGCTTCCCTCCAAGATCAAGTTTCAGAGCAGCAAATACCCTACTTTGACCTCAATTTAAGAGTGGGTTACTTTCGTTTATCGATGTAAGTCAGCAGCGCATACATAAACAGCCTCCGGCTAGTGCCGGAGGCTGTTTATGTATCGTTCACCCGTCAAACTCAAATCCTCACGCCATGATGTTCCGCAGGGTACCCAGCTTCTCGATTTCAATCTCAACCGTATCGCCCGCTTTTAGATACATCTGCTTCTCCGGAGGATATCCCATTACGACGCCTTCGGGGGTTCCTGTCAAAATCACATCACCCGGCTCCAGCGTCATATGTCTGGAGACGTAGCTGATAATTTCATCACAATGATAAATCATGTCCGAGGTATTGGAATGCTGTCTCAGCTCACCATTAACATAACAAGCGATGTCAAGCATATTCGGATTTCCGACTTCGTCCGATGTGACCAGATATGGGCCAATAGGGCAGAAGTCGTCGCAGGTCTTGCCGAGCAGCCACTGACTCGTCCGGAGCTGCAGATCACGCGCGGACAGATCATTGGCATTACAGTAGCCGAACACATAATCAAGAGCTTCTTCTCTGGATACGGAAGCGGCTTTACGGCCAATTACAATAGCTAGTTCCGCTTCGTAGTCCACCTTCTCTGCAACCGGCGGTATAGCGACCGTGCTTTGATGCGCCGTGATCGTATTGCTGAATTTATTGAACAAGATTGGAGACTCCGGAATCGGAGAATTCGTTTCCTCCGCATGCTTTCGGTAGTTCAATCCCACGCAAATGATCTTCCCTGGCTCCGGTATACACGGTCCCCATTCAATCTGTTCCTCATCGACCAGATAACGCTCCAGCCCCCCTTCCTTCTCAAGGGTCTCTGCTCTTTGCCTGATCGAAGGCAGGGAACGCTCCATCGATCCGATCAGGGAGCGCATACTGCTCGTCATATCTCCAAGATCCGGCGCATCCGTTGACTGCGCTCCAGCCGCCGTCAGATCAACGACACCCTTCTCCAACTTCATTCCGATATGTAATCGGCCATCCACCTTCATCGTCAGCAGCTTCATGTGAAATCAACCTTCCTTCCAGCAGTATCATATCTGACTTCCAAAACTGGCGGCCGGCATGCCTTTCGCTCCTGTTTTGATCCGGAACAGGCTGCCGCCATAGGGGTCTTCTTGCCCGCTTTCCTGATCATCCGCGGTGGTAATGTACAGATCCTCAAGATTGTCGCCTCCGAAAGCACAGGAGGTTACCAGTCTTGCCGGCAGTTCAATCCGCTCCTGCTCTTTAAAGCTCACCGGATCCCAGCAGGTTACTCTGCTGCCGCCCCAGTGCGCGATCCAAAGCCTTCCGTCTGCATCCACCGTCATGCCATCCGGCATACCGCTCTCCCCAGAAAAGCGCAGCAAAACTCTGCGCCCGCTAATTTCACCGGTATCCAGCCGGTAATCATAGGCATAGACCGTACCCGCCGTTGTATCGATAAAATACATCTGATCCCCCGCCGGGCTCCAGCCCATGCCGTTGGACAGACCTATTCCTGTTTCCACGCGGGTAATCTTTAGATCAGCATCCATCCGGTAAAGACTTGCCATGCCGGATTTCCCTTCCATGTTCAACGTTCCCAGCCAGAAACGGCCGGTAGGATCACATTTACCGTCATTGAACCGGTTACCCGGAATATGACGCTCCGGTGAAGCGATGTGCTTCATCGTCCCGTCCTCTTCCCGGAACCGGTAAATTCCATCCTGAAGGGCAAGCAGGTAGCTTCCATCTGCAGCCGGCACCGCGGTTCCAATCAGCTTTTCCATAGGATAAACCTTGTCTTCCGAAGCAGCCGGATTATAAAAGTGAAGCGACTTTCCCTCTATATCCACCCAAATCAGGCGCTCCTTGCCGCTTTCCCAGAACGGTCCTTCCCCCAGAACAGCCTTCTTGCGCAGCACACATTCCAGCTTTGATGATTCCATCATGCTTATCTCCTCCTAAACCCACAAACCTCGTCCGGTCATTGGTCATGGTGTAAATTTAATATTTGATTAGTGCATCATCCAGCCGCCATCCACATTCAGCAGCTGACCGGTAATAAAATCACTGTCTCCTGACGCCAGAAAAACAAAGGCACCCTCCAGATCGGAAGCCACTTCCCGTCTGGAGAAGCATTGAGCCTTAGCCAGATACTCTCCGCTTTCCCGGATTGTCTCCATACTTACCTTTTCATACTCCGTTTCCGTGAGCACCGCTCCCGGGGTAATGCAGTTAACGGTAATATTATGCTCGCCTACCTCCCGGGCCAAGGCCCTGGTAAATCCTACAATGGCACCCTTGGAGGTCACATAATGAAGAAACTCCTTCTGGCCCGTAAAATAGGTCACCGAGGATACATTGATAATTTTACCGTATCCCCGCGCAGCCATGGAAGGAAACACAGCCTTGGCGCACAGAAACTGGGACCTTACGTTCGTTCCCATAATGTGATCCCATTCTTCCACTGTAATTTCGGTCCATTTGCGGCGGGGATCCATAGCCGCGTTGTTGACCAGAATATCAATGTAACCGAACTGCCGAATGCCTTCATCCACAAGTCTGGCTACGTCTTCCTCGCGTGAAACGTCCGCCTGGATCGCAATCGCCTCGCCACCCTGCGTACGAATTTCCTCTACAACCTGTTCCGCCAGCTCAGGATGTGAACGATAATTCACGATTACCTTTGCACCCTCCTGAGCATAACGCTTGGCCACAGCTGCGCCGATGGAACGGGAAGATCCCGTTACCAGCGCCACCCGATCTTTAAGTCTCATCCGAATATTCCTCCCTGTGAACAGGATCCGCCCTGCAGGGCAGGAACGGCAGAGCGTGTGTACAGCTTCAGAACACCTTTATGGGAAAAGACCGGTGGCGTCCAGTGCATTTTTCTCTCCTGGTAAATCACGTTCACTTCCTCCGGTTCACATTCAACACCGTTAACACCGATCACATCGATCCGGCGGTTCGGAATATCCACCCGCACCAGATCCTTATCCTTCACCAGGGCAATCGCTCCGCCATCGAGCGCTTCCGGTCCCAGATAGCCGACACACGGCCCCCGTGTAGCACCGGAAAAGCGTCCGTCTGTTACGAGTGAGGTTGTATGGGACAGCACAGGATCAGAAGCAATGAGCTCCGACATAAAGAACATTTCCGGCATGCCGACCGCTTTCGGTCCCTGATAACGGATCACGATCACGTCGCCTGGTCGGATATCACCCCGAATATATGCATCCACACCTTCGCGCTCACTGTCGAATACCCGGGCCGGCCCGGTATGAACCTGCATATCGTCAGCAACGGCAAACTTCTTGATCGTCGCCCCTTCAGGAGCCAGATTGCCGTAAAGCACAGCAAGTGAACCCTCCTGCTTGAGTGGCTTACGGAGCGGATAAATGACATCCCGACGGTTCAGCTTGTAGTTAGCCAGAAACATTTCGGCATAATTTCGCATTTCGTTCGTCCGCATCTCTTTCAGGTTTTCACCGACCGTCCGTCCCGTGACCGTCAAAGCGTCCAGATGTAAAAACTCCTGTATTTCATCCATTACAAACGGTACGCCTCCGGCATACCAGAACAGCTCGGTTGGGTATTTCCCGGCCGTTTTCGTATCCACCAGCACCGGAATTTTCCGGTGAATCTCATCGAATTGTTGAGGTGAGAGCGTGATTCCGATCTCCTTCGCAATGGCGATTAAATGCATGACCGCATTAAGCGAACCGCCGATGGCGGAGTGAACCATGATCGCATTTTCAAAGGCTTCCTTGGTCAAAATATGCTCCGGCCGAATGCCTGCCTGCGCCAGCTTCATCACCTGCTGACCCGCTGCCCGGGCTGCCTTGCGGATTTCCGCATTCGTCGCCGGGATCAGTGCAGTCCAGGGCAGTGCAAGACCAAGCGCTTCCGAGATGACCTGCATCGTTGCCGCGGTACCCATGTACTGGCAGGCTCCGCAGGTTGGGCAGCAGGCTCGCTGAAAGGCAAGAAACTGCTCCTTCGTCATCTGATGCCGCTCCATCTCCACGCTCATATGCCACAGCTCTTCATTCGATTTCATGCACGGTCCCGCCCCCATGGCGCCTCCCGGTACATGAACAGCCGGAATATTCAGCCTGGCGATTGCCATCAGATGAGCGGGGACAGCCTTGTCGCCGGCCGATGTCAGCACCATGGCGTCAAATGGTGTTGCCAAGGCGTGAATCTCCACCATGGAAGCGATCATATCGCGGGAGAGAAGGGAATAATGCATGCCATCATGGGCCTGGGCCACCCCGTCGCAGATATCGGTGGTCGTATAAACAGCCGGCTTGCCTCCCTGCTGAAACACCCCTTTTTCCATCTCGCCGACGAGTTCATTCAGATGATAGGAGCTTGGATGGCTCGCCCCGTGCGTGCTTTCTACAAGCACCTGGATCCGGTCCAGATCCTCCACGGTCCAGTCCATGGACATGCGGAGCGCATCCCCTTCAAAGCTGATTTTTCTGACCTTTTGACTGGCCCGTTCCTTATCCAGTGTACTCATCTCCGGCTCCCTTCCTGCACACCACGGCGGGATGCCAATGCCTGAAGGGCACGGTCCGCCGCTTCCAGCGTTTCCCTAATCTCTTCCTCACTGTGGGCCGTTGAAACGTACCACAGTCCATTCGGACGAATCAGTACACCCTCCTCAAGCATCTGCTCCGCAAATTCGAAGTAAAGCGCGGAATCCCGCTCCGAAAATTCAGCAAAGGAAGACACGTCTTCCCGATCAATAAACATCATGTGGAATACCGGACCGAGCTGGTT
Organism: Paenibacillus dakarensis; assembly: GCF_001373415.1. Classification (GTDB taxonomy): domain Bacteria; phylum Bacillota; class Bacilli; order Paenibacillales; family Paenibacillaceae; genus Paenibacillus_AQ; species Paenibacillus_AQ dakarensis. Next base: position 56,250 of record NZ_CDSE01000040.1, on the reverse strand, counting down.
AACGACTCCCTGAAGGCCATGGCTGCGCAGCCGTTCCCGAATTCCCTCGGCAAGGGTTGCGGCTGCCTGCTCCATCTTAACGAATGCCTCGCCTTGATTCTCGCCCAGAATATCTAGGGTTGCCAGTGCCGCCGATACCGCGATTCCATTACCGTTAAGCGTTCCAAGATGGCTCACCTGACCGCCCTCGATCAGGTCCATCAGCTGACTAGAGCCCGCTACCGCGCTGAGTGCGATGCCTCCAGCCATAGCCTTGCCCATGGTCATCAGATCCGGCTTGATTCCGAAACGCTCATGAGCGCCGCCCAGCCCGAGACGGAAGCCTGTAATGACCTCATCAAATATAAGTACAATACCCAATTCCGCTGTCAGCTCACGCATCCGTTCCAAGTACCCCGGCTGCGGGGTAAGGCAGCCGTTGTTGCACATCACCGGCTCGGTAATAACCGCTGCGATTTCATCCGCCTGCTCGCGGAGCGCCTTTTCAAGTGCCTCCGGATCGTTCCAGGGCAGCAGGATGATTTCCTGCAGGCTGATCTCGCTTTGTCCCCCGGTGCCCGGCAGCACTTCCTGGTCTCCGGCTCCGCCTTCAGTTTCGGCTTTCATATCCGCGCTTGGGAAGGCGGTGAATATCGTGTCCGACCAGCCGTGGTAATGGCCATGAAAGCGGACGATCTTCTTCCTGCCTGTATAAGCGCGGGCAAGCCGAAGAGCCAGCATGACGGCTTCTGTACCCGATCCGCTGAATGCTACCTTTTCGGCACAGGGCAGAATTTCAATCAGCCTTTCAGCCAAATCGATCTCCCCCTGATGCTGCAGACCAAAAGTAAATCCGCGCTGCATGGCCTCATTCACCGCTGTCACGAGCCCGGGATGCGCGTGGCCCAAAATCAGCGGGCCATAGCCGAGCAAATAGTCGATATAGGTATTGCCGTCGACATCCGTCACCCGTGCTCCCTGCCCCCGTTCCGCAAACAGCGGCACAGGCTTCATCGAAGCCCGCAGCGAGCTGGATACGCCGCCGGCAAGCGCCGCGGCAGACTGTTTGAATTTCTGTTCGGAGTGTGTATATGTTTTCATCTCGGGTTCCTCCAATCAAAGTCATCATCAAAAGGATAAAAAGGACGCTGAACCGCCCTGTAATTCAGCTGTTTCAGATTAGCGGGGCTTCTTCCCGGTGTATCCAGAATATAAATGCGGTCGGACAGCTTTTCGTATTCCGCGCGGAACTGATTGGCCGATTTGACCAAAACGATGTCCGCTTCCTCCGGCATTAGCCCCATGCTGCGGTACATCGCAGGATCACCCGAGAAGGTCGGCCGCTCCGAGACAAGCACAGACAGTTTTCCTGTCTCGATAACAGCACAGCGGCCCATAAACGCTTCAGTTCCGCTTGCGTAGCCTCCTCCAAGCATGAAGCGTCCGTCGCCAATCCGCCGCACAACTCCCGTCAACGGGACTTGCAATCCGTCAGGACACAGGGAGTAGCCAAGCTGGAATGATGCTTCCGATCCGACACCCGCCGTGACCGCCGTCTCGACAGCAGCGGGGTCTACGACCAGGTGAAGGCAGCGGTGCTTGTCAGGAACTCCTAACCGGATCAGTTCAGACAGCACATAGCCGCTGTCACCGGATGATCCCGCTCCCGGACTGTCGGCCGAGTCTGACAGAATCATCGGCAAATCCCCATCCCGCCTGGCATCCGCCATGGCCGCGATTTCCGGCATCGTATACAGCCGAATATCAAATTCATGGCGCTTCTGCCAGAACAGCTCCGCAATCCGTTCCGCTTCCGCTTCCGCCCGTTCTGCATCCCAGCCCACCGTTACGACTGTACAGCCGAGCTCTTCGACATCCAGCCAGGGCTGTACGGGAAACAGTGAGGTGACAAGAGAGTCCCCGTACTCCTCCCCCTGGTCCGCTGCTTTCCATAAATCCGCAAACGGCCCGTAAGTCGTCTGGCTGTTCTCTGCCGGCACAATCATCGGGATTTTCCGCATTCTCACCACCGGCCTACTCTCCCTCCCCAGAATCGAGAAGAGGAGACGGGCTGCACGTTTTCCGGTTTCCGCAAAATCCGTATGAGGATAGGTGCGGAAGCCGACCAGCCCATCCACATTGTCCGTCATCGCCTGCGTGATATTGGCGTGCAAATCCAGCGAAATGACAAAAGGAAGGTCGCCGATCACACTGCGGATCATCCGGATCAGATGTCCTTCCACATCGTCACATTCCTCCGCCGCCATCGCCCCGTGAAGAGCAAAATAAACACCATCCACACCGGAGGCAGCAGCTTCCCGCAAGCGCTCCAAAAGAATCGATGTTAGCTCTTCAACCCCTTGTTTGCTGAATCGTCCGGAAGAGATGGCGTTGGCGGCCATGACCGGTACCAGCCCGGCGCCTCTCTCCCTTGCCTCCTTGATAAAGCCCTGCAGCTCACTCTCTGTCCGCTGCTCCAGAAGGTCCGGGCCATATAAAAGACTGTGCTTGCGAAAGTCATCCATATCGCTCATCCGGCAGCTGAACGTATTACTCTCCTGGATGATGGAGCCGATCAGGATTTTCGGACTTTTCATGAGCCGAGCCTCAGCAAGAGAACCGAGTAAGGGTCCAGATGAAGGGTTCGGTTAAGCGACTCAGGCGTTTCCTCAGCCACCAGGCTCAGCTCATGTCCTTCGTCGATTGCGTAAATCTGCAGCGTCCGGCTTCCGGTGTTCTCCAGGAATCCATCCAAGGTAAGTTCGAGCTCTCTTTGCTCGGAATGAAAATTACTGATCAACACTGCAGCATTGCCTTCACGGTCGCCGGCAGCAAGTGCCGCCACACCGTTCATCTCCCCGGAAACCTCACAGTGCATCCGGTGCGGGAATTCACGCAGCAGCTCATAAGCCTGGAAGACAAAATAGGTTTTCTGCGGTACTCCGTGGTAATCGAACATGCCGCAGAAAAGCGCAGTTGGCTGTGCATCATAATAATTCGCCTGATCCACAGGCAAATCCTGAAGCGAGATAAGCACCTGCGCGACGAAGGAAGCGCCCTCCGCATTTTTTTGCCGGTCAAACGTTTCCTTCCGCAAATACTCATTGCCTTTATCCCAGATCGTTGCAAAATCCGCGGTTAAATAGTTCCATTCATTTAAGTGGCTTTCAGTTTCCGAATACCCGTACTCATTCAGCAGGGAACGAATATGATGGGCATGGCGGGCAATTTTGTCCGGATCAGCCGTATAGGTATGCCAGGAGAAGAAGTCCAGCGGGAGTTTTCTCGCACGGCAGTATTCCAGAAACTCAGGGACAAAATCAGCGGTAGGCCTTGCAACCGCAGGTCCGCCGATCTTTAAGGACGGATTGTAAGCTTTAATGGCTGTCGAGGCGGTTTCATACAACGCGTAGTACTGCTCATGCGTACCCGACCACATTTTGACGCTGTAATCCGGTTCGTTCCATATCTCCCAATACTCGATGCCATAGTGGAACCCGTCCGCCCAGCCTTCATTGTAATGGCGGATAATGCCGATGCAGATTTCAGCCCATTTGCTGTAATCCTCCGGCGGATGAACAAAATATTTCTTCTTCGTATGCTCAATGCTTTCACCCAGCCGGTATACGATCTGCGCCCCGGTCTCTTTCACCGTCCGCAGATATTCGTCACTCTGCGAAAAGTTGTAGCTGGCCGGATCTGACGGATCCTTGCTGAAATCCGGAAAAATAATATGAATGTCCACTTCCCGGGGATGCGGCCAGTTCGGGTCATGAAGACGGACAAGCGGAATGCCCGCCGACTTGAAATAATCCGAGACATCGACCAGAGAACCGTAGGTTACAGGGCCGTTATTGACTCCGTGAAGCGGTTTTATTCTCTCCGTTAGACGTTCGGGATACAGCTTGATATCAGACATGTGTACTCCTCCTGATTTCCTGTGCGTGACTTCCATCGCGATATTCTTGAGGGGTTAAACCAAATTCCTTTTTGAAAACTTTAATAAAATAAGCCGCATTCAGATACCCGATCTGATTGGCGATTTCATAAACCTTCATGTCCGTGTTCTTAAGCAAATGCACCGCCCGCTCCATTCGGACGCGAAGCAGATATTCCTTCAGTCCTTCGCCAGTCTCCAGCTTATAGACCTTCGAAAGATACACCGGATGCATATCCACCTGGGCTGCCAGCGTCTGAAGCGACACATCCTCCGCCAGTCGGACATGGATATGCTCTTGAACCTGCTTGATCAGCGCGGCCCGGGCATCGATAATTTCATCCTTGTTAGAACAGGAAAGCCGCCGGCATACCTCCAAAGCCCATCTCTTCAAGGCGGCCACAGACCCGGCCGGTTCAGCCGGGTGAAGAAACCGCGGCTCTCCCTCACAGTCCAGCACCTCGGTCAGAGTTTTTCCGGCGGAATGTGCATAGTGGTAGCAGGCGGCAAGAACCGTATGATAAATTTCAGACATAATATCCGAGTGGATCAGCTGCACAGGCCCCGACTCCAGCTCTTTAAAAATCGCATCCAGCCGGGATACCGCTTCATCCCACAGTCCCGCTTCAAATAAATGCGCTAGGGACGGAGGCGCCTGCAGAGAAAACAGCGCCTTGAATTCCGGCTCCGGCTGGGCCAGAATCGATGACAGCAGAAGGCCGGAGTCATCGCCGATTCTTCTCCTGAGCGTCTGTACAGCGGACTCGTATGCCGTCCTCAAATCGGCCGGGAAATTGTCACAGCGGCCGTAAACAATCGAAATGCTTTTGCCCAAATAATATTGAACATGATGCTGAAGCTGACTCAGCAGGCGGGATACCGAATCGGCCGGACTGCTTCCGGCATGACCCGGATTCACCCGGACAAGCATGACAAGGTAATCATGCACATCCTTGCACGTCCACAGGTCAAAAAATGCACCTACAATTTCCTCCGCCATGTTGAAGATCGCGTATTCCATCAGATAGCGGTCGCGCGCTTCAGGCACATAATCCTCCAGCCGGATGATGACGGGATATACACCGTCCCCTTTACCGTAGGGAAGATTAAGCACCGGAATTTTCTCCTCCATTTCACGGAGATTCGTCCGTCCTTCCAGCACATTGCGGAGCAGCTCCGAACGTAAGGCAGGAATATGCTGTTTAAGATAATCCCTCGTCCGCTGCTGCGAGCTGACAGCCATCCATTCTTCCCGAAGCTCAGTCGTGATGTTATGTATCGCCTGAATAAGCGCTTCATCGCGTACCGGCTTCAGAAGATATTCTGCAACCTGTAATTTAAACGCCTCACGGGCATATTCGAACTCGGCGTGCCCGGTCAGCAGGATAAACCGGCTTCGTTTGGAACGTCTTCTCAGCTCCTTAAGCAGTTCCAGGCCATCCATGCCCGGCATCCGGATATCTGATATGACGATATCGACAAATTGGGATTCGGTCAGGGCCAGCGCTTCCCTCGCAGAATAAGCGCACAGCACCTCTTCAATGTTCAGTTCCTCCCACGGCATGGTGTGGGTAATGGCATCCACTACGGAAGGCTCGTCATCCACAATCAAGATTCTGAACATGCCTCATCTCCTCCTTTACTCGAAAAATCACGGTAACAACCGTGCCTTCCCCGGGAACGGAGGACACACGAAGCCCCGAGCCCTCCTCGAACATCAGCTTGAGCCGTTGATTCACATTCCACAAACCGAAGGAAGCGTTCTCAAGATTGTCCGTCTGCTCCAGTCTTTCCGATAGTCTCGTCAGTGTATTGGCATCCATTCCGTTGCCGTTGTCGCTGATCTGTATCCGGTACTCTTCGCCAAGATCCTCACCGAGAATGGCGATATGACCTGGGCCGTCCTTAGGCTCCAGGCCATGAATAATCGCATTTTCCACGATAGGCTGCAGCAGCAGACGCGGAATTTCCAGGGTTTTGACCGATTCCGGCACATCAATCTCGTATGAGAACCTTTTGGTCCGGAGATTTTGAATCTCCAGATAGTTGATAATAACCTCGATTTCCTCCCGGAGGTAAGCCTCGGGTTTGGCGATTCGGGTTGTATACCGGAAATATTCGCCCAGATTCAGAGCCATGGCCACTACCGCTTCCTCATCGCCCAGCCGCGCCATATTTTTAATATAAAACAGACAGTTATACAAAAAATGAGGGTTGATCTGGGACTGCAGCTGCTTAAGAACCGCCTCGCGGGACCGCAGCCTTTCCTCGTAAACCTTCTCCAGCAGCTCCTGGATTTCGTAGGCCATATCATTAAACCTCCGATAGAGGAAGGAAAATTCCCCGACACCGACCTTGCTTATCCGGGAGGAATAATCCCCTCTTTTAATCCCATACATGCTTCGCATCAGCTCACGGATGGGGACCTGGATCTGCCGGTATAAAATATAAGCGGCGAGAACGCCGAAGCCCAGCACCACAAACGAAAACAGGTAGAACTGGTTTCGGGATTCCGTCACCGGCTCCAGAATCTTTTCGACCGGGATGGAATCGATCAAATACCAGTTCATCCCGTACAGCGGCATCATGCTGATCCGGTACTGCTGATCGTTAAACCTTGTGGATATATGAGCTTCCTCGTCCTTCAGCTCCTGGCTCTCTAGATAGACAGCAATGTCTTTCCTGAACTGTTCGTCAAGTGTCCGGTTGCCGATAATACCGAGTTCCCGGTTATACAGGAGCGGCTCTCCCTGTCCATCTGCCTTGTACCGGTCCAGCATGCTCTGCATGTGCTGCACGGCAAAGGAGGTTTTCACGACGAGCCGTGCTTTTTCCGGATTGTCGTACGCCGATTCGGGGCTGACGGAATACCATACAAAAGTACCAGCACCCTCCTCTTCCTCCTGTTTATATTGCCAGCCCCTCCTTATTTCCCCGAGCAGCTCGGCGTCATCATAACGCAGAATGCGGCTGGAGGTAGATATGACCTCTCCCGCCAAGCGGGAGTATACGCTGATCTCCGTCCGCCATCCATGAACGCCCGACTGCAGCGAAATATGGTCCAGAATCATATTCGTCCACTTGTTGCGGTCAAACCGATTCCCCGACTGCTTCAGATATTCCAGTTCACGGATAGCAGGATCATGGCTTGTCAAAAGAGAGTTAGTCGAGATCTGGTTTACTTTTTCCTCCAGCTCATTTTTCAGAAACCTCAGCTTGTTCAGATGATCGGCCTCAATTTCCTTCTCGATCACCTTTACTGTATTCCGGTTGTAGACGGTGAACAGCACCATCATCAGAAGAATGAGACTCAGAATGAGTACCACAACCTTGGTGAACACCGTTAGTCGACGTTTAATGCCCATTGCTACCACGCCCTTGCAGCAGTATTAAAAGAATTTTTTAAAAACATTCCCTACCCTGCATGGCTATTCCTGTAAGCCCGGGCATAAATGAGCCGGAATACCTTCATTTTCCCATCTTTGTTACTGGGTAACGCTGGTATACCATTCATTAACTTCCTTCGTAATCTGCTCACCGCCCTGCTTATTCCACTCCTCAACGAATTTGTCGAAGGAGTCCAGTGACTCGCCGCCAAATACGATTTTGCTGTAAGTTTCCATCTCGAGCTTCTTCAGATAGTCCCACTTGCTTTCCATTGTTTTCGTTTTACCGCCGGTAAACGCCGTTTTGACGGAATGCTCTCTCGAGTTCCATACATTCGTCGCGGACTGGAGCTCAATCGGTGGAACGAAGCCGCCCCAGATCTTTTCGTATGGTGTTTCCGCCTTGCCCGATTCGGCAATCTTCACGAGAGCCTGAACGTTCTGGGAAGGAATACGCGGACCCTGATCCAGCAGACCGTAGAAGAATACGCGTACGCCGCCGCCTGGAACCTTTTCAAGGTCATAGGTAACCTTGCCGTCCACCATATCCCAGTCATAGCCCTTGGCCCAGCCATTTTCAAACTCGCTTCCCGGCTTCGGATCTGCAACGTTATCGAACATGTAATTTGCATAGTGGAAGAAAATCTCCGGATTCTTCATATCTTTATTGATAAACAATGCGCCATTGTATGGATGGCGGCCATAGTGCATGCTTTTTCCGTCCGGTCCTGTCGGCAGAGTAAAGGTCGTCAGCTCCGCTCCCGGATTATTCTTGGTCAGATCTCCCATTGGCCATGCCTCAGACCAGTAAGGTCCTGCAAAAGTTCCTCCGCTGCCTGCTGACATAAATGCACCTGCCTTCTCGGCGTTCCAGATGCCTGCCTCCTGCGGGATATAGCCTTTCTCAACCCATTCCTTCAGCTTCTGAAGGCCCTGCTTGATCTCCGGCTGAACGGAACCGTACGCGATGGTTCCATCGTCTTTCTTAATCCAGAATGACGGCATGGAGCCATAGGCACCGAACACCCAGCCAAGGCCAAACGAATCGCCGTATGAATCCTTCAGACCTGTTGAGACACCGTACGTATTTTTCTGTCCGTCTCCATCAGGATCGCCGTTAGTAAAGGCATCCAGCATTTTTTCATATTCATCAAGTGTCTTTGGCGGATCCAGATTCAGCTTCTTCATCCAGTCTCCGCGGACCCAGAGGACAGGATCATTGTTGTAGTCGTAATCAAGATTCGGAATGCCGTACCGCTTTCCGTCCCTCGTAAATTCATGCCATACAGATGGATCTTCACTCATAGCCTTCTTCCATGTTTCTCCTGCATACTTGTCAAAAAGCTCGCCAACCTCCATAAACTTGCCTGAGTCGATCAGCATTTGGGCTTCCTGGCCGCTTGCAAACAGCACGTCCGGCATTTTTTCATTCGAAGACAGGGCCAGTTTCAGCTTGGTGGCATAGGCTCCATTCGAATCTTTCACGGACCACAGATTCTTGATCTCAATGCCCAGATTGTCTTTTACCCAGCGGTAATGAACATTGTCGTCAATAGTTTCCCCATTCTTAAACTGTACAGCCCCGGCCATGCGGCGTACTGTCGTGATGGTGACAGGCGGATCGAATTTGCCGTTGACGGGTTTTAGCCCCTCATCTGGTGCCTCGGCCTTTGCTGGTTCGGTCTTTCCTTCTTCGGCTTTTACTGGTTCGGCCGTTTTTCCAGTATCGCCCCCTCCTCCCGAACAGCCGACAACGGTAACGAAGACCAGAAGCATTGTCATTGCTATTACAAGAAATCTGCGAACATGGTTTGCCATTTGCCTTCCCTCATTTCCTAAATAAATTTATCTCTTATCCTAAACTCATTTATCCTTAGAAGAAATAATCCATTATTAACAACCGATACGCTTTTATTAATATGCGGTGTGCTCTTTCTGAAATGGTTAATAAAACGGTATTCCATGTTAATGATCCGTTATTTGGATGCCCTGGAACCCATGCTAGAATTATGGATAACTCTAACAAGTGAAGGATGGTTATGCCATGGACGTGCATGTTGAAAGTGTTCCCGCGACCCCAGCCATCGTAAAAAAAAGGCAGCGCCTGCTTCGTCACCGCAAAGTGACCTGGGCGTTCCATCTCATGCTGCTGCCCGCGGTAGTACTGGCTCTACTGTTCAATTATTTGCCGATGTTCGGCTCTGTTATGGCCTTTCAAAATTTCAAGCCCTGGACGGGGTTCATCAATTCCGAATGGGTGGGCCTGGAGCATTTTGCCGCCATCTTTGAACGCAAGGACAGCACCCAGGTGATTATGAATACGCTGCTGATCGCTGTTCTCAAGATTGTATTCATCATTATTGTCCCGGTCGTTTTTGCCCTGATGCTCAATGAGGTCCGGAAATCCGTATTCAAGCGTACGATTCAGACCTTCGTCTATCTCCCGCATTTCTTGTCATGGGTGATCTTGGGCGGTATTCTGGTGGATCTGCTGTCTCCTCAGGGAGGATTGGTCAATCGCATTATGACGGAATGGTTCGGTCTGAACCCGGTCTTCTTTCTGGGCGACGGCGACTGGTTTCGCTTTACTGCTGTCCTCAGTCATATCTGGAAGGAGTTCGGCTACGGAACGATTATTTATCTGGCCGCCCTCGCCGGCATCAATCCCAATCTGTATGAGGCGGCCGAGGTCGACGGCGCGAACCGCTGGCAGCAAACGCTCTTTATCACACTTCCTGCCCTCGTTCCGATCATTGTGGTTTGCGCAACTCTCGAGCTCAGCAACATCCTGAGCGGGGGATTTGACCAGATTTACAATCTGTACAATCCGATGGTATACGACAAAGGCGACATCATCGATACCTTCGTCTACCGGGTCGGCATCCTGGATCAGCAGCTCAGCTTTTCAGCGGCGATTGGCATGTTTAAATCCGTAGTCAGCCTTGTTCTGGTCGTTCTGGTTTACCGTATCGCCCACAAGGTTGCAAACTATCGAATCTTCTAGGAGGAGGCGCACCTGATGTACTATAAAACAAGATCCTACCGCACGTTCAGCGTGTTCAACTATGCTCTTCTGGCGTTCATCGGCTTTATCTGCCTGCTGCCCCTCGTCCATACGCTGGCTGTCTCATTAAGCGGAAAAGCGCCGGCCAATGCCAATCTGATCGGGCTGCTGCCTGTTGATTTTACCTTTGATGCCTACAAAAAAACACTCAACAACCCGGACTTTCTGCGCTCTCTCGTCGTAGCCGTGCAGCGGACCGTAATCGGTACAGCTTTTGGGATGCTGGTTGTCTTCCTGGCAGCCTACCCGCTGTCCAAGCATAATTCCTCCTTCCGTACGCGACCGTTCTACGCCTGGTTTTTCATCATTACACTGCTGTTCAGCGGGGGCATGATTCCGACCTATATCGTCGTACAGAAGCTGGGCCTTATGAACTCTCTTTGGGCTCTTATACTGCCGTCTGCAATCAACGTATGGCTGCTCGTCCTTATGATGAGCTTTTTCCGCGGCATTCCCCGTGAGCTGGAGGAAGCATCACTCATCGACGGAGCCGGTCATTTCAGGATATTATTTCAGATCTTTTTGCCGATTTCCCTGCCTGCGGTGGCTACGCTGTCCCTGTTTACGATGGTAACCCATTGGAACTCCTGGTTCGACGGGCTGATCTATCTGTCACAGTCGGATAAATACCCATTGTCGACCTTCCTTCAGACGATATTAGTTCAGATTGATGCGACCCAGCTGTCTTCCTCTGGACGTGATCTGGAAAACATCTCGAACAAAACGGTCAAGTCGGCTCAAATCTTCATTGGTGCGCTGCCTATTCTGCTTGTGTATCCCTTCCTGCAAAAGTACTTTGTCAAAGGCATCGTGCTGGGCGCTGTAAAGGAATAAGATGTTTTGTTCTTTTGTGTGAGACGCTCCGCGGACGAAACATCCCTCCAATCGCTCTTGCCCCCGAATTTCCTGAATCATTATCTAACGGGAGAAATTCGGGGACAAAGCTTATGCTTCCGATGTAGCTTTCCTTTGGAAAGCTTTTAGCGATCGCTTCGCTTTTCCAGGATCGCTTCGTCCTCTACGCTGCTTCGTGCAGGTACCACTATAAAAACAAACAGGGCACTCAAGGTTCATCCTTGGGTACCCTGTTTTATTCAGTGAACATTTATCCATACGTTTAAAGCATCTGTGCTTTCGGGGGAAAATCCCTTTAGCTTGAGTTATTCTTCCTCTTGCTCTACAGCCGAATAGTCTTCATGAGATTCGAGCCCTTGCTCGCCGCCCTTACCTTTGCCGGTGCCTGTGCCTTTCGTTCGGTTAACACGAACGGTATAGCTTTTCACAGTCTGTCCGTCCCGTGCTGTTACATCAATTCTAATATTGTTTATGCCAGGATTCAGCTTGACAGGATCCGAGATCTGACCGTCCACAAGTTCAGTACCATTCACTGCAATCTTCGCCTTGATGTCGGAAGCCAATGCAGTGATGCGTACGCTGTTAACGGACGTAGTTACTTCTGTATCATACTCGGTCACATTTGGATGAAAAGCAAGGGATAATTCCCCTTGGCTCAGTGATAAAGCTGACAGATCGGCATTTTTCATGCTCTCGGTATCCAGGGAGATCAGATAACGATAGTCCCGCGCCGTGCCGTCTTCTGCGGTTACGGTAAATTTCAGTATTCCTTGCTTCGCCGTTCCGCTAACCAGCTCTTTAAAGCTCAAATCGGATACCTGTGCATTTTCCCGGGTGACAATCTGCAAATTCTCCACCTGGAAAGCATCCCCGATGATGCCCAGTGTTCCTATCCCAAAGCGGGGCTGACCCTCAAACATTTCCTCTCCGTCATAAGCTAGCGATTCCACGAGCACCGAATTCGGAGTGCCTGCTTCGATCCAAATGGGATTCGAGTAAGCGAAGCCCGTGCCTGTCAAAGGCCCGATGCCTGAACTGTTCTCATTGGATTTCTCGCTGAATACCTCGAGCCTGTAAAACTCCCGGTCCTTCACCGGTATCTCCAGGCTTTTAAGATATAGATTCTTTCCCTGGCCAGTCAGATCTTCCTCAAATACAATTTCACGTTTATCGTAATCCGCCATATCGCCTGTCACCGGATATTTGATGACCTGGACACGGGTCAGGCTGGAGTTGGGATCCATGGCCTCGATGTTCATGACAGCCTTGCCGGACTCATTAATCCGCAATGTCCCGCCCATATCGATGCCATCCAGACTGAACCGGATCTCCGGCCCATTAGTACCGAAATAACTGCCAGTGCGCAGCAGCTCCAGTACATTCTCCTCCGTCAATCCTTCCATGCGGCCTTTACTGTAAGTATCCCCTGCCTTATCCCGGGTATGTGCATCGGTATTCGTTATGCCGTAATACTTGCGGTCTCCACGTATGTTGATTTCATCCCAGAACTTGAACGCCCGTTCATTCACACCGCGGTCCAGCGCATGCCAGGTTCCGTTCCATACCTCCACACCCGTAAAGCCGCGCCATTCATAAGGTGTTTTCAAGGCATAGGTCTGCTCGAACGGATGAGCGAAGTAAAAGAGACTGCCCTGATTCGTGACCTCGTTGATACTGTCCTGCCAGGTATATCGTTGACCGTCAATATCAAAGCGCGGTGCTTGATCGTTGCCATAAACCAGCGCATGACCCATTGAGGTGGTGACTTCTGTACCTGCCAGACTGAGAAAGCGTCCATCGTAGCTGGCCGTTACCTGATCCGCATCAGCCTTATGGGAGAATTTATTATGCTCCTGGCTCCATGCCCAGGACAGCAGCCTTTTGCCATATACGCTTGCCGAGTTCTCCGCGATCGTATTCACGCCGTCACTGTGCTTGGTATGAGTGTGGTTGTCCCCTCCGTAATAGCCTGCACCAAAGGCATCGAAGCTTTGCCGGCTTATTAATTGAAACATTCCTTCTTTACTTGCCGTCGCCTGAATGTCTGAGCGACCGCCTTCCAGAGCTGCGGCCTGGACCTTCCACTCCTTCTGCTCACCAGGTGCCAGCTCCGAAATAGCGCCCTTCCCGCTCTCCAGAAGATGGACGAAATATGGCGCCCTGATTTCCAGCTGAACGTCTTGAATTGGCTGATCCGTCACATTTTTAACAGATACCGTAATTTCAAAAGGCTCCTCAGCGGCAAGCACAGAAGGTAATGTCACCTGCATCTCCGCAAATTTGCGCATCAGAAAATCGGTTTGAAGACGGTCCCCGCCATTCAGCTCCACTGTCCGGCTTTCCATCGAGTAAGCGCTGTTCATCGGCGTGATCTCGTATATGCCTTTTTTGGCGAATATCTGATATTTACCGTTCTTATCGGTCATGGCTCTTGAATACAGAGCACCGCTTCCATCTCTGGCCTCGACTTCTGAAAAAGCGACCGGTTCTCCAGCTTCATTGGTCAGCTGTCCCAGGATACTTCCGTAATCCGCCGGATTCTCGTTATCCCGGATAAACCGTGCCCAGAATTCTGCAACCGCGTAAGGCTTATCACCGGGGCCTGCTACATGAGGCAGATGGTAGACAACATAATCCTTGGATTGACCGTTCGGAATATTGGCCTCAAACCACGTACCCATGAAAATGGCCTCGTGCATAATCGACTTTGGCTGCTGGTCCTGCGGCCAGATGATCGCATGTGCCGTTTTGCCCGAAAACGTGTTGTTAATTCCGCTGAAGAGATAGTTCTCCGTCCAGCCTTCCCGGATCGGATTTTTCTCCTGGCTGTATACCCAGTTCCTTCCCGGAAGATAGCTATGCTGCTCTCCCGGCTGGTCCGGGTCGATAATATAGCCGAAGCTTCCGTTGAAGTCTTTTCCGGTGCGGTTATCCAGCGTGACCTCCATTTTAATCAGCGGCGTGCCTTCAACAATGGAGTAACGTACAGACGATTTCATCTGGTCGTTGAAATCCCAATCCCCGCTGGCGGCAATCGTGCTGCCATCCAGGCGGATATTCGGGAACTCCAGCTTGTGCAGAGGATGGAACCAGGACCATTCCATATGCTTGCCGGCCGCTTCGTCTGCCGGGGTCACTCCGAGATTATCACTCAGCACAAATTCCGTGTAATCAAGGTTTTCCTGCATCGTCTGCTTCGGAACCGCATCCATCATATGTCCTCGGGTCAGCGATCCCCATTTGTTATTACCGGATGCGTTATCTGTCCAGTCCTTGGGATCCATCCCGGCAGTTCTTACCGTCCCGACTGTAAGCTTCACCTCCGGGCTTTCCAGATAGTAATAGTCATTTGCCGGCCACCAGTCTCTGGACGTCCCTTCATACGTAAATCCCGGATCGTCCTTTGTCACGCCCCCGGTTATTCCGCCAGAGCTCTCTTCCGCCGATACAGGCACCCAGTTGAAAGCGCTTACTGAAATCAGTGCTGCGAGCATAGCCATTCCGGCCCTTTTGGCCGTGTTCCCTCGTTTCTTCATCATTTCATGCCTCCTATGTTTTTATCAATGAACAGGTTTGTATCCCGGTGAGATCTCCGCCTTCACCTCCCTTTCCCTCCATCATAGAGAAGCCGTGAAGCCTTCGAAATAAGACTTTTTAAAGATGCGATATGGAATTATAAAGGTGCAGAAAAAGAAAAAAACAAAAAAACTGCCTTTTCAGACAGTTTTAAATATTCCATAACATCTATTCATCCTTTAACGGATCCAATCATCACGCCTTTTATAAAAAACCGCTGCAGGAACGGATACAGGAGAAGCATGGGAATTGATGAAACGAGCTGTGAAATAAGCATTCCATTCAGTTAACCCCGGTATACCTCAAACGCAGAAAGTGTAGGGCACCATCTGGATTCGTTAATCTTTAAGCGGATATACCGGGACTTAAGGTCCTCAAACCGGCATATACGCTTATAACCGATAACCGTACCGTGATATAGCAGCTTCCACTCTCCGTTCTCCAGATATTCCAGCTCAAAGCGCTCAATTCGCTGGCTGTAAGGATTCTCCTTTAGCACAATATGATTGATTATCTTCTCATCCAGCAGATCCACTTCAATCAACGCCTGCTCAGTACCCTCTTCAGGCGACCAGAACGTGTCACGCTTTCCGTCCAGAATATGCTGGACCCCGTAACCTTGCCTGGTCTCCGAAGCCACTGCCGCTGCTCCTTCAGCCAGATTCGTCCTAAAGGTATTGCGGAGTGTCTCTCCGAGCTCCTTCAGGCGTGCGCGGTCATTCTCGTGAATGAGTCCGCGCTGATCCGGAGGTAAATTCAGTAGGAAGGTTGCGTTTCCGCCAACCGAGCCGTAATAAATGTGAAGCAGTTCATCAAGTGACCGTACCTTATCGTCCTCATCCGCGTGATAGAACCAGCCAGGGCGAATGGATGTATTCACCTCCGCAGGATACCACACCAATTTCTGTTCCTTAGAAATAATCTCTCTGCTCCCCAAGTCACGGTCCTGGGAATCATAGCGGCGGGAAAATTCACGGTCATCTGTCTGCTGCGATTTTTCCTGCACTCGCTCACTTGAGCGGAGGGATTCCGGCACGACACTCCATTCCGATTCGCGGCAATACCCCGCTTCGTTTCCGCACCACCGGATATCCGGTCCGCATACGGAAATTACCGCATTGGGTTGAAGCTTGCGGATGACCGAATAGTAGGCGTCCCAATCATATTCCTGACGCTTCCCGTTCGGACCTTCACCGCACGCGCCGTCAAACCAGACGCAGAAAATATCACCGTAATTCGTCAACAGCTCTCTTAATTGATTAATAAAATACGTATTGTACCTTTGCGAGTCCCCGTAGGAGGGTTCATGGCGATCCCACGGAGACAAGTAAATCCCGAACTTAATTCCACCCTGGCGGCAAGCATCTGCAACCTCCCTGACGATATCCCCCTCACCGTGTTTCCAAGGACTGCTCTTGACGGAATGCTCCGTAAACTGGCTTGGCCACAGACAAAATCCATCATGATGCTTACAAGTCAGAATGAGTCCTTTCATGCCGGCATCACGGCAGGACTCCACCCACTGCCTGGCATCAAACTGGGTAGGATTAAATATCGCCGGATCCTCCGTGCCGTCCCCCCATTCTTTATCGGTAAACGTATTCACCGTAAAGTGTATAAAGGCATAGAATTCCATCTCCTGCAAGGCCGCTTGTCTGTCTGAAGGCTTTATCTGTGCAGCATATTGAATCCAATCATTCATGCAATGTTCCTCCCATTTTCCCAACGCTTTCTGGTAGTGCCAAATAAATATCCAATAGGTTCGTACTTTTTCGCAGAGGGATAATTGTAAACGCATTCAGGTATAAACAGGGCTAAGATCACTATATTATAGTATGCTGCTCAGACATCTGTACAGAGTGCACAAGGAGACTTCATCAGAGCTTGGCTGAAGGCGGTCCATTACTCGCCAAGGAATACAAAATGATGATGGAGAAGCAAGATTATGATCCCTTGACTTACAAAGAACGCGCCACACGAAATCCACAGTTCCCTGACGAACTATCTGGCGTATTGGAGCTGCGTGCCGCTACGCGGTAACGGTTGCAATACGATCTGTGACACAAGTAGGATCCGCCGCGCATCGAACGCCTTCCGGTCGGCTTCAGGTATTCCGGATTGCGGTCGGATGTCAGCCGGTGATAGTCCGGGCTAAACCAATCACTGCACCATTCCCATACGTTACCGGAAACATTATATAGGTCATATCCATTGGCCTGGTATGCATCCACGGGTGCGGTTCCTATATAACCATCGAGGGCTTGGTTTCGCATGGGAAATTTCCCCTGCCAAATGTTGCAGCGGTGCTCCCCTTCCGGTTTCAACATATCTCCCCACGGATAGGTTTTGCGAGCGAGACCTCCTCGTGCCGCATACTCCCATTCGGCTTCTGTCGGCAGACGAACGCCGGCCCATTTACAATAAGCCTCCGCATCATGCCACGATATGTGGATCACAGGGTGATTCATTCGCCCCACCGGAAGAGAACCGGTAGCTTGCCTGAGCCACATTTTATAATAGATATAAGAAACCGGGGCCTTCCGTTAGGGAGGCCCCGGTTTCTTATAGATTTCCATCTTTCCTATGTTTCAAGGGGACATTTTCTTGAATATCTGTTCTCCTTACTGTTTCCTGATCTATGCAGAATACATAATCATATCCGCCATGCATCTGCCATCATTCACTCTCCAAGGGGATCATGATTATACGGTGATAATATTTCCCCCCGTTATCGAGCGTTTCAAGTAAAGTACGGATGAGGATATCTCCATTGGGAGTTAATCGATGCTTTTCCAGAACATGCAAAGGTCTTTCCAATACCCGGTTAATGAAGTCTTGTTCTTTGGGATTGCCGCCAACCTGTGAACTCTGATAGATAAGCCCCCAGCTTTCATTGATTTCCTCCACAGGGTCTTCGACATATAGATTAAGGGTTTCAGCATGCTCGCTGTTGATCGAAAGCCCAAAAGTCAGATCACTGTACTTTTTATTATGAAAAGTGATACGGGAACATTGCTCCACGACAGGTATAGAATTGATCCAATTAGATAGCTGATCCCGAACAGACCTGGAAATTGGAGCAAAGTTATATCCTTTGGAATGCGGAAAAAAATAGCGCGAACCTATCTTTCCGATATACCATTTCCCGTCAAAGTTATCATTTTGTATATCCCGTAGCAGCGTACATAGATGTTGAGCATAATGTAAAACAAGCTGTTTGTCGCTAATTTCATCAGCTAGTGCTTCTGTTTTCTCGATCAGGCTGTCAACTAAGGTGTCTATGGAATTATGGTGCAGCATATTCTCAATCTCACGAAGCTTAAAGCCTAGCTTCTGGAATTTTTTACTTTCAAGAATCTGTGGAACTTGAGTTAAGTGATAGTAACGGTACCCACCTTCCCCGCGTTTCTCGCTGTTGATTATATTATGCTTCTCGTAATGTTTTAGTAAGTCGGGAGTTACACCTAAATTAGCAGCGAAATCCCCAATTTTATATTTATCCATCATATTTTTCACCCTGCGTTTAACATATTTTCGATTATTTCACTATGATTGATCCTCTTTATGAAGAGTAGACCTTAATATCCAATATACTATTTGTGAATTTTGTAACAATCTATAGTCTATATCACTCTTTTTCAAATATGCTATACACTTTTTGTCATTTGACCTAAATGTAACACAGGGTTTTACACTATCGATGGAAATTATATTACTCATAGGCTCAAGGGGAGGTTGTAATGGAAAATTCAAAAAAAATGGGGTCAAAGCTTTCAATCATTCTTCTTAGTTGCTGTATCGTTCTTAGTGCATGCACCGGAAATGGAGCGAGTGATACTGCTGCTGCAACAAGTGATACTGCCGTTGCGGCAAAAGGTGAAGAAAGCTACAAAGCCGGAACTTATACGGGCAGTGGAGAGGGTAAAAACGGTGATGTAGCAGTCGAAGTTACTTTCTCTGATACAGAAATCACGAATATTGAAGTCAAACAAGGCTCCGAAACCGAAGGACTTGCTGATCCTGCTCTGGAGAAGATTCCAGCGAGTATCCTGGAAGGTCAATCCTTGGCGGTAGATGCGATTTCTGGTGCTACTGCTACAAGCAATGCCATTATCGATGCTGTTGCCGACTGTGTACAGCAAGCGGGCGGAGATGTAGAGAAGCTTAGGTCCAAAACCATCGTAAAAAATGGGGTTAACGAAGAAATCACAACTGAAATCGTCGTGGTCGGCGGCGGTGCCTCTGGATCTTCTGCAGCTTTAAAGGCTGCTGAGAATGGTGCAAAAGTGGTGGTGGTAGAAACGACTGCAAGTCCTGCAGGACAAGGGACTATGGCAGGCGGCATGTTTGCGACAAATTCTTCGCAGCAAACCGAAAAAGGTGAAACGGTTGATCCGAAGTGGTATTATGATCAATTCGTAGACACAGGAAACTATCAAGTGAATGGCGGTTTGCTGTCTAAAGTGATTCAAAATTCCGGAGAAACGGTAGACTGGCTAATTGAGAACGGAGTAAAGTTAACCCTTGCTCATCCGGCTACTGGCGGTTATTACGAGCATATCGAGACACATCCCGCTTCCACTCTGCATGGGTATACGGAAGGCGGAGTGAAGGGAATTACCGCTTTGCACAATTCGATTCAGAATAAGGGCGGACAAGTGCTGTATGAAACCACAGCTAAAGACATCATCACAGAAGATGATAAAGTTACTGGGATTATTGCCGAAAAAGCAGATGGCGGCACACTGACCATTCATGCCGATGCTGTTATTTTGGCTACGGGCGGATTTGGCGGTAATGAAGAAAAGGTGGCTGAAACCTTTGGTGAAGGATTTGGTCAAAGCCGTGTAGCAACGAATGTGGGAACGGGTATTGAGTTTGCTAAAAAAGCTGGCGGAGACGCTGATTATGATAAAGCGATCATGATGCATTACGGCGTATCCCGTGGCGGAACCAGCTGGAATACGACTTTGAATACAGCGCTGCTGAACCCTTATCTGCATGTCGATGTGGACGGCAATCGCTTTATGAATGAAGAATTTACATTTGAGCCGATTAAATCATCTAACGTCATTAAGTCTCTTCCCCAGCAAACAGCGTACGAATTGTTCGATTCTACATTGATCGAAACAGTGAAGGAAAAAGGCTTTGCTGGTATTACCGATGTATTCGGCGGTGAATTGGCAACCAATCCGACGAAATTCATCGAAGTGGGACATGAGATTGATACCTCTAAACGTTACGAAGATAGCATTACGCCTGTGGATTTAACAGAAGAAATTAACAAGCTCGTAGAGGAAGGTGCCATTATCAAAGCGGAGAGCCCTGAAGAAATGGCAGAGAAGCTTGGTATGTCCAACCTGGTTGACACGATTAACCGCTACAACGAGCTTTGTGCGGAAGGTAAAGATACAGATCACTTTAAGGATGCGAAGTACTTGGATAATCTAGAGGGTACGCTGTATGCGGTTAAGATTACCCCTTCTGTATTCCTGGGTACACTGGGCGGAATTGAAGTCAATCAGAACCTTCAGGTAATCGGTGAAGATGGCAAGACCATTCAAGGACTGTATGCTGCAGGAAGTGAAGTAAGCGGCGTATACAGCGACAGCTATGTTTATCTGGAAGGCGGAACATTGGGCTTTGCCTACGGTTCCGGACGAATCGCTGGAGAGAAGGCTGCTGCTGAAGTGACAAAAAAGTAGATTAACGATAACAGGTACCCACAGACTAAACACTTGTAAAAGGGTCTAAGTCTATGGGTACCTTTTTATACTTGTTTCAGCATATCCAGACGCTTGTTGGTATAACTTACTGCTTCCGGCATTTCCCGAGCAGAGTGTTTACGATTTGTGTAGCAATCGGGTGCTTGCCGTAGTTGTCCTTCAGCTTCCAGGTCGTCAGCGTCAGGCTGCCGCCCGCACTGCGCTGCACGAGCAGCGAGCTTCCGGCCTGGCCGAGCCAGCCCTGGAAGTAGCCAGAGATGATTTCGCTCGTTTCGGTAATATTCTCGTTGCCGAACATATAGACGACGCGACCGATCGTGCCGCCGAGCTTGTTGTAATTGCTTAGCGGGATGACATAGTCGGGATACAATCCCTCCATCTCCCAGCCCATCTCATGTTGAAGCGGAACGCCCTCGAAATAAGCCGGATCCACGTAGTTGAACGAAGAGGTACGGTCCCAGCTTTCGCCCTGCACAAGCTCGCGGAAGGTGAACTGTTCCTTCTGGGACAACCTGTCCCCTTCTTCCGCCAGGAAAATGACATGTCCGCCTCCACGGTAATATTCCATAACCGCTTCATCCAGCACGGAGGTGATGACCACCTCAGCATCCATCAGCGTATCCGTCAGCACCATTCCGCCATCGCTCAGACGGGACCCAAATTCCTTGCTCATAAGATAAGGGTTAACTCTCACCGCTTGTGCTGTCTCTATCTGAACAGGCGGCGATATTGTCAGCTCTTCCTCGTTCACCGCATTCCGTCCGCCTTCCAGCTCCAGACTGAGCTTAAGCGTATAGAAGGAGGCTTCCGGTACATCCGGTGCTTCAAACGAAATGGCGTTCTCCAAACGGAGCAGCGCTTCCTCTCCTGCCTTCACCTTCAGGGTTCCGGCAGCCTCTGTGCCTTCGATACTCCAGCTCAATACACCCTGAAGCGGCACGAGGTCATGATTGGAGATAACGATGTCCCAGGATTCCTGCTGCCCGCTCCACAGATTGTGCGATATCCGGTCTGCCATCACAATCAGTCCGCCATTAAAATCTGCAGCGCGATCCATGCCCAGCTTCAGCTGACGTGTATAGTCGAGCCAGCCGTTCGTTTCCCATTCCACATCTGTAAATTCCGTCACGACATAACCGTTGATACCAGGATGCTTGCGCATTTCCTCGATCAGCGCTTTCACAGCCCGGTGCATCCGTTTCTGGGAATGAACCGACAGGTTCTCCATATCGCCAAATATGCGGTCCAGCTGGTATTTTTCAAATTTCGCTTCAGCATTCAGCGGATTTTTAAAATCCTCACGGTGTGTATCATCCCCTACATTTCCGAACCAGGATGGTTCACCGCCGTAGAATTCTTTCAGTTTCTTCACGCTCGGCAAGCCCCATACTCCGAACTCCGAGACGATGATCGGTTCACCTTTTGGCACGTAGCCCTTCACATAGTTGGCTTCAGGTGTACCAGCCATATATTCTTCAATGTCTGACTTCCACTCATCATGCTGCTCCGGAACCACATAATACCGGTGATAATCGTTGATATCCGTCTTCACATGAATCCAGCCCGAGTTATCACAGATCAGTCTCGTCGGATCGAGCACCTTGATGGCATCATACATTGCCATGACATGCTCCTGCTTCTCCTTATCGTTTGCCAAATCCCACTCCAGTCCCCATTCCTCATTATAGAGGGACCAGATCAGGATGGACGGACGATTGAAGTCGCGAATAATCATGCCCAGCAGTTCATCATAGAAACGCCGGCGGCTCTGGGCGGACCATTTGACCACATTCGGCGGCTCAGCCCAAATCAGCATGCCCATTCGGTCTGCCCAATACAGATAGCGCGGAATTTCCACCTTGATGTGCTTGCGCAAAAGATTAAATCCCATCTGCTTGGCCAGCCGGATTTCATTCCGGATCCATTCGTCCGATGGCGCAGCATAGATCGTATCGGGATAATATGCCTGATCAAGCGCTCCTCTCACAAACAGCGGCTTGTGATTCAGATAAAGCTGACCGTCTGAAAACTCGACCGATCGCATGCCAAAATAAGTCTCGTATTCATCAACCACATCCCCGCCGGCTGTTTTCAACAGTCTAACGCGCAGATCATACAAGTGTGGCTGCTCCGGAGTCCACCACACGGCATCCGGCAGCTCAACATTTTGCATAATTCTTACGTCCGATGCAGGCACCAGTACCTTGGCAACGACTTGCTCAGTTTGAAGATGATTGGTCACGGACAGCTCCAGGATGCTTCCCCCTGCAGGTGCCTCCGACAGCTGCATCCGCACCGCCGCGATCCCTTCATCGATATAAGGATGGACATGCGCATATTGAATAAAGCAGGAGCTGCGTGATTCCAGATATACGTCCTGCCAGATACCGCTGATCCGGGTATACCAGCTCCCCTGCTTGCCGATTGGAATTTCTGCATTGTCCTGCGGATCGTACACACGCACCGTCAGACGGTTCTCGCCTTCAAGGTTGACCGCCTGAGTCACATCGAAATCAAAAGGAGTAAAGCCGCCTTCATGCTCTCCGATAAACTGGCCGTTCAGCCATACCCGGGCCTGAAAATCAACAGCGCCGAAACATAGGTAAATCTGCCCTTCACCGGAAAAATCTGCGGCTCTAAAAGATTTCTCATACCAGGCTGTGCCGCAATAATGCACATACTCCGCTTCTCTCTGCCAGATATGAGGTACCGTTACGCTCTCAGTCCCCTGCAGTTCTCTACTGAACCACGCTTCCCGTTCTCCTTCGCCTTTGCGGTCCGCCGCAAAGCCCCAAACTCCGTTCAAACACAGTTTCTCCCTCATTGTTCTCCCCCCGTTACTGTATTCATGTCATGGATGCTGTAGTGTTATCATGTAGAAGCGCTTTCATATTAGATTTCATTTATACGTTACAGTCATTAAATTCACAGTCATTGTAACATCATTTATTGTTTTATTTCAATATAACTCGTTATAAAAATTATAAGCATACCCATAATTAGCTGCTCCCTCTCGTTATTACTGCAAAAAAAAAGAAAAACCTTCGAGTTTTTCTTTTTTCCTAATGCTATTTATTAAGTTGTGATAAAATACCTAATCCCCATACCTCAGATTCATAATAATCCCCTGTCTGTAATTCCCGAACCCCTTCCCGAACAGGTTGAGCCCCCCGGCGTTATATGCATCGTTCTTAACACCGATTCTCAGAGATATAAACGGCTTGTCCTGCAGATTGATATCTCTCACTGTTACATCTGAAAATCTCGTGCCGTCCAGAAAAGTGCCCTTTTCATTGATTTTCCAATGCTTAAGAAGCCCGTACTGGGTAAAATGGATTGTCCACCATTCCGGAGTGTTAAACCCCCGCTGACCGCCAAAGTCTCCTGGAGATGTCCATGTACCGATCTCGATATCGTTAACCCATAATGTTATATCTGACGGCCAATCCAGCTTATGATAAGGCGCTTCCGAGCAGATTTCCATGCTAAATTCAACCTCGGCGGCATTTTTTCCGTAAGGAATACGGTTTGGGTACCGGTATTCCACATAGCCCAGACGGAAATAGAGCAGCTCGGCCTCTCTTCGGCCCGGCTCATAGAATGCCCGCGGATCGTCCTGCATGCCTATATAGTCAGTTTCACCGACAAGGCCGCAGCTTGGCTCCGCCTGGCAGTCGACATACTCACCGATAGGCATATCGATAGTGATGACATTCTTCTCTTTATCCGTTGATTCCGTAAACAAATCAATAATGATCCGGTCATATATTTTCGTGTTCACCTTTTGCGTTCCGCGTCCGGGAACAAGCTCTGTTGTGATCAGGCAGGCGTCCTCTAAACGCTTCACATGCACCGCTGTCGTTGAAAACGGAAGCCCCAGCTTCTCCGACAGCTCGTTCACATTATGCGGTCCCGTGCTAAGAATTTTCAGAATATTCATGCGGTGCTCACTCGCGATCACCTTGCCGATTTCCACCGCTTCGTCCATCCCTAACTGCAATACTTTGATGGTATCCACCCCCGGGCTTTATTACAATAAATGTTGTAATAATAAATATAGCATATCTGCATTCTGCAAGCCAAGGCGAAGGGCTTCTAAAGATTAATGAAATATATCCATTCAATCTCCAGGCAAGAGAAGGCGCTTCTCCTCATATACTCGTTAAGTATAAATTTTTGTCGGTAAAACATTACTGCGTCTCCATAAATTACTTTCAACTACCGTCAAATAGGGTAATGGAAATATCGAGAGGACAATGATCCAATAAGGAGGGTTTACAACTATGAATATCGTATCCGATAACAGCACTCCAGTGATGCCAGAAACCCTTAAAAGCTTAATAGCCACAATCGGCCGCGAGGCCGGCATGCCGGGCAGCAAAGCTGATTTTCTCGCCGACCTGCTGGTTCGAAATGATCTCCGGGGCGTGTTCAGCCATGGTTCCAAGCAGATTGCAGATTATGCCCGGCTGATGCGCGACGGCTTCATCAATCCTGACCCCGAGATTCAGCTTTCGGACGAGACGCCATCCGTTATTCTTGCAGACGGAGATGGAGGGCTCGGTTATTTTCCATGTTACCGGGCCGTAGAAGAGCTGGCAGATCGTTGCAGCAAGCAAGGTGTCGCAGCCGCCGTTACCCGGAATCACGGTCATATCGGTGCAGCCGGCATCTATTCCCGGCTGCTCGCCGAGAAAGGCTTTATCGCTTATGTCACCTCAGGCCACCAGCTGAATTTGTCGCCGGAGGATTCGATTATGAAAGCGGCAGGCGGATCCCCCATGTCCTTTGCGGTGCCGGCCGGCAGCAAAGCCCCGATGATCCTTGACTTCGGAGCGGTGCATGACCTTTCCCTCGACTCCCCGCATGGCGAAGAATTGTTCCGCATGGCGCCGGGCGTAGTCTTCCGCGGTATGGGACTCGGCTTTATGTGCCAGGCGCTTGGCGGTTTTCTCGCCGGTGTTCCTCTGGATGCCCGGGAAGCGCAGCGGAAATATAACGGGGCTAACCAGGGCTCTCTCATCATCGCCCTGGATGTTGGACGCTTTATAGATCCGGAGGCATTCCGCAAGCAGATGGAATCGTATATGGACTTCACGGCTCAAATGCGCCCGATGCCGGGGCATGACGAAGCGACTCTCCCCGGCGTCCTGGAAGCCCGCCGTGAGGTAGAATGGGCAAAGTCCGGCATCCCTGTCAGCCAGGAAACTGCCGAGCTTCTCAGGGACGTAGCTGAGGAATTCGGTGTGGAGATGCCCTTTTAACCTCTTTAAACATCCATAAAAAAAGACCGGAGCTTAAGCAGCAAAACTGCTTGTGTCTCCGGTCTTCTTTTCTTTCTGGACAACGGTGCAGCGGGCGTTGGTGTCATTCATCTAATTCCAGGCCCCACACTTCCTCCAGAGCCGACCGGAACAGATCATTCAGATGCTGATCCAGCCCTTTCCCGCCCGCTGCCGTTTTCGTAGTCGAGGCGATTTGCGCATAATATGCCATTTTCTCCTCCACAAAATCATTCAGCAGACTTAGACGGGGCTCGTAGCCCAGCTCATCGCCTGCTTTTTTGCGGACCAGAAGCTCTTGAATCAACGCGTTCAGCTCGCTGCCTTCAGGAATCAGATCTCCCACCAGCCGTTCAAACTCAATCGGAGGCATCGTGTCATGCTGTTCGATCCAGACGCAGGCCAGCACCGGACGGAGCACATAGAAATATTTCTTGATTTTGACCTGCTCTCCCTGAAGATAATCCCGGTAGTTCCCCTGCGCCATATGCAAATAATGATGCAGGCATGACCGGGGAGAGAAGGTTTCGGGAGCGATGCGGCGAATCTGCTCCGCCACAGAGTACTTCTCCAGGTACCTGATCGGCGACTGCAGCCATTCCAGCAGCGGAGGATTCGATTTAAGAAACAGACGGAGCGCTTTCTTCAAGTCCCAGCCGACGATGTCCAGCATGCCGCTGATCGGCCGCTCAATCACGTCCCGCTTCTCGAACAGCGACAAATACTCGCTCACCGGCCGGACATAGATAAACCTGACATCATAATCGCTGTCCCGGGAAGGAAACCCCCAGGCGCGGCTGCCCGATTCGCAGGCGTACAGAATCCGCACACCCTCCTCGCTCTCGATCCGCTCCAGCTCGGTGCGAATCGTTGTTTCCATTTGCTTATCAAGCATGGCATCCAACCTCCTTAATCAAGGTGATTATAACGTAATTTATGAATAATGAGTACGGAGAGCAGCGTTCCGGATTACCACCATACATTAAAAGCCTCTCAGTCTAAGTCATCAGACCTAATCTAACGAAACATTTTTACCAAATCTATCATAAAAACATGGTATAATTATCCTACATTTTTATAACACAATTCAACAAGAGAGGGACAAACTTATGAAGAGCAAAGCAGCAGCATCACTATCCTTGGCACTTTTATTGCTGGCGGGGTGTGGTGAGAAGGAAGCGACTGTACAGAGCACCGTAAATGAAGTAAGCACAACACAAGCAGCGGGTGAAGCAACAAAAGAAGAAGAGGCCCAGATGAGGCTCGCTGAACAAGGCTTTGAAATCGAACATCTGTATACATTTAAACATGAGGATGTTGCCTTCCTTGAACTAAACCGTGATGGCGATGATTATTACGCTATGATGAACAGCAGCTTTGATTGGGTGCTGGAACCAACCCATGAGATCAAAGACATTGAATATAATCCTTACTTCTCCCAAACAGAGTATAATCTTGTCATTTTTGAAGGAGAGAAGTCTCCAATGATTCAAGACGGGCTTATTGCATTAGCCGTTCAGGATGAGCGCCCCCGGGAAGACGATGGTCTATTATGGGGTTATATGAATACCAAAGGGGAATGGGCTATTGAGCCGCAGTTTCGCTCCGTCATTCCATTCTCTGAAGGGGTCGCTGTTGTAAAAACCATCGAAAAAGACCGTGATGATCTGCAAAACTCGCGCACCATCGCTATCGATAAAGAAGGAAACGAGCTCTTTGAAATTTCAACATATGAAGAAGGTAAAGATACTAGAGCTGCTTCTGTCAAAGTGGACAGCTTCTGGAATGGATATTTAAAAACAAGCCAAGGTGTCTACAACAAAGCCGGGCAATTATTTGATATGAATTTCATTTCGGGTTTCAACGAGACAGAAGATGGCTTATTTAAGGATTATGAAGTGATCGGCGATCAGGTTGTGACTATTTTTGACAATAAGATTAAGGTGTTTTCATTACAAGGTCAGTTAGTAAGAGAATTCCCTTATCCTCCTTCAGCAGGCGAATCAGAAGAAGAGGCTGACGACATATACTCTACTGACTTAAAGCGATATACACCTAACAGACTTGCTGAATCGAATCAATTCATCGTCGGCAGTAAAATTATGAATGTAGACGGTGAAGTTATTTTTGAAAGTGAAAGCTTCCTCATTCAAGATGAGGTTATTGTTTCGAGGGAGTATAACGAAGATGATGGAGTATGGAAATTCTATGATTTAAAGGGAACGCCCATTACAGATCCAAATATAGTTGGAATCCAATTAGAACAATCTCTATACTACAATGAACCCCACTGGGAAGAGGGCAATGAGTATTACAGATTGATTTCTACACAAGGAGAGGAGTTGATCGGCGAAGACCGTAAAGTCAGCTCTGTATCCCGAATGGGTGACCAAATTGTCCGGGCAGGCGTTACAGATCCAGCCACCTTGGATGAAATCGACGTGTTAATAAATATGGATACTTTGGAGTTCATCAAAGAGGTCGACCTATAAATCTTCTAAGAAAACGATACAAAAGACAGAGAAAAGACTGGAGCATGATTGGGGCAATCCTCAACCAGGCTCCAGTCTTTAATTTAAGGACCGTCTCATCACGACGGCCATCTAAAATATGATCTAATTCGCCTCAGTATTGTTCAAGCTCATTACATAGTATCTTAATCCCATTTAGTAGGGTAGATAGACCTATTAAACTCTTCTATGCATTGAATATTCGGCAGCAATGAATATACAATAAGACAAAATATTTCGGTGAAAAAGGACTCGATAAGGAATGAACACACCAAATTTGTGGAACCATACGCTGCGCCTGGTTTCTCACGCCTATTTTGAACGCAAGGAAAAGTTTGAAATGGATACGGACCGGTATTCCGTCTGGGTGCTGTTTGCCCTGGAAGCGGGCAAATTCTATTACCGGATCGGAGAGGAATGGGGAGAAGCGGGAGCCGGAGACCTGGTATTCTGCCCGCCGGGTTTTTCTTTTGAACGCGAGATGGTTTTGCCGCTGGCGCTTCACTATATTGGCTTTGAAATAGACCACGGGGAACAGACGGTAATGACACCGATGCTTCCGGCGTTTCTGGTACAGCCCCATGATAATAAGCGGCTTGCTTCTGATTTTGCTTATCTGAGGAATCTTCACTTCTCAACCGACACCCGCAGCCTCCTTCGCAAACAGATGATCCTGAACGACATGTGGCAGCTCGCATGCGAGGTCTGGGAAAGAGAGAACCTTCCTGATGACATGCTGCTCCTCAGCGATGTGGAAGATGCACTGATGAAACGGGCGGCGGAGTGGCTCTGTGAGAATGCATACACTCCGTTTAGTATGAGAGCGCTTTCTGATTCGCTGGGCCTCAGTCCCGTTCAGTTTACCCGAAGGTTCCGCAAATCGTTCCGTACCGCTCCTTCGGATTATGTCCGGTCCTTGCGTCTCAGCAAGGTCGGTGAGCTGCTTCTTGATACCGATATGACACTGGATCGGATTGCAACCTGCTGCGGATATGAGAACGGCTTGTACCTGAGCCGGGTATTCTCCAAAAACATGGGAATATGCCCTTCTAGATTTCGAGAGTTAAACCGGCTTTAACAAGTGTGATAACCCAACTGACACACGTAAAAACAATGAGGTGCAGCCCTCCGCAACCGATTGAAGGCATACCCTCATTGTTTATGATCCTGCTTATTCGTCCAAATGCTTAATGCAGTCGTAAAGCGAGTACTTCCAGGCCGGTCCGTCAAGTGAGATTGTCGTCAAGGACGTATTTCGCAGTTTGACGCCAGTGGACTCATCGCACATCAGTTCCTTAAGCGTCTGGCCCAGAAAATAGCCGTGAGTGACCACAAGGATTTTCTTGCCCTCAAACCGCTTCCAGATATCCTCCACAAAGCTGCGGCCGCGAGCACGCATCATCTCATCCGTCTCCTGCTTCATATCCAGCTCATGCCAGCGCTCTCCCCATCGCTGAACCCGTTCCTCTTCGATGGTATCGGCGATCAATCCGCGATCCATCTCCCGCAGACGTTCATCATAGAAGTCGACAGGCTTTCCGATCTCGGAGGCGATAATTTCCGCCGTCTCCCGAGCACGCCGAAGATCGCTGGAAATGAACACATCCCAGCTCTCTTGGGCAAGCCGCCTGGCGACCCGCGCCGCCTGAGCCCTTCCGGTTTCATTCAGCGGATTTTGCGTATGTCCCTGAGCTCTGTTCTCGATATTATGATCCGTGATGCCATGCCTGACGAATGTAATGCTTGTCGTCATTTTCTCATATTCCTCCTTCTTCTGTGATCTATCCTGGTAACCGGTGGTCATCCCTATCAGCTGTTAACGCCGCTTGCGGCTGTTTCCAGAATCGATGATACCGTGACCGTCTCCCCTTTTACCGGATCGTAGGCTTTCACACCTCTTGTGTTTTGCGACTCCGGAAACCGGCTGTGGAGTGTAATTACCGCTTTCGGCGCAATCCGTCCGATGAGATCGGACAGCGCCTCCGGATGAGCGTGTCCTCCGTTGGACAAGGCATGTCCGGTGATGCCGTACGCCTTCAGAAACTTGGCCAGGTGAGGATGTTCG
This sequence comes from Paenibacillus dakarensis, assembly GCF_001373415.1. Lineage (GTDB taxonomy): Bacteria > Bacillota > Bacilli > Paenibacillales > Paenibacillaceae > Paenibacillus_AQ > Paenibacillus_AQ dakarensis. Next base: position 25,870 of record NZ_CDSE01000040.1, on the reverse strand, counting down.
ATCTTGACACTGTAATCCGATTGAATGAATACCGATTTGCCCTGAAGGTCTCCGAGCGCTTCCAGTTCAATCATATGTGCCAGATCGGGAAATTTGTAAAAGTATAAATATTTCTCCTTATTCCCGGCCACTTCCTCTAAAGAAATCATCTCATAGGGCAAGTTCAAATGCGCCGGTACCGAGGCATCTATAACCTGTATTGGAATATCCAGAGCAGGGTGGCCTTCCAGACGGGTAACCCCTTCGCTAACTGCTGTATACCATATAGCCGCAAGGGAGGCCTCCATGACAATGCTTCTGCCTTTTCCTGCCGCAATCGAGATCATATCGGCCATTCGTTCCAGATCTCTCGGTGACATCTGCAGATACACCAGCCCTTCCGCTTCGCACACGATATCGGAGAAGCTCGCAAGCAGTGTTTCCTCCGTCATTTGATGAGGCACGGACGATGGATCTGCAGTCAGGCGCGTGCCTTCTGTTATCAATACATCGATCTGCTTGTCCCGGCACAGCTCGATAAAGCGGTCAATCCGCTCCGGCCGCTTGCCCTGACGTCGCCAATCCCCGGTATAAGCGATCGTGTGGGTGCCGTCATCGATAATGATGCCTGAGGCTCCCGTTGCATTATGATCCATCTCAATGATTTGTACTGTAAACTCACCGAAATCAATAATACTGAGATCATCCAGCGCAGTAATCTGAGCCTTCGTATCCAGGCTATGCCCTCCTGCAACCATGCCCTTGAACAGGGCGTGCGAATCGCGGCTCATGTATACCGGCAGATCCGGATGCGCAAACGGAAGCAGCGCCATATGATCCGTATGCATATGTCCTATGTAAAGATGGATTTGATCATAGTGAGGGAAATCGCGGCCGCCCCAAGCCCGCCGAACCGCCGCGGCATCGAGCTCTGTGATTCGGTCCGGATCGTACAGTTCCATCAGCGGGGCGGTCATGCCTCCGAGCAAAAATTGCCGCAGCTCGCGCCCCGGCGTTGCGTTCACCGGCTCGTAAAGCGTAACCTGAGTCGGAAAAAGCAGGCTGCTGTGCTCCACACCGAAATCGAATAATAACGCCTGATTTCCTTTTCCGAAGAGCACTTGAACGCCTCCGGATTTACCCGTGCCTCCAAAAAAAGTGAGTTGTCCTTCCAGCAATATAATCGCCTCCTGTATGGATGTGAGCCGAGGAAAATGACATCAGCTCCCCCCGGCTTCCTTAACTAACATGCACATCAGCCTACGTTGCACTCGCCGCAGCTACGTCTTCCAAGGAGAGAATGGCACCGTATTTCCACAGCTTTTGCCGGATGATCTGAACGTCGACATCTTCCGGAGCGAGCTGCTGCTGAACGGCCAATGCCGCGCCGATGCCCACACCCTCTCCGACCGCCATACATGTAGGCATAACACGAGAAGAACCGAATACGACAGGATCGACGCTGATACAGCGTCCGCTGAGCATCAACCGCTTGACGTCCTTGGAAATCGTTGCCCCGTATGTGATGCCGTAAGGCCCTGCCAGGGAACGGATCACCGTGGAGTCGCCCGACCCGCTGTGAATGTCGATAATGTAGGAACCAAGTGCAATGGTATCGTCCGGAATGACTCCGCCCACCGCAGCCTCCTCGCGGATCATCTGCTTGCCCAGGATGCGGCGTGTTTCACGGATGCCCAGGAATGGCGCAATAGAAGATAAGAAGATATTTTCAAAGCCCGGAACATGTTCCTTAAGCATATTCATCAGCGGCAAAACCTGAAGATGGGACTCGACTTCTCCCCGGCTCAGCTCCTCGACCTTGGTCCCGTCGAAGTTCAGAATGCGAATGCAGTTTAAAGCAATATGGCCCTCTCTAGGCAGATTGATATAAATGATCGTGTCGCGGCTGATCGGGCACTTCCCCTCTTCTCTCAGCTTGGAAACCGTGTTCTTAAGACCGACAAACACATGGTTCTCACTGGCCCGCAAGAATTCCGCCGTGTAACCGGGACGGATCTTCATGGACGAGCCGTGCTTCAGCTCCTCCGGGTGCTCTCCCAGGAAATCCATGAATCTCTCAAGATCAAAACCGCCAACGGTAAACATCAGGGTAGGCGGCTGGGTCTCTCCATTGGCATACTGCCCTTTTTCATAATCAGCACCCGCCATATAGGCAACGTCTCCGTCTCCTGTTGCATCGATGAATACATCGGCGAAAACTTCGATCTCCCGTCCCTTTCCTTTTAACAGAACGGATTTCAACTCCCCGTCTTCCACGTGGGTCCCGATAATCTCGCAGTGGAGCAGCGGCTGGACGCCGTACTTCTTGATCTTCTCGAAAATCACGATCTTCATTAAGCTCGGGTCAATGACCGTTGTCGAATTGTGCAGAGGGCACTCCCGGTGTCCGAAGGATCCGTCCAGCTCAATTAGGCGATCGACAATTTCCTGCGGCAGCCCCCGGGTAACCTGCCGTCCCTGGGCATCCAGAAAGGCCAGCAAAGGCAGACCGATAGTCATATTCCCGCCCAAAAAGCCTTGCCGGTCCACGATGATCGTCTCGGCTCCTTCCCGTGCAGCCGCAATGGCTGCTCCGACACCTCCCGCGCCGCCGCCAAGCACCAGCACCTGTGTCTTGATGATCTCTCTCTTCGAATGTCTCTCCATTTCTTCCCTTCTTTCTGAACGATGTCTTTCAACCCTGCTAGGGATGAGGTTGGTTCCCATTATACGAAGGGGAACAGGCTCTGAACATGCAGTATTCCTTCATCCGGGATGCACTTTGTTTCAGCTGAGGGAAAATTGTCAACGGGCAAAGATTTTACTGAAACAAAGTACATGTACAGGGAAAAGAACGTGCATGGACGCAAAATGGGGGACGTTGCTAACATGTATGTAAGCGCTTTTCCGAGTTAGTCCTAAACCATTCCCTAAGGAGGATCGGATTGTGAGAAATCGTATGAAACGTACAAGTACAACTGCGGCTGCCGCTTTAATGAGCGCTGCCCTGCTGCTGGCAGGCTGTGGCGGAGGCGATTCGAAAAGAGAGTCAAGTTTGGCGGGATTTAATGAGACGGGTCTGCCGATTGTGGAGAAGCCAATCAAGCTGGCCATCGCCGGCACTTACGATGAACGGACAGGAACCAACTGGAACGAGCTGGAGACCATCAAGGCTATCAATGAAGGAACCAACGTCGAGATTCAGTGGAGCCTTTCGCCCGGGACAGACTGGACAACCAAGCGCAATCTGATTATCGCGAGCGGGGACCTTCCCGATGTCCTGCTGGAGCTCAGCAGTTCGCAGGTCGTCACGGGAGGTGCGGACGGAATGTTTATTCCGCTGGAGGATCTGATTGAGAAATATGCTCCGAACCTTACGAACTTCCTGAACAAGTATCCGGAAGTCAGACAGGCGATTACGGCCCCTGATGGACATATTTACTCTCTTCCAATGGCCAACATGTCGGAGTATAAGCATGCCGACGGAAACACGCTGTGGATCAACAAGGAATGGCTGAAGAAAATCGGCATGGATATGCCAAAAACGACCGATGAGCTCAAGAAGGCACTGGAGGCCTTCAAGGAGCAGGATATGGACGGAGACGGCAATCCGAATAACGAAATCCCGATGACCGGTGTTTTCGGCGACGGGCAGTACGGGCTCGGCAACCTGTTCGGTTCCTTCAACACGCTGGATGAAACGTTCATCGTGCAGGATGACAAGGTTGTATTCGTCCGGTCGACAGAAGAATACAAGAACGCGGTCAAGTACATGCATTCGCTGTACAAGAGTGGCTTGATCGACCCCGATACGATGACGCAGAATTCAACCCAGATGTTCGCCAAAATTTCCTCCGGCCAAAAAGCGTCGGTCGGCGCCTTCTTCGCATGGAGTGCGGACCAGATTACGAACGCAGAATACCGGTGGGACTACGGTTCACCGATGATCCCGCTTAAGGGACCGGATGGACATCAGATCACTCCTCGCAACAATTTGCAGATGACGCCGGGCATGTTCGTCATCACAAAGGTCAATAAATATCCTGAGGCGACCATGCGGTGGGTGGACCGGGCGTATGATCCCGAAATGTCGATGCAGCTCCGTGAAGGTCCGAACCGCTTGAAGAAGCTGGATGACGGAACCTATGACATTATCCCGAACCCGGACAATTATACCGCCGGTGAATGGAAGGTCAAAGAGACGCCTTATAATAACTTTGTCTACGGCTTCTCCCAGGAAATGCGGGAAAAGCAGCGTCTTCCGAAAGCAGAACCCGGCGAGCTGGACCCCGACTTCGACGAGTGGTACGAGGCGCTGATTCCCTATATGAAGCCATGGGTGTTTCCGAACATCATGTTCACCGACGCCCAGTATAAGAGCATCGAGCGCTATCAGACGGATATTAAAACCTACACAAGCAAAATGGAAGCCCAGTGGATCGCTAAAGGCGGCATCGACGAAGAATGGGATAACTACCTGAACACGCTGAACAAGATGGGTCTGAAGGATTACATTCAGGTGTATCAGGACGGCTACGACACGAACAAAGCGAATTTGGCCAAATAATAACCGCCGGCTCCCAAGCATTCAGTCAAGCAAGTCGTTCTCTGACTTGCGCCACATAAAGGACGGTCGATAAACATGAACACCAAAATCGAAAGAGCGCCGCTCGCACAGATCAAACGGGAAGCCAAACCGAAGACGGCGACGCTGTGGAGGCGGATGCTTCGCAGCTGGCAGCTCTATGTTTTGCTGCTGCCGCTCATACTGTATTTCATTATATTTCAATATGCCCCGATGTACGGGCTCCAGATTGCATTTAAGGATTTCCGGGCCGTTGACGGCATATGGGGCAGTCCGTGGGTAGGCTTTGAGCATTTTGAACGTTTCTTTCAGTCTTATCAATTCTGGAACACACTGAAGAATACCCTGCTTATTAATCTGTATGAACTGGTCTTTGCATTTCCGATTGCCATCATCTTTGCTCTGATGCTGAATCAGGTCACCCGGCTACGGTTCAAGAAATGGGCGCAGACCATTACCTATGCCCCGCATTTTATCTCAACCGTTGTGCTCGTTGGTATGATGTTCATTTTCCTGAACCCCCGGACCGGGATGATCAACAATATGATCGCGTTCTTCGGCGGCGATCGGATCAATTTTTTCGGAGAAGCGGACTGGTTCAAGCCGATCTATGTCATCTCCGAGATATGGCAGACCACAGGCTGGAGCGCGATCATCTATCTGGCGGCCTTGACGGCTGTCGATCCGCAGCTTCATGAGGCCGCAATTATGGACGGAGCGAATAAACTGCAAAGGGTCCGGCACATTGACGTGCCAACGATCATGCCCGTGATTATGATTCTTCTCATCTTGAGAATGGGGCATTTCGCCTCCCTGGGCTTCTCGAAGGTGCTGCTCATGCAGAACTCCCTGAATATCGATTCCTCCGAGGTCATTCAGACGTACGTTTACAAAACGGGTCTCGTTGGAGCGCAATACAGCTATTCCGCAGCCATTGGACTATTCGATAACATCATCAACCTGATTTTGCTGCTCGCAACCAACCAGCTGGCTAAAAAAATGAAGCAGCAAACCTTGTTCTAGGAGGGACGCCTGTGGCTAAAACGGATACCATGGACCACACATCGAGAATCGCTCGTTCCCGGGCGGATAAAGTCTTTGATTTATGCAACTATACGCTGTTGTCCGTCATACTGTTGATCGTGTTATATCCCTTGTATTTCATCGTTATCTCTTCCTTCAGCGAACCGACAGCGGTCAATTCGGGGAGTGTCACCTTTTTCCCCAAGGGGTTTACGCTGGAGGGATACCGCATCATCCTGCAAAATAACGATGTCTGGAGAGGATACGCCAATACCATTCTCTATACGATACTAAATGTGGCGTTAAGCCTTGCGATTATGATTCCCGGCGGCTATGCCTTATCCCGCAAGGAACTCGTAGGCCGGAATTTCATCATGATGCTCCTCGTCTTCACCATGTTCTTCAGTGGGGGAATGATTCCTACATACATGATCGTCAAAAATCTGGGCATGATCGATACGATCTGGGCGCTGTTTGTGCCGACCGCCGCTTCGGCTTATAACGTCATCGTGGTGCGGACGTTTTTTCAGAGCTCGCTGCCGGAGGAGATGCTGGAATCTGCCAAGGTGGACGGCTGCTCCATGTTCCGCTTTTTCTTTAAAATGGCGGTGCCGCTGTCGGCTCCGATCATTGCCGTCATGGCTTTATTTACGGCGGTTTCACAGTGGAACTCCTTCTTCAGTGCGCTGATCTATCTGCAGAGCTCAGATTTGTACCCGCTCCAGCTCATTCTCCGGAGCATCCTCATCTCCAGCCAGATGTCCGCAAACGGTGCCGATGCCATCGTCGACCCGGAGTCCATCGTGGAGGCCCAGCGCTATGCGGAGCTGATCAAATATGCGCTGATCATGGTCGCGAGCGTCCCTGTTCTGGCGCTGTACCCTTTCCTGCAGCGGTTCTTCGTCAAAGGGATGATGATCGGATCCGTGAAGGGGTAAGGAAGCAGAATGGATTCAAAAAGCAAAACTGCCGCGGAATGAACCGCGGCAGTTTTTTTTATGTGATGAATTGTTTTATGATTTTAACGTAATCTGAACAGGGTGATATCGCTTGAAATAAATGGAGACGAGGGATTATTTTGTCGAGCAGCTGTATGACAAACCGTAATTCCGGAATCGGAGTTATGTGGAAGACCGTATCGGAAGACTGCAATCTGGCTTGCGACTATTGCTATTACAGTACCTGCGGGGGAAAGCCGGGACCTAAGATCAATCGGATCGAGTCCGCCGTATTGGATAAATTCATCAAAGATTACATGCAGCACAGCCAGGGCAGCGCAATCTTTGCCTGGCAAGGCGGAGAACCTTTGCTGGCCGGATAAGAGTTTTTTGAAGAGGTCATTCATTTTCAAGCCTTGTATGCTCCTCCGAATACGATCATCAGCAACTCCTTGCAGACAAACGGAACACTGATCGACGACCGCTGGGCTTCATTTTTTAAAACATATAATTTTCTAATCGGCGTCAGTTTGGATGGTCCGAAGGAGATCCATGATTCCCGCAGGGTGAATTCCGTCGGTATTGGCAGTTATAATCGCGTAATGGCTGGCATTGAGCATCTGCGTAACCATCAGGTGGATTTCAATATCCTGATGGTCATCCATAAAGGCAATGTCGGTAAAGCCAAGGAATTGATGGAATTTTACCGCCGGACTGGAGTGGGCTCCAGTTTGGCTTTTTATTTCTTGTGCAAGGGCAGAAGTATTCGGATTCGTTTCAGTCTTAGAAGAGACATGAATAATCGAATGAACTTTGGAAAGGAAATCTTGGTACAACTACTGTAAGTTATAAGGGAGCCTTAGGTGATATTTTAAGATATTGTGAAAGTATTCACAAATGAAATGATTAATGCTATACTTTCTGATGTCCAAAAGGATGAGCGAGTACCGAAACCATGTTACTTCCTTTTTTTTTCGGTTTTTTCGTTCGTTCAAGACACTAAAAAGATATTGTGGGGGTTACCATGAGAAAGAAATTATCATCAGTCCTAGTCCTCTTTCTCTCAGTAATGCTTATCATCGCAGGATGCGGCACTGGGAACAGCAGTGAGGACAACAGCAGTAACGGCACCGGTACCAGCAATGTAGCGGAGAACACGGCCAACAAGCAAGAGGAAACGGATTCGACAACGGGTGCATCCAAAGCAAGCTACACTCCGATCGATCAATTGAAGGATCAATATGATGTCATTATTGTCGGCGCCGGCGGCGCTGGAATGACAGCTGCTCTTGAAGCCAAGGCTAATGGCATGAATCCGGTTATTTTCGAGAAAATGCCGGTCGCGGGCGGTAATACATTAAAATCTTCATCAGGGATGAATGCTTCTGAAACGAAATTCCAAAAAGAACAAGGCATAAATGACAGCAATGATTCATTCTATGAAGAGACTTTAGCAGGCGGTAAAAACACTAACGATAAGGAAATGCTGCGTTTCTTCGTTGACAATTCCGCTGATGCGATTGAGTGGCTTGATTCCATCGGCATTCGATTGAACAATCTTACGATCACCGGAGGAATGAGCGAGAAGCGCACTCATCGTCCTGAGGATGGATCCGCGGTTGGACAATACCTTGTAAATGGACTTCTCAAAAATGTACAAGAACAAGAGATTCCTCTTTTCGTCAATGCTAAAGTAACAGAAATTACGCAAAAGGACGGAAAAGTAAACGGAGTTAAAGTTGTCTTCAACGAGACAGACGAGAAAAACATTACCGCTGATGCCGTTGTCGTAACAACCGGCGGATACGGCTCAAATATGGATATGATCACTGATGTCAGACCTGATCTGGAAGGCTCTGTAACAACCAACCAAGAAGGCAGCACGGGTGACGGTATCAAGATGATTGAAGCGCTTGGCGGTACGACGGTTGATATGGATCAAATTCAGGTTCACCCAACGGTACAACAGGAAAAATCCTATCTGATCGGGGAAGCCGTTCGCGGAGAAGGAGCGATCCTCATTTCCAAAGAAGGCAAACGATTTACGAACGAGCTGGATACACGCGATAAAGTGACAGCTGCAATCAATGCACTTCCTGAAAAATCAGCTACACTCATCTTTGATTCTGGTGTTAAGAGCCGTGTAAAAGCGGTTGAACAATATGAGAAAATGGGCTTTGTCATTTCAGCAGATACCATCGAAGCTTTAGCTGAGAAATTGGATGTTCCAGCAGATAATCTAAAAGCTACACTGGATACATGGAACGATCATGTGAAAAACAAAGACGATGCCGAGTTTGGTAGAACTACAGGTATTGATAACGATCTGTCCACAGCACCATACTATGCCATCAAAATCGCGCCAGGGATTCACTACACGATGGGCGGCGTAAAAATCAACACAAACACTGAAGTTCTAGATAAAAACGGCGAGCCAATTACTGGCCTTTTTGCAGCGGGTGAAGTTACAGGCGGCCTTCACGGACAAAACCGGATTGGCGGCAACTCTGTTGCAGACATCATTATCTTCGGTCGTCAAGCAGGTATTAAATCCGCTGAATTCGTAAATGCAAACAAATAGCATTTTGCAAAATGCTGAAATATCTATAGCTAATTAAACAAGCGCTTGGACTTATTAGGGTCCAAGCGCTTTTCGTTTATCCGAATGGAATTCGACAAACCGGATTAATGAAGAAATCAGAGTTTTCGATATATAGAAACCTTCATGGAAGAGATGTCGCACTTAGATTGACAATCCGTCACATACAAAAAGCTCCATACCCTACCATAATTCAAAAGTGGGAGGAGCTTTTCATACTAATCAAGTTGTTTAGGTTGTTAATGTTTGCTTTGTTGATTGTATTGTACAATCTTTTGTCCAGGTTACAAATTCCTTTATTGTTCTTCTACTATATAGACTTTACTAACTGTATTATCCTCGTTAAAAACGTAAATTCTTTCGCAGTTAATACATCTCCATACTTCTTTCTTAGGATCAGGTATTGAAAGTGTTAGATATCCCTCCTAATTAGTTACCTTCCCATCGTTTGTCCATATTTCTACTATCCCTGGAAGTCGCTTATCAGAATATGTCCCCTTAGCACGGTCAATAATATGCTGTGCTTGTTCTTTTGTAAGTCCTGCCTCTCTACCATCAATAATAACTATTTCAGCATGTTGTTTAAATCCATCTTTAATTCTTCCATCTTGATCCGTATGAGGGTTATGATTCGGTGTGTTACATGACTATTGTTGTCGTTGAGGACTAAAAAGGGGTATGTTAAGATAAGAATAGAAATAAGGAGCAGCCGCCCGCTGCTCCCTAGTACAAACATCTTGAGTGGGGATTTCTCCTCCAAAATCATCAAGTTAGAGAAAGTAACCCACTTAGGCGGTAAACCTTAAGAGTGGGTTATTTTCGTTTATCGATGTAAGTCAGCAATTAAACGCATCCATTGCTTGGATGTCTATCGGATAAATTACAATTCCCATTCTTTCTCTAGCAATTTAATTAGCTTATTCTGCCTCGAAAGTAAAACATCCGGAGTCCATTCCGTCTCTTGTATAACCTGAGTAGTTAGAGCAAATGAGCTGACTCCATTACTTGTTTGAAAATAAGAAGTTTTCTTCTTCTGGAAATCATAGTTTCTCGCCTGCGAATTCTTCGCCCGAGTAAGCAGTACCAGATTCCCAAGCTTATGAACATACTCCTCCGGATGAGCAAAATGCTTTAACCATTCACTATCAGGCTTGGGGTTCTGCGGCAATACATGCTCTACGGTAATTACAGAGTGGTCATAATAAGGTTGTCCGTTGGTCAAAAGTGAGTCTAAACGAAGCAAAACATACCTTCTAGCTGTATCCTTCAAATCCGTATAGACATCACCTTTTAGCTTTTCTAAGACTTCTTTTTTATCTTCATCCACGACCTCAATAGAAGACTCTTTAGAAAACAAATCCTTTCCTTGTTCCATTTCCCTTAAGATTAGAGAATATTTCGACATCCTCCAATTGAAATTCTTCCTTAAGATCATGCCTACTCCAGCCAATACCTCTAAGCGCGATAAAAACTTTAATAGCTTCGTGTTGTCGTACTTATAGTTTTTCATAAAATACATAGCAGGTGGAATCCAGTCGTTATTATCAATCCGATTGAGCAAACTCAATATTTTCACAATTTCAGGATCATTATAATAAGCCCTATAATTGATAATTTTTTGAAATATATCCCCATAAGGAATTAGATATTCATCAATAAACTCACAACCGCTGATTTTCTTAAAAATTTCGTGGTATTCTTCCTTATAATTGGCACTACCTTTACGTTTTTGAACAATCATTCGAATATGATCAAACAGCTTGTTGAAATGATCTCTCCCCAGGGAAATCTCAACATCCTCCCATCGCTGGGTGTGATAATCTCTCTGGTTATCTTTTATATCACCAATAACTTTTGCCTTAAAGATATCACTCATCATAAGGTCAAGCCCACGATCATTGAGCACGGTGAAAATGCGGAAAGCAGAGTCAAAATTCGGGGTAGAGACGATAACAAGATAACATAAGGTTGCTATGACGCTAGGTAAGCTCTGAATGGTTTCTTCTTTTAATTCATTCAACTTCTCAATAAAGAATAACGCGTTATCCTTTATGGCTCTCTGACTATCCGTCTTTACCGGTGTTTCAGGAGTAAGTTTGGAGGTGGATCCGAGTATTTGAATATTATTTTTGAAAAAATCATTATCGATATTCCGAAGCTGTAACCGGTACATATCTGACTTATTTAACATTCTATTTCCCTTTTGGAGGATCATAGCTTCGATATTTGAAGCATACTCTCCACCTAATGCATCTCGCAAAACTGCAAGTAAAATAGTCAATGTGGTAAGTCTTTGTTGACCATCTAATACCTCTGAGTCAGGTTTCTCACGCTTTACTAAAACAATACTACCTAAAAAATAGGGTTCTTGCTTCTGAGTCACGTTAGTAGCTGTAATCTCATTCTCTTCAATGAATTGCAATAAATCGTCCAAAAGCTCGCCCGCCTGATCAGTAGTCCATGAGTATGGCCGCTGAACAGCAGGTATAGTAAATAAATAATCATCTGAGAAAACTTTATGCAGCGGCATTTCTTGTGCAGATAGTGTAGTCATAATCTTAGTAGCACCTTAACCTTTCAAAAATCCCTATTAACTTCTCGCAGCCATCGTTGAACAGACTGTTCGAGATTATATTCATTACTATAACTCAATTCTTTTTTAAACAAAAATAAACAACCAGTCCTGTCAGGTCATTATTCAGTTCAGGATTACACCCTATAAATCCCTAGTACCCGCTTCGCTAAATCTACCTGTTCATAAATCATCTGCTAAATGCTATGTGATCAGTTTGACATTAAGCGTTGTCGTCGACATCGATTAAATACACCCGATCCTTGAATCCACCGCGTTTCTCCGCCTTCTTATTCCTCAAAGCTTCAAGTTCTTCCCATGTCGCACCATGAACGGCAGCCAAAGATCGTATAACCTCTAACATATCTGCAAGCTCTTCTAATGCTTCTTCTGAAGTCTGAGCAGTATGGTACTCCTCTGATTCTTCCTTTAGCTTTATATTCAGTTCTTTCTTATACTCTTCTTCATCTAAAATACGTGTGCGACATTGTTTCCCGTCCGAATTAATAACTTGAGGAATAAAATCTCGAACTAGCTTATTGTAAACTGGCACGTTGTCTCATCCTTTATATGGGGAATTCTCTAATCAAAATGTGTAGTACTACACAGGCCAATAAATCTTTCTTAACGGAATAAGAGTTCTAGTCTCTGCATCAAACTGATCATAATACTGAACTACCAGCTCTACCAGTAGATCAAGTTCAATTAAAGATACTGGATTGATGGATCTTTCAGCCTCATACCTTGCCTCTTTAGAAAAACCACCTGTAGAAACATAAATGCCGCGATCTCCAGAACGTAGTCCCCCTGTAAAACTCCGAATTTCATTAGCACCCATGTTTCCTGAACGATGCTTAACTTCCACAATAATCCTTGGCTCCTCTAGACCCAATCCATCTGGAGACGCTAAAATATCCCTCCCCCGATCAGGACCTTTTGGAGATATGCGGGTTTTATAACCCATCCCTCTAAGAATCCCGGCAACAAGTTCCTGCATCTGTTCCCAATCTAAATTTGCGATTTTATCCTTAATAAATTCATTGGACTTCTCGATAACATCTTCCTTGATCATTTCAAGTTCGTCCGCTTCTTCCTCGAACTCTGGCTCAGCCTCTTCATAAGTGATTTTTCCTCGCTTATTGTCTCTACTACCACTATTCATCTGCTCATGTAATTCTTTACGTACTTCTTCTGGAATAGCAATAATCGTCATAATAGAACCAAGTGTATTTCTTGCCCCAGCCGATAACACATCCCTGGATACAGTTCCTTTCCATATAACGTTACGGACATGAGGTTTGTCAGTGATAAACCCAGGTTTATATTCATATTTCGATATAACGCTTCCTAGATGATAAAGACGTTCTTCCGGATTGTAGGTGACAACTTCGTCTTCCTTATTGAACTCGTTGACAAATCGTAATATTTGACCTGCAGTGATATTGATTTTGCCATCTTTATATTCGGGGTAGTTTGTTTTAAGTAGCTTCTTGACTTCTTGTAATGTATGAATAGATTCTATATTCTCTAGCTTCGACCATCCAATCGCTACTGCTTGTTTTTCTATAAACTCATGAATCAGATATGCCCCTTCACCAGCTCGTACCAACCACATTTTTTTCATATAAATCCCCCCATTAAAGTAATCATACAACTATCTCGTATGCGGCAAGTTAGGATTCAACATCATATTTTTGATGCCAGATCATTTCATAACATTCCACTTCTTCCAGGTCTCTTTCAAGGCAGTCTTCCTTAATCATCATAGCGTATTTTGGTTGATTTTTTACCATCATAAATTTCAAATGCATAATTCTTTTTTTGACATACAAAAAGCTCATTCCTACTTATAAAACCAGATGGAAAGAGCCTTCTCTATAATACCTACCTATTAATTTCAATATCCTTACACCATACTTCTAATCAGCTTCCTCAACTGTCACATCATGCAAGAAATAAGGCATTTATGCACGGGTTAAATTTTTGATTGGCATTTCTTTCTCATATTCAATACGGTGTTCAAATATTGTTTTATAGCAACCATTAAACTTATAAGTCACATTTCCCTCCGAGTCCATCATCCCACTCTCTGTCAGTATAAACATGCAATTGAACATCGTTCGCAACTTCTAATAAACTTAGATTTCTATTAAATCCCAAACCTCTAAGATAGTCTTCCCATCAATTCGACCTTCATTAAATAACCCCTCAACGTATAACTATCCTTCCCTCTTGTTAGATAGTATCCTTCCTCATTTGTACTAATCCAATATTGTTCATTTTTATAATAAAACTGGAACTCCTCGCCCCACCCTACTCTTTGAACTAGTTCAGCATATTCCACTTGAGTGCCTCCTTTATTTGCTCATATTTATACAAATACAAAAATTAGAGATATCAAAGCTTAATCGACTATTTCACATGACTATAAGAATAGAAATAAGGAGCAGCCGCCCGCTGCTCCCTAGTACAAACATCTTGAGTGGGGATTTCTCCTCCAAGATCAATCAAGTTAGAGTAAGTAACCCACTTAGGCGGTAAACCTTAAGAGTGGGTTATTTTCGTTTATCGATGTAAGTCAGTAATTAAACGCATCCATTGCTTGGATGTCTATCTATCCGATCCGTGAATCCCCAACACCCGCTTCGCCAAATCCACCTGCTCATTATCCAGTTTTACCGATCAACTGTAATCAGACGGTATAAGATACAGAAGCTATCTTTATAGGTATTTATTTTCTGAAATCAACATTTACCATGATCTAAAGAATCCAATGTCTTTGTGGACCAAAAGCACTCTATCTAAGAATAAATTCCCTAACTCACAGGAAGTTTCAGGTAAATAACAGCAACTATGACAAGCAGCACCGTTTAATAAATGTAATCCCTGACCGTCAGCCATTCCTATTTCAGTACATATAGGGTCGGAGCTGCACCATCCAGCCCTTTCAATAGCTTCTTGCACTAGAGGAAAAAAGGAGTCTTGTTTTCCCATCCGAACTAAACCTCCAAAGGTTCCCTCACTGTCCCCAGAGGAAGTGTAAATAAGAATACCTGCTTGGTCTTTATCTAAATATAACCGTTCTCGGATCGATGTCGAGTTATACCCACAGGTTAAAGCCAATTGATCAATTATCACGTGAGCCAATGTATGCAAGAGAACATAGCTTGGTGACATCATATCCTCAGACACCTTAGAGTTTATTTGAAGAAACCGACGAAGTAATTTGTTAAAATATTTCTGAACCCCAGGTAGTTTCTCCCAAGCTAGAAGTTGTTCTGTATTAATAGTAAAGAATATACCCTCACCATACACTTTAAATGCAGGAAGCCAGTCGTTTGCGGAAAGATTGGGATTCTTAAAAAGATGCTCCCTTCCTTTTTTTACAGTCTGCAATCCAAGTTCCTGCTCTCCCGTATCTAACCTTCCAAATCCCGTTAGCACTATGGTTTCTTTTAGTTTTGTCACCCGGTTAATATTACTAAAAAGTGTTATTGGTCTACTAGCGTCATACGAATGCTGATCCCACTCAGGTGCAATCTTTAAAGTTGGGGTGTTTACTTCTTTTATAAGCATTTCAAATTCCTTCTTTCGCAGTTCGCGTTCCACCCAACGTTCACGAACTCCTTCACTATCGACTAATTCTTCAGAACTCTCAACATAAGCAATAGCAGTTTCTATATCGGAAAGACTGTATTCTTGAATATGCGGCGGACATATTCTTCTAACAAAATTAACCTTACTCTCAATGCTATCGTAGCTTTCCAGCCAAGATACAGTTACTCCGTAAGCCTCAAAAAGTTCTAGCAACTCCTCAACTTGCAAATTCTCACCGGGAAGGTGGATTGCACTTAATGTTCGAGGGAAATAAACGTTAGATGCATTCTTTAATACAGCAATTGGGTAACAAGAACACGGCTCACGATCCTTATCCGATCCAAACCATGGAGTATTCCCTGGACATTGATACAGTTTTTCTTTATCTTTATTTAACATGCGTCCAAGCATACTTATCCCATTATCATCTCCCGTTTCAGCACGAGTCATGATTCCTCTCAAAGAGCGTTCTTCCCCACATCCACTGCACTTCACTTTAAGAGAGTCCAGAGTAGTTCCCCCGGTGGACAACAACTTTAAAGAACCACCACACACGGCATTTTCATCGGAATGTACCCATTCACGCCAAGGGAATTCTGAGATGTGGCCCTGACTGCAGACAATAACAAATGGAACTTGTATCATCTTTTTTCGATCATTACATTCACGGCATTCCAACCAATTGGTTCTACTAGACATTGGAGCCTGGTGCAAGGTTTTGCACTTTGGGCAAAAATGCCATGTGGGAAACCGAAGAAGTGGAATGTAGAGATCAGTGTTCGTTTGTACAAACGAACTTCCTTGTTTTTTGTATTTATACCCTGGGCGGAAATCTGGAGGTAAAAGTAATTTTTTCACATTCAACAGTGACTTTAGCCTAGGCTCTTGTACCTCATACTCATCAAAGGACGCAACCTTCTTCATTTCTTGATTGTAAAACCATTTATCGAGAGAGCCAATAATTGCCGTTTCCCCCTCTGGGCTTACAACCAATGCCCCTGGTCCAAATGTTGTTACGAGCTGGCTTCTTCGCAGTGGTAGATCTTTCATTCAAATAAATCCTCCCAGCTACTTTTAGTTTGACTTTCAGTCTGCTGATAAACGGCTGTAATGTATCCTCGACATTCTGCATCTACATTTCGCATGGAATTAATCATCTGTTTGGCTCCTTGTCGAATTGCAAGTGGGATATGAGTGCCAGCGGGATACATAAATCCACTCACCTGTGCATCTACCTTCCATGAAGTCCACCCACCGTGTTCTATATCTTTTAAGACTGCCATAAATCGTTTTTTCATTTCCTCGGCCTGCTCAGGATCAACCAGCATTGCGCGTTCATGTAATCGGTTATAGAAAGGAATAATATTAGTTCCTAAAATTGGCTCAATCTCTTTCCAATCGGGCACTCGAGAAATTTGTCGGTTGAGGGCTTGCCTCAAATATCCAACCACAATCGCAGGCAATCCCCGATCCATGCATGAATCAGAGAATGGAGTAACGCTGGTCGGCTCAACTTGAGCATACAATCGTTGATGGTACTCCCGAAAATGTTCAAAATGGGATTTATCGCGTGATTTTGTATTAGAATATAGTGTAAACACGACTCCTGGACGCTCTGTCCAGCGGCGGCCTACACGGCCGCTTACTTGAATATACTGAGCGGTCATTTTGGGCTGACCAACAATGGCCATTACTGACAAACGATCGATATCAACGCCGACTTCAATTATATTGGATGCTAAGCATAAGTCGATGGCCTGTGCCTTCTTGTTGTCCACAGGATTATAAGGAGTCTTTAACTCATCAATCGTCTTGGATATTTCGTGGCTCTGCTTACGTGATGTTAACTCAATCCAATGACTTGTATAGCGCGTCTTGTCTGCTTCATTTCTTCGATTTTTTAATGCACGAGAATATTGAGGTATATCCGTTTGAGCAAGTGTTAATCCTCCACCTAACTCCCTTAATGTGTTATAAAAAGCAAGCAGTGTCCAATACGGATCTCTCTCATCAGGTTCGATTTCTAGTACAGCTTGGGAAATTGCAGAAAACGTCATAACTTGCGCCATCATTATCCGGACTGTCGTAGTGTAAACGCCAACATATTTACGTCCAGGCATGAGTTTTCCTGTTTTTTGATCTCTAGCCGGCTTTGAAAAGAATGAATCATCATACTCAAGACCAGGGCTTGGAAAAAGCCGTGCAGTTTTACGGCCAAATAAAGCAAGCGCCTGATCTTCGTACTGCTTAATCGTTGCCGTTGCCGCAATAATTTTAGGTTTAATAGACTGTCCGTTTACTATTTTTAAGCAGAGTTCTTCAACAAGTACTTCAAAAAGACCAGCCAATGTACCGAGAGGACCAGATATAAGATGCAATTCATCCTGAATGATAAGCGAGGGCGGCGAAACAAAGCGCTCTCCATCAAAATTTATGCCAAATAAATTTCTTGCTCTTGGTTCCCATACTAGTTGAACAAATTTATCTACTGTACCTATTATAAATGTCGGTCGCTTTTCATAAATAGTTTCATCAACGATATAAATCGGAAGCTCATCATGAAAAAGGCAGCTTTTATCCGGGCAATGAACAACGAGACGCCCATCGACCATGCGATATCCAAAATACTGTTGTCCCCCTCCTTTTACTGTATAATGACCGAGAGCAGCACCACACCACGGACAGTTATTAACAATGAATCCTTGTGCATGCTGATCATTTTTCTGAAGCAGTAATAGCTGAGCGTTTGCTTCTGTATTTTTGTTAGGCGTTGTTTTCGATCCCACCCATATCCCAATTGAAAATGGTTCACCAAGATCAGGTTCCTTGGTTTTTCTGATATATTCTAAAGAACAGATTAAACGAGAAGAACGTTGAAACTGATCTGCAGTTAACAGACGCAGGGTATAACGCATCATCACATCAACACCAACATCTTTAGGATTTCGAAGTCGGCGAAGAATGATCTGAAATGCGGCTACACCTAAGTAAGCTTCTGTTTTGCCGCCGCCTGTCGGAAACCAAATTAAATCGACTACTTCCCTATCCATGTGAGATTCATCCACCATGCCTTCTATCGACATAAGAATGAAGGCAATTTGAAAGGCTCGCCAAGTGTTAGATGCATTTTTTAAATTTTGTTCATTTCTAACGATTTCATTCAATGCATTATCAAAATGAAGGCCATTATTATCTATCCAACCGGAACGCTTGTTTTTTCCATTTTCTTGCTGAAGCAGCATCGCTAGATTTGCAAGCCGAAATGCTTTCAGAATCTGATCATCTGCAAGAAGCTGATGTCCCCTTTCTATTCTTAACAAACTGTCTTTACAATGATCCATATGTTTTTTTGCCACGGCTTGAAGTTGATTAGGAAGTTCAGGTATGGAATCTTCCTTACCAGCAATCCAATCCCTGTAACCATCAATTAGTGGTTGGAGTATTTCTTTTGGGTGCTTTTTTGTTGATAAACCAGCCATATCACTCATCTTAATTAAGAGAGGTCCATCCTCGGTTCTAATATCTGGAGTCATACTAATCGTTTCATACTGAGGCATAAACGTTGTGTAGATACGCTGAACATACTCTGTTTCCTGATCCCACTCTGCAGCACAGCCATGACCGAATGCATAAACACCTTCTTGACGATACAGAAGCTCTGTGGAAGTTTCGTCCTCGTTCATAGTTTCTTTCATTTGATATGTTTTCGGATATTTTGTAAATATGTGTTCTTCTGGTAAAGTTATATTTAATTCTGACTGGAACAATATAAGTTGATCTCTACGTATGCTACCGGTTTCAGATCTATTGGTAACACTTACTGTAATAACAAATACATCACTAATTCTTCTCAATCTAACCTTAAGTTGTATTTTTAAATATGAAATTGGCATTCCCGCACCGTTTTTCATATCCAACCAAAAAGTATTTTCTTTTTTCCGAGACAATTCTTCAACATTTAGGGTGACCTCACCTAACACACCTTCTCTAAGCCACCACTCATAACCACGGCTATCACTCTCAACTCTTACAGTATGCGGTATATAGATACCTCCGAGGATTTGCACATTTAAACTGGGTGTATCAGTCCCGATACTGAACGTTAGCCCTAACGCTGATGGCTTGAAATCATTGCCTTGTGGAAATAGATCAGCTTCTCCTTCGTTTTCCGTAGATTCAATATCTTCTGCTGTTGTAAATAAATTTTGTACAGCTAGATTGTCGGCAAGATCCGCTTCTTCAATCACTGCAGCTTGTGAATCAAGAACGAGAGGTTCGTCTTTTATATATACGGGAAACAATTGAGCACTGACATATCTCTGAGTAGGAGTTTCCTTCTGTAAAATCTCTTCCTTATCATTTCCTACCACCCAGTAGTAGGGTTTATACATCTCCTCAGATGAAGAAAACACAGTTGTTCCTACAGCGTTGAATTCTTTGTAGCGTTCATCTATAGTAGCAGGCCCAATTATTTCGTCCTTGACGCTTTGGATTATCTTCTCTCTATTTTTTAATGATCCTTCCAATGTAATAGCCATAATATTTATCCTTTCAATTAGTTAATCATTAAAGCTAAAGAGTTTCATAAGATTATACGGCATAACACTATGCTTAGAATGATCTATAGTAACCACTCTTTCTATATTGAATGAGGCTCCATTTAGCTGTTTGGATGTAAATTTACACCACCCTTTCTCTAGTAATTGCAGACTAATATCGGATGTTAACTCACTCATGAGTTTATTAGTGATGTAACGTCCTGCTGAAATATGAGCAGTATGAATTTTCCTCATTGCGAGGTGGATTTTTTCAACTTCATTCTTATCATAGCCGAGTATACTTAGAAGATGAGGAAGCTCTTGTGGACAAATGCTCTCTTCTCCACACCATATACGGAGAGAAGTAGGCGACGCCGTAGTCATGCCTTGCCTAGATAAATGTAAGGCCGTCCGTGTAATACCTCCTTCACCTACCATTTTATTTAGGCTCTGTTTCCACTCTACTTGCATAGCTCGAAGAAGTGGAGCATCTGCTTTTAAAACTTCTTGATCCGCAACTTCGGCAATCAATTTAGAATCACGTTCATTGCGAATAATGATAAATGAATCCTCCTCGAGGTCTTGAAAGGGAATTTGTTTAACAAAATCCTTTGTAATATTAGGGAGAAATGTGCGGATCTTAGAGTCTTTAGAGACAAAGATAAATCTTTCATTTTCTAAATGGATGGTACTCGCTTCTACAGACTGCATATTTGATGATTCGTTTTCGGCTTGATCAGCTAGAACTCGCTGCACTGCTTCCTTGGCAGAGTACTGGAGTTGTTCAATATCTATAGCAAACGACTTTTCCAATCCGTCATCATACTCGATGTTTTTCCCAATAGTACTAACCAGATGACCTTTTGGAAGCTGATTAGGAATAACAGAGCGGGTTACAATTTTGCTTGTAAACATATCGTATGATACAAAATACGTTGTGTCCGCTTTTAAGCAATTTGACGCCCAATCTCCATAATAAGCTGGTGTTCCAATAAAAAATGCATGACTATATGACTCTAGATTATTGCGAAAACCTGCTTCAGTAAAAAATGTAATGTCATATACATACTTAAGTTGATTTGACAATGCACGTTGCTCATGAGAAGTACAAGCTTTCTTTAAGACTATCGCAAGTTCCTTAACACGATGATAATACACCATCTTAGCTATTTCTTCGGTAAGATAATTTCGATGTGTCTTAAAAACTTGACTTAACGCTTTTGCCACTGGAACAACTGCTGAAGTAAATAGATCCGGATATAGATATTTAAGTTGCCCCAGTTTCATTCGTAACTCTTCTTGGCTCGGTTGATCAATGATTTCATGATAAGGAAGAAGACTCGAACATAGCTTATAGAATACATTCCGAAGTGTTGCAAAGATATCCTGTACATAACGATCATCATGGTACCGCGTTGCTTGTACAACCCGAAATTGATCGAGGGATTTGGCTAATTGGGAGAGTTCTATGGAATGAACATGTCTAAGGTGAACGCTTCTTTTAGAGGAACTATATAAAAAGGATAGTTGCTGTAACATTTACTTCTCCCTCCAAGCAATCATCTCAATACTGTGTGGAATCGGAATATGATTTTCCTTTAAATCTTTAATAAGTTCTCGTGTAATGAATTGAGCTTTTCTTTGAACCAGTTTTCGAGATATCTCAGCTTGTGCTTCAAGAATACGGTTACCATGATCCGTGCGACTGAGTAGAATAAGGCTGGGGTTATTAGCAAAGTGTCCTGATAGTCTTCTGAAACCACCAATATCTGAATATATGACAGGAATATTCGAGTCAATATCATTAGTTAAACGTTTGGTTTGACTAGAGATAAATTTTCCGTTTGTATAACTACTGTTATTCTCTAAACCTTCTACATATAAAAAATCCGCAGAAGATCCATTTACATTCCCATACTTAAAACAGGTAATACTTAAAAGTTCTTCTGTCATGCTTTTATTACCAATGAAATAAAATTCGAGTCCAGGAAAAAAAGGAGTTTTGCTCAATTGTGTCTGTGTGTACAGCATATTAATTAGTGGACTGGTAATACCAAGGTTCTTATTCACTCTTCTAGTTCGTTTTATTTCATCAAATTCTTCATCTAATAAAAAAATAGACTCCATCCATAAACGTTCAGGTATCCCATGCTTAACACTTCCATCTTGGACATACAGAAGCATCTCATCTGTATATGGGTTCTTTTCTACAGATACAACAGAAACTTCTTTTGTCTGCCCCGAGAGTGTAAGAATGACTCGACTGCCCGGATTAAGTCCAAGGATTTGCTTTCGTATTGAACGGATTTGCTTTCTTTCAGAAAATGCTTTATCTGCAATCCCACAAGCAGCAAAAACTGCAAAAAATCGATCTGAAGGCAACGAGACTGCAATATTGGTATGGCGGTTATATTTCACTCCTTCCCGACTTAAAAATGAACCAAGACCAAAGGCAAATTTTATCCAAGGCGGCAAAGCATACGTTTTATTGTTGTGCAAAAGTTTTAATTCAAAAATTGACACTAAAATACCTCCAATTCTTCCGCAATACATACTAAATGAGTAATTATTGGGCCTAGGATTAAAGTAGGTGTATTTCTGCGTAAAGGCCTAAAAGTATAGTTCTTTTTTCTTAATTCGATATTAACCATCTTTTTCCTCCATTTATATTCTTTAATATCATGATTTTTTCTTCTACCCTATAATGAAAAGTCCGTTTCTGATTTCTGTATGTGTTATTAAATAAAACTAATTTTATGTAATACTATCGAAAGAAAAAAACAGTCGAAGTGTAATCGACTGTTTTTTTTCTTTCGTAAAGTTAAATTGTTCTTTTCACGAGAAAATGAATGTTAAAATTCAACTCTTTAAGAATTGAAATACTTGCAATGTCTTGACAGTGGACAGAGTAAATGTTCTGGATTTCTAGCAGTACACACTGCACCCGCAAAATCAAGCACTGCTAAGTTAGCCTCTCGTGTGCTTTTCATCACCTCGAAATGAGCCCTTATTTTTGAGGCTAACTCTTTATCCATACGAGGTCTAGGATTATTCGATGTATATCCGAAATATCTGGTAAAGAGTCGAATCACATTAGTATCAATTGGAACAACTGGATGGTCATATGCATAGCACAATACAGCATTTGCAATATAGTCACCTACACCAGGTAGCTTTATTAACTCTTTATAATCATTTGGAACTTTTCCGTTATGCTGAGTACTAATTATGCCGGCTGTATTTATTAATCTTTGAGCGCGGTATCTTAATCCGATAGGAGCTATGATTTCTTCCACTATTTCAATATTTGCTCTTGCTAATTCATTTAAGTCAGGATATTTAAACAATATCTGTTCATACACTTCTTCAACTTTACGTACGTGGGTTTGCTGAAGCAAAAATTCTGTCAATAATATTCGATACGGATCCTTCGTATTTCGCCAGGGAAAATGATGTCGCCCATTATTAGAATACCAAGCCAGCAGTTCCCACCAAAAGCAAGAATCTTCATTCATTTTATCACCAAATTTTCTTCTTATTTCTTACTATCCTTACCCCTAATTTGCGTATACATAATCCTCCCAAGCTAATTACTAATTTTCTTTATAATCCATAAAAATAAACAAAACACTCAATACCTGCTAACCAGCTTGGTAATTGAGTGTTTTACTATACTATACGCAATTCAGATGATGTTGCTAAGCTGCTTAGTATATTCCTCTTTAAATTGAACCCAGCATGCTTCTTGTTTAGCCCATTGAGTTACATTTCGATCTCCTGCAGAATCGCGAAGGTAAAATAATGATTTTTCTGCAATTATCCGTATTACCTCGTCCCATTTATCTGACATTGCTTGCCTATTCCATACATCTAGAAGGCCAACTCTGGCTCCATATATATGCATCAACATAGCTGTAGTGTAATAAATTACATTGGCTCTATAGCCTTGAAGCCCCATAGATTCCACAATATTAGTTACATGAAAATTAATAATCGTCCTTGCTATAAGTTGCTGATAGACTTCCTGAGTAACTTCGCTCAACGGAATAATATCATCATTCTGATCTTTTTCGTATTTCCAATATTGTTTATTGTGCTCCATAAACCGCTTAAAGGCCTCTTCCCCGCCTTTGCTTGATACATGAGGGAAACCTTCACACGACATAAAATGTTTAGCTAGATTAACTTTAGTAATCACTTTTTTACTTGGGTACTGCTTCTTAAAATCATTCTGTTCCTTCCCGCGCTTCCGTCTATTCAAATCAACTGCGTATTGACCTCTTGCACGCTCAAAGTACCATTTGCTCTCTGCTCTACGTCCATCTTTTGCCGGAATCCATGTATCTCTAGAGAACTTCTCTAAATCAGACATAAACCTTGAATTAGCCAACAGATCAGAGTTATTGATTTTATTTTGTGTATTTGCATATTTGGAGATATTTGAAACCATCTCATCTTCAAGCAACTGTTGATCTTTCTCTTCACTTGCTTCAATATGAAGAATAGTCAATTTAGCCTGAACATACACGTCAGTTAGATCAACGCCACTCTTATAGGCCTGGTGAATGGATGCTGTAGTCTGCCCACCATTAACTATCTGCCAGCCGGTCAGTCCATTAATACGGTATAGATTAATACCTTCTTGTATTTTCTCAATATCTCCCGAATGAGCTACACTTGATATACCATTATTATAGCTAACAAACATGCGCCGCTCATCTGGATCTTTTAATGTTTTCAATATCCCTTTATTAGTACCACCTTTTGCCTGCAGAAAAGATCTTACATTCCGTTCTACGAGTTTTGATCCCCATTGATTATATGCTTTTGCCAGCAATTCAGCAGGTAGATATCCTACATAGCATGAAAAAAAGGTTTTATTTTCCTCACGCTGGGTACTTGGAATATACATCATTTCAAAAGTCTGTCCTAAATCTCGTTCAAAATCTATATGAATTGTTTGAATTCCCTGCTCAGCTAATATCATTTGAAGAATACGATCTAGATCCCACACCTGAACATTCACAGTTTCGATTCCGGGAATCGAAAGTTCAATAGGTTTATTAGTATTATAGAACATGTTAGTCAGGACAAAAATGTTCACTTCATCTATATCACTATATTTTTCAGAAATAAGTAAAGCTAGTTCTTGGGCTTGAAGGGAATGATCTATTGTTTGAGCTAATGATTTAGCATTGGTTATAAAACGTTTAGCCTGGTTCGCTAAATCAACGAGCGTCGTCATATTTATTGATAGTAAATCATTCTCATTTTGATCAAAGTTGTAATATGCTACGTACATATCAAGCACACTTTGGCTTTCATCAAATGAATAAGCATTGACAGCAATCTTTTTTTGAGTGTCTATATATGGAGGAATTAAAATATCAGGCTCTATATCTCGTTCCATAAACAACAGCATTTTTTCTAAAAAAGGGATTAGATAAACGCCTGTTTTCGCTGCTCTTTCTTCTATTTCTTCAAGAAATTCCTTCAAAAATTGACTTCTTTGTCTGCTCTCCAGCATTGAACAAGTCCCCCATTACAAATCAAATACCTTATCTACTTCTCGTTCAAATTCAGTACAATGTGTAAGGTCTATACTGTAGCTAACATGAGATATCCCCTTAGGAAGATTTTCCTGTAGTATTCTCGGGAACTTTTCCCCAGCTTCATATACCTCTACTTTATCTACAAAGAAGAAGTTATCCGTATAATCGTCTTCTTTAAACCTTAAATCCTCAAGAAGGTCATTAAATTTTAATAGCATGCGATCAGAACGGCTTGCGATTATTTTTCGGATCCTATCCACAAGGCATTGCAGAGATATTCCATGAGTTTTGCTCGGCTCTACAAAGCAAACATAGAGATATATACTAGAAACAGCATTGGTCAGTCTTAACTGATTCTCACTAGAAATTTTAATTGTCTTTGTTAACTTATTGATTGCAGTCTTAATTTCTATACCACGCTTAGAATGCTTAAAGTCGATTCGACCGCTAGTCGGACCTTCCCACTGTTCAATTATTAATGGCGGGG
>NZ_CDSE01000039.1 GCF_001373415.1 Paenibacillus dakarensis | reverse complement strand
TTTTTGAATTTATTTTTTTCGAATTCATTCTAGCTTGTTATCTCTTAATTGTGTGCCGTCCGTATCTCCCGGCCGGATTTATAATATACCATGGACTCATACAATATTGCAACCCTAAATAGCTAACTTTTTTTTGGAAAAATATCACATAATCTTGTCGCAGTTACATACCTCTATAACTGATCCATTGTTGTTCCGCCGAATGTGGTTCTAAGGTCATTCCCTATATAAAAAAAGGAACAGTTTAAGCGATGTACATCGTTTAAACCGTTCCCATGTTCATATTATTAATCCAGCGTGCGGTTCCGCATATGAGGGAACAGCAGTACATCACGGATTGACGGAGCATTGGTAAGCAGCATGATTAGACGGTCGATACCGATGCCGAGGCCGCCTGTAGGTGGCATACCATACTCCAGCGCACGCAGGAAGTCTTCATCCATCTCATGTGCTTCATCGTTACCTTGCTCTTTTTCTTTCAATTGGCTTTCAAAGCGTTGACGCTGATCGATCGGGTCATTGAGCTCGGAGAATGCATTTGCATGCTCACGCGCTACGATAAACAGCTCGAAACGATCTGTAAATCGAGGGTCTTCCTCGTTCTTCTTCGCCAGCGGAGAAATTTCAACCGGATGTCCGGTTACAAACGTCGGCTGGATCAGTGTCTCTTCTACAAACTGCTCAAAGAATGCATTCAGAATATGCCCGAAAGTCATATGCTTCTCAACTGGGACTTTATGTTCTTTTGCAAGAGCATGAGCTTCTTCGTTCGTCATTTGAACACCGAAGTCTACACCCGTTACTTCCTTAACCGCATCTACCATAGATACACGGCGCCATTGAGGCTTCAGATTGATTTCATGACCTTGATAGTTGATTACCTGAGTTCCCAGAACCTCTTGAGCAACGTGGGAAACAAGATTTTCGGTCAAAGCCATAATATCCTTGTAATCCGCATAAGCTTCATATAGCTCTATCATTGTAAATTCCGGATTATGACGTGTCGAAATCCCTTCATTCCGATAAACGCGTCCGATTTCATATACCTTCTCCAAACCGCCTACAATGAGACGCTTCAAGTGGAGCTCAATTGCAATACGCATATACAGCTCCATATCCAGCGCGTTATGGTGAGTAATAAACGGCTTGGCCGCTGCTCCCCCTGCAATAGCATGAAGGGTCGGTGTTTCCACTTCCAAATAGCCGTGAGAATCCAGATAACGGCGCATCGACTGAATGATTTTGGAACGGGTGATGAACGTCTTCTGCACTTCCGGATTTATGATGAGATCGACATAACGCTGACGGTAACGAAGCTCTACATCCTTTAGTCCATGGAACTTTTCAGGAAGAGGGTACAGTGATTTCGTAAGAACCTCGAGATTCTTAACTTTAACGGTAGTTTCCCCGGTTTTGGTCTTGAAGAGCGTACCGCTCACACCGATGATATCTCCTAAATCCAAAATACTGAATGCTTGATACTTCTCTTCCGCAATGGAATCCTGGCGAACATAAATCTGAATCCGGCCGCTAAGGTCCTGAATATGTGCAAAGGACGCTTTACCCATACCGCGCTTAGCCATGATGCGGCCAGCCAGGTTCACTTCCACCTGCTTCTCTTCCAGTTCCTCTTTGGTCAGGGCATCGTACTGCTTCAAAATTTCACCGGCGTTATGTGTTCTTTCATACTTACCACCGAACGGGTCAATTCCTAATTTACGGAGCTCGTCCAATTTATTGCGGCGAATCTGCAATAATTCACTTAGCTCCTGCTCTTGTTCCTGATGGTTTATTTCTTCCGTCATTGTGGGTTCATCTCCTTCATTCTCTCGGCCATTTATCTTTGACCGTACAAACAACTTAACAACATAAAAACTAAGGACGCGACTTAACCAGTCCTCTATACAAATAGCGAAAGAAGCCCCCCAAAGGAAGCTTCCACGCCCATTCCAACTTACTTCTTAATTTCTACGATTTTATATTGAATGACGCCGGCCGGTACATTAACATCAACCACTGACCCTTTTGACTTGCCAATAATCGCTTTGCCGACAGGGCTCTCGTTGGATATTTTATTGTTAAGCGGATCGGATTCCGCTGTACCAACAATGGTATATTCCATTGTATCACCAAATTCCATATCCTCAACAATGACGGTATTGCCGACACTTACAATTTCAGTATTAATATCGTCGTTATTGATGATACGCGCGTTACGGAGCATTTTCTCCAGCGTTATGATACGGCCTTCGATAAAGGCTTGCTCGTTCTTGGCGTCTTCATATTCGGAGTTCTCACTGATGTCACCGTAACCGATGGCAACCTTAATACGCTCCGCGACTTCACGCCGTTTAACGGACTTCAGATTCTCGAGTTCGTCCTCCAGTTTCTTCAGACCGTCCTGTGTAAGAATGACTTCTTTATCGCTCATCTCAACCGATTCTCCTGTCATGTAGATAATTTAAACCACCATACCACCATACTATATGCGAATCTTCGGGGAACAGAACCCCTCCCCCTGATGCTTGCTGTATATCAAGGCGAATTTATACTGAAAAATTATATGGTAACCATTTCAAAAAGTCAATGAACGTAATCGCATAAATGAAAACGCTATTTTTTGCCATAAATGAAGATGACGTTTTACCTGCTACATTGCAGAAGCAGCCTGCGGATAAGCGCTTTTTGCCTCACTTTGTGTGGTCTCCAGCTGGTCGACGAAGTTCGTCAAAAGACTCACCATCTCATCACGCTTCGTTTCTTCCATAATAATGTCCTTAATCCTTGCAGAACCCTTAAGTCCCTTCAAATACCAGGACAGATGCTTTCTCATTTCCCGAACCGCAACAGCCTCACCGCGAAGAGCAATCAGTCGGTCCATATGAAGGATGGCAATCCGGATTTTCTCTTGAGGTGATGGTTCATCAAGAAGCTCCCCTGTTTTCAAGTATTCGACCGTTTGGTATAACATCCACGGGTTGCCGAGCGCTCCGCGCCCGATCATGACACCGTCGCAGCCCGTCTCAGCAAGCATGCGCTTCGCATCTTCCGGTGTTACGACATCGCCGTTACCAATGACAGGGATGGATACAGCTTCCTTAACCTGTCTTATAATGTCCCAATCCGCATGCCCGGTATACAGCTGCTCCCGGGTCCGGCCATGGACACTGACCGCTTTTCCTCCGGCACGCTCCACAGCCAGTGCATTCTCAACGGCATATATATGATCGCTGTCCCAGCCTGTACGCATTTTTACCGTTACCGGTTTATTAACGACATCGACAACAGCAGACACCATTTCATAAATTTTATTCGAATCCAGCAGCCAGCGCGCCCCCGCATCCATCTTCGTAACCTTTGGAGCCGGGCAGCCCATATTGATATCAATAATGTCTGCATTAGTCTGTTGATCGACAACTTTTGCCGCTTCCACGAGAGAGTCACGGTCTCCACCAAATATCTGCAAACTCAGCGGTTTCTCGCGTTCATCAACAAACAGCATTTCCTGTGTCCGCTTGTTGCCGTGAACAATCGCTTTGCCGCTTACCATTTCTGCACAGACAAGGCCTGTACCGAACTCTTTGGCGATCAAACGAAAAGCCGGATTGCATACACCGGCCATCGGAGCCAGTACAACCTGGTTCTTCATTTCGATATTTCCAATTTTCAGCATGTTTTTTCACTCCCTTATGCGTTATTTATCTATATTCACTCAATTACGTTCTTTAAGCTCCTGTATAGTAATGTCCAAAGCATCCGCAATTTTAGTTAAAATTTGTTCCTCTGCACGTCGATTGCCGCGCTCAATCGCACCGAGTACGGCTAAAGAAATATCTGCACGTGCTGCCAGCTCTTGTTGAGTAAGGCCTTTTAACTTTCGAAAAGCTCGGATGCGCTGCGCCAGCCGCATGTTCTCCAAAGCTGTATTCCTTCCTTTCCATCCAGTTTTCCAATCGCGTTCTTAACTGTAGTGTACAAGCCGGAGGGTTCCTCTTCGGGAACAATGTCAGCTAGCGGCATTAATACGAAAGCCCTCTCCAGCATACGTGGATGGGGAAGAATCAATTCCGGCGTATCGAGTCTCAAGCCTTCCATCCAGAGAAGGTCGAGATCAACCGTACGGGGACCATTATGAATATTTCGCACCCGTCCGAGCCGCTGTTCAATCTTCTGCATCTCAGCCAAAATAGAATGCGGATCAAGCGTTGTTGATACCGCAGCAGCCATGTTTAAAAACATGGGCTGGTCTGCATAACCGACAGGCTCCGTCTCATATATGTTGGAGCAGCGCAGTACCTTAACTTCCTGCAGTCCGTCCAGTAGTTTCAAGGCTTCCATCAGTGTCGCTTCCCGGTCACCTAAATTGGCCCCTAAAGCAATATAAGCCTCTGATGTCTCAGAGGTAGCTTGTGAATTCATTGTGTATCTCACTTCCTGGTCCGGTGCAGCTCTACAGTAACACCTTCAAAATGAATGTCAAACGGAGGATGTGGCTTAGTCAGCTTTACAGTTAAAGCGTCGATACTAGTATAAGTGTCAAGCACCTTGGATGCAATATGCTCCGCTAAGGCTTCGATCAGCTTAAATGACTCGGTCCGCATGATTCCCTGCAGCAGCTCATGGACCTCAGCATAATTTACCGTCTGTGTCAGATCATCTGTGGTTCCTGCTTTACTTAAATCCATTTCCAGCTCAAGATCAACATAAAACCGCTGACCCAGCTTTCTCTCTTCTGCAAAAACGCCGTGATATCCATAGTACTCCATTCCGCGCAAAATCATTTTGTCCATTGCTCATATCCGCCCTTCCATGATTTCCTGATTCATTATACCCGCTTCAATTCTGACGAAGCATACAGCATGGCATCACACATACGTACCGTTCGCTTCATTTGCATAACATCATGTACCCGCACCAATTGGCAGCCCTGTGCAATTCCAAAAGCAACGGTAGCGGCAGTACCCTCCACCACATCATCCACCGGGAGATCAAGCGCGGTACGGATGAATTTTTTGCGCGAAGTGGCCAGCAAGACCGGATATCCCAGACCGACCAGCTCATCCAAAGACATCATAACCTTCATGTTCTCATCATAATCCTTCGCAAAGCCAATACCCGGGTCCAAAATAATACGGCTTTTCTTCACTCCTGCCTCAAGTGCAATATTCACACTTTCCATAAGATCTTTCTTCATATCCTCAATAAGGCTGGTATAATCCCGATCCTTACGGTTATGCATAAGAATGACCGGACAATCCAAAGCAGCCGCAACACCGGCCATATCCGGGTCTTCCTTAAACCCCCACACATCATTAATGATGTGGGCACCGGCTTCAATCGCCTGACGAGCAACCTCCGCCTTATATGTATCAATGGAAAGCGGGATATGCGGCGCTTCGCGGTGTATGGCTTCTATAACCGGTATCACGCGGGCTAACTCTTCATCAGCACTTACTCTTTCGTGGCCGGGTCTTGTAGATTCTCCCCCGATATCAATGATGTCAGCACCCTCCGCGGCCAGTTGAAGAGCATGCTTTACAGCCCGGTCCGGATCATTAAAACGTCCGCCATCGGAAAAGGAATCCGGAGTTACGTTCAGAATCCCCATAATAAGCGTTGATGTTCCCAGCTCAAGCTTTGTTTCTCCGCAGTGATAAGTCTGTTTATATATTGTTGTCTTCATCTATACCCCTGCCTTCTGTCGATAAGCTTTAATAAATCTCTCTGTAAAGGGACCGGCCAGACCATTCCCGACGGTAACCGGCTGTTCACCCGACTGCAGCAGACTCGTTACAGGCATAAGCTCCTGTACGGAGCCTGTCGTAAATATCTCATCTGCAGCTAGCAGTTCCTCCCATGTATATCGCCCCTCTTCAGCAGGAATGCCAAGCTCATCTGCCAGTTCAAGGACAAGCCCCCGGGTTATGCCTGGTAGGATGCCTGTTCCTACATCCGGTGTAAACAAGCGGCCATCCTTCATAAAAAAGAGATTGCTCACAATTCCTTCAGCTAATTCATCGTTTGCTGTCAGCATGAATCCCTCTGCCCCGAGCAGAACGGCATCCGGATAAGACTGCAGCTCACGTTTCGCCATAATGTTGTTCATATAGTGAAGGGACTTTAGCCGTACAGGCGTCTCTGGTGTATTTCGCCGAGTCGATAGCAGCTGCAGAGCCTTTCCTTCTGTATATAAAGAAGGTGAGAATACCGGCAGCGGCTTCATATATAGAAGCTCCGTTCTATTCGCATAATCACCAGCAGGAAGACCAAGCGCTTCAACCCCTGCTGTAACCGTATAGCGGATATATGCATCTTCAAGCCCATTAGCTGTAAGCAGGTCCGTGATCCACTTAATCATATATTCCGTGTCCTGCTTATAGTTAATTCCAAGCACGCTGCAGCCTTCAGCAAGCCGATTTAGATGGCGGTCCAATAAAAAAGGATTGCTGTGATAAGTCCGAAACGTCTCAAACAACCCTATTCCATATAAAAGGCCGTGATCCATAGCGGACACCACAGCCTTGGCCGTGTCTACAACACGGCCGTTCACTCCCATAAATCTCATGCTTTCGCTCCCGCAGTGCGTTTCAGAAAGCTTTGAAGCATCCGATGACCATGATCCGTAATTATCGATTCCGGGTGGAACTGTACACCCTCAATAGCGTACTCCTTATGCCGAAGCCCCATGATCTCGCCCTCTGCCGTCCATGCTGTTATTTCAAGACAATCGGGCAGGCTTTCTCTGTCTACAAGAAGGCTATGATAGCGTGTAGCTGTAACGGGATTAGGTAATCCTTCAAATACCGATGTCCCCAAGTGGTGAATCGGTGAGGTTTTTCCGTGCATAAGACGTTCCGCGCGAACAACGTTACCTCCAAAGGCTTGCCCGATCGCCTGGTGACCGAGACATACCCCAAGGATTGGGATGCTCCCTTTAAAATGGTCAATAACCATCAAGCTGATTCCCGCTTCATTCGGGGTACACGGACCCGGTGAGATCAGAATATGATCCGGTGCCAGCTCCTCGATCCCCGCAATGTCGATTTCATCATTTCTAAACACCTTTACCTCTTCACCTAGCTCCCCTAAATACTGCACGAGATTATAAGTAAATGAATCATAATTATCGATCACGAGAATCATTGTTTACTCCCCCTATTGTACAGCCGCTGCTGCGGCCTCCTCTTCACTGCACATCACCGCGGCAATAAGTGCCTTGGCTTTATTATGACACTCCCGGTATTCGCGATAAGGATTAGAATCAATCACAATACCTGCACCAGCCTGAATATATCCGGTCCCATCCTGAACGGCCAGCGTGCGAATAATAATATTCAACTCCATATCCCCGTTATGATCGATCCATCCCATCGATCCCGTATACGGGCCTCTTGTAACCGGCTCCAGCTCTTCAATAATCTCCATCGTTCGGATCTTGGGAGCGCCTGTGATCGTTCCGCCAGGAAAGGTTGCTGCAATCACGTCGTACACCTCTTTACCTTCCGCCAGCTGTCCCTCCACCTGGGAGACAAGATGCATCACATGAGAATAACGCTCTACGGTCATCAGCTCAGGTACATGTACGGTGCCATATGCTGCAATTCGACCGATATCATTACGTTCGAGATCGACAAGCATAATATGCTCTGCCCGTTCCTTTTCGTTACCGGTTAACTCAGCTTCCATTACCGAATCCTCTTCCGGTCCTGCTCCCCGTCTGCGCGTTCCAGCGATAGGTCTTGCGGAGACCTTATTCCCATTCAGCTTGATTAACAACTCTGGAGATCCGCTTGCAAGTGCAAACTTAGGGGATTTGATATATCCCATGTATGGTGAAGGATTCAGAAGACGCAGCCACTCATAGACATCCGCAGGATCAGCATGCAGCTTCAAATGTCGTCGTAACGACAAATTGACCTGAAAAACATCCCCCTGACGAATATACTCCTGAATCGAAAGCACAGCCCGCTCAAAGTTCTCCTGAGAAAAATCAATCGTCAACCGATCCCATTCCTCTACATCGGGACCTGCTAGAGAAGCTGCTCTTTCCTGCCTGGCCAGCAAGCGCCGTCTCTCCTCTGCCCGCACCATCTCATCCTCATTCGCACCAAGTATATCGTCCCACTGCTCCATCATACGGGTAGCTCTTGCTGCCGCTTCCATGTAAAGTCTCCCAAGATCTTTTTCAGCAGGGATGCTGCTCTCTGTTTGGTTCCAGGGTGTATGCACCGCACAATAGACGGTCTGAAGTTCATGATCGTAGATCCAGACCTCCTCCATCCGCATCCAGAGGTAATCCGGAAAGCCGGCATCATCCTGTGCCAATACAGGCAGCTCTTCAAGTGAGCGGATGACATCATATCCTAGAAAGCCTGCACAACCCCCGCGAAAGTCTGGCCATCCTGTTACACGTGGCGAGCGCATTTCTCCCATCCAGTTCTTCAAAAGCTCCAGTGGTTTGCCTTCCGCCTTCGTGATCTCCCCAGTCTGAAGATCTGTGATCTCGCCTTGCAATCCTTTCCCCGTTAAGACGGACACAGGATTCAAACCCAGGTAGGTGTACCTTCCTCCCTTTCCGCTTTCAAGCACGAATGCATAGGGTGAAGCAGCCTTCCATGCTTTCTCCCAGGTTGCAGGCAATCCTTTCGCCCACCCCTGATATTGAATTATATAAGGCAGCACGGACCAGCCCTCTCTCACCCATTCCATCCACTGAGCCAGCTCTATCCTTCTGTCCATGCGTGTCCTCCTTCATCCGTATAAGCGTATAAGCCTGTTCTGTTGCATGTCAGTATACTGTATCCTGCCCTACTTGAAAACCCCGAAACCGCCTTCCCCCGCAATTAATTTGAGGCAAATACAAGCCAGGCAGGCAGAACCTTCATTCCAACAGAAAAAGCCTTCAATGCATAATACATTGAAGGCCGTATGTTTAAATTAATAATAAATCAAGATTAAGCCTCAAAATTGTACAGCGGCGTGCTCAGGTAACGTTCCCCGTTACTAGGAATGATGGCCACAACACGTTTACCTTTACCAAGCCCTTTTGCAACCTTTAATGCCGCCTGAACTGCTGCGCCAGAAGAGATTCCCGCCAGAATGCCTTCCTCCTTCGCCACACGCCGTGCCGTCTCGAAAGCATCCTCATTCTCAACATGAATGATTTCATCATAGATCTCTTGATTCAGAATTTCTGGTACAAAATTCGCGCCGATCCCCTGAATCTTATGCGGACCCGGTTTCCCGCCTGCCAAGATTGGGGAAGCTGCCGGCTCAACAGCATAGATCTTAATGTCTTCAAATGCTTCCTTCAGAACTTCGCCAGCACCTGTAATCGTACCGCCTGTTCCAATTCCAGCAACGAAAGCATCCAGCGTTCCGCCAATGGATTGTATCGCTTCAACGATTTCAGGACCTGTGGTTTCCCGGTGGATCTTCACATTAGCCAGGTTCTTAAACTGCTCTGCCATAAAGAATCCGGAGTTTTCTTTCATAATTTCCTCCGCCTTCTTCACCGCTCCGTTCATACCCTCCGCTCCTGGCGTAAGAACCAGCTCCGCTCCGTAAGCACGAAGCAGGTTGCGACGCTCCAAGCTCATCGTTTCCGGCATAACGATAACCGCCTTGTATCCTTTCGCTGCAGCTACCATAGCAAGCCCGATTCCTGTGTTGCCGCTGGTTGCTTCAATAATCGTATCGCCTGGTTTCAGCCGGCCTTCCTTCTCCGCTTCCTCCACAATGCTGATCGCGATCCGGTCCTTCACGCTGGAACCCGGGTTCTGGTACTCCAGCTTCAAGTAAATTTCTGCGCTGTCCTCCGGTACAATTCGATTCAGACGGACAAGCGGTGTGCCGCCGATCAATTCTGTTACACTGTTTACTACTTTAGCCATTAGGAAGCCCTCCTTGGATTCGTTTAACGGTTTACGGTGGATCGATATCCAGTTATCTGGTTGTATGATTGAAAAAGATCTATCGAACCGAATAAACGGTTCAATATATGCCCTCTAAATATCCGAGTATTTCGGTAGGTTTTATAACATCATCTTATCAACGTTATAACTCCTTGTCAATAACCAGAGCCAGCATTCATTTAAATCGGGGCGGAACAGTGTTTCCTATGAAAAACAGGCCTTTGCAGCAAGGGAATCACTCTGCTGCAAAGGCCTGTTTTATTAATTATTATGCTGCTCTGAAGGGATTCCAGCCATCATGCGCGCTTTGTATTTATCACGCAGCTGGCTCTCAAGTTCAGAGAGTGAAACCGATTGCTCCAGCGCAAGCTGTTTACGTACCGTTTCCCGAATGTGATGGTCATCCACCTTGTCAGGAACCTGAATATCCTGAACATAAACAATGCCATAGCTGTCATCAAGCTGTACCGGTCCAGCAATATCTCCTTTATTCAAGGATAAAGCCATCTCCATCAATGCCTCCGGCTGAAAGGGATCATCTTCTTCTACGAATCCCAGGTAGCCTCCATTTTCGCGGGTATATTCATCAATTGAAACCTCTTCAGCAAGAGAGGCAAAATCCTCACCATTCTCCAATCGATCCAGTACCTTTTCCGCTTCCCATTCCTCTTCCACCTTGATGATGGATAGTTTCAGCTGCTTCTTGGGGCTGAATTGATCCGGATGCTGCTCGAGGTATTGATCTATTTCGGCGTCACTCACTTTAACGTTAGCTGTCGCTATTTTTTCCAAGGTAAGTCGGTAACTCGTTTCTGCCCTGAGCAGTTCTTCAGTAAGCCCAAGCTGCTGCTCCATTTCCTGCAGGAATATCTCCTTTGATTCATATCCCTGGCTTGTCCGTTCCAGTTCCTGATCGATTTCTTGAGGAGTGACTGTAATGCCTGCAGCCGCAGCCTCCAGCTCGACCACCTGACGATTCATCATGGTCATCAACACTTCGCTGCCGTACCTTTTCTTAAGTTCACTAGTCCATTCTTCCTCTGTAATCGGCATGTCTTGGACAGATGCGACCACAGAAGGGGTATCTTTCGATGTTTTTTTCCCATCCTGAAATACAGCCCCGGAGAACAGTATCCAGCTCCCCATAAATAACACACCTGCAGTCAAGACAACGACGGTTACCCATAGTCCCTTCTCTTGTCTCGTCATACGGCTGTTCATCCCAATACGTTAAGATTTGGCCTGTGCCAACACGGATTTCAACTGCTCTTCGTCATATGTGTATACCTCATTGCAAAAATGGCAGGTAACCTCAGCCTTTTTGTCCTCTTGAATTAACTTCTCCAGCTCCGCCTGCCCCATGCTGATCAGTGCGCGTTCTACACGTTCATGAGAGCAGTCACAATGGAAATGTACTTCTGTCTCTTCCAAGATCGTCACATCAGGCAGAATCCGCCGCAAAATATCCTCCAGTTCAAGCCCTTCTTCAAGCAGCGTTGTCACCGGCGGAATCTCGCTTAGCGTCTTTTCCAGTTCCGTAATTTCCTCGTCTGTCACACCCGGCATCAACTGAATAATAAAGCCGCCTGCATTCGCTACCGTATAATCAGGAGCTACCAGAACACCAAGACTAACCGCAGAATTCGTCTGTTCCGACACGGCAAAATAATAGGTAAAATCTTCGGCTAATTCACCAGAAATAATCGGGACACTTCCACGGTACGGCTCCTTCAGCCCCAAATCCTTAGTCACATGGATATAGCCAGAGGTTCCTACGGCTGCAGCCACATTCATTTTGCCCGGGCGGATGTTTGTCATCTCGACATGAGGGTTATTCACGTAGCCTCGTACTTCTCCATGCGCATTGGCTTCCGCTGCGATTAGACCAATCGGGCCGTCACCGCGTACCTGAATGCTAAGACGCTCTTCCCCTTTCAGCATCGCACCCATCATTGCAGCAACCGAGACGGTACGTCCTAAAGCGGCTGTTACGACGGGAAATGTATCATGTCTGCGCCGTAATTCCTCGACCAGGTTCGTGGTTCGCACGGCAAAAGCTCTAACCTTGCCTTCCATTGCCGTTCCCCGGAGTATACGGTCTTTATGTTTGTCCATCTTACAGCCTCCTTGTCTTTCTTGTTGTAAAAGCATGTGTAAAACCCTCATCATATATAACTCTATAATCCGTCATTTGTTTGATCAGATTACCATAAAATTTAAATTCCAGTTAATTTCGTTCATAAATGATCCGCAGACCTTCCAGAGTAAGCATCGAGTCAATCTCATCAATCGAATCTGTTTCGCTTGCGATCAGCTCTGCTAATCCCCCGGTTGCGATCACCTTCACATCATCCGAACCCATCTCTGCTTTAATACGCTTCACAAGGCCGTCCACCTGGCCCGCATAACCAAAAATAATGCCCGCCTGCATGGCGTGAACCGTATTGCGGCCGATGACCTTTTTCGGCTTCTCGAGCTCAATCCGCGGAAGTTTCGAAGCCCGCTGAACAAGTGCTTCAGCAGCGATGCCAATGCCTGGCACAATTGCCCCTCCGAGATAATTCCCCTGGTTATCGATGCAGTCAAATGTAGTGGCAGTTCCAAAGTCCACGACAATGAGAGGGCCGCCGTACTTATCTACAGCCGCCACTGCATTTACAATACGGTCAGCACCAACCTCCCTCGGATTCTCATAACGAAGGTTCAGCCCTGTTTTTATTCCCGGGCCTACTATATACGGAGTTTTCTTAATATATTTCAGGCACATTTCTTCCACCACGCCCACCAAAGGAGGAACAACAGAAGAAACGATAACTCCTTCTATTTCGCTTACCAAAATATCGGACATTTGAAACAGATTATGAATTAACACTCCGTACTCATCTACCGTAGATTGACGCGAGGTACTGATCCGAAAGTGATGGAGAAGCCCCTTGCCTTGATAAATACCTAACACGATATTCGTGTTCCCAACATCTACAACCAAAATCATGATGCTCCGCCTCCTTTCTTGGCGTTTAAGTCTAAGCTGATGTCCAAGCTGTTAAAAGAATACGTCAATCGGCCTACAGAAATAACATCGACGCCCGTCATGGCTATTGTCCGCACCGTTTCAAGTGTAACATTGCCGGAGGCTTCTGTCGTCACATGCGGAGAAACCGCCTTAATCCGCTTTACAGCCTCCGCCATCATCACAGGGTCCATATTATCGAGCATAATAATATCAGCACCAGCGGTTAGTGCCTCGTCAATTTGAGCCAGAGACTCGGTTTCCACTTCAATCTTCATGGTGTGCGGAATCTGATTCCGTGCTCTGCTCACTGCCTGAGCAATGCCGCCCGCTCCCTTGATATGATTATCCTTGATCATTACCGCATCATATAAACCGAAACGGTGGTTAGCTCCCCCACCGACACGAACTGCGTATTTCTCCAGCATCCGGTGACCCGGTGTTGTTTTACGCGTATCCACCAGTCTGGTTGGGAGGCCTTCAAGGGCATCCACATAAGCCTGCGTCCTTGTGGCTATACCAGATAAGCGCTGCAAGAGATTAAGGGCCAACCGCTCCCCGGTCAAAATCCGGTGTGTACTGCCCTCAACCTCTGCCAGAATATCTCCCTTGTTCACCCGTTCGCCATCCTTGACATGGGCTTTAAAGATCAGGTTCTTATCCACAATCTGAAAGACAAGCTCAGCCACCGGCATACCCGCTGCAATGCCGCCTTCTTTAGCATGGATAATCCCTTTCGATTCATGCCCCTCTGGAATCGTCGATAGCGACGTAATATCCCCTGATCCAATATCCTCACGCAGCCAATTCCGAATATTCTCTGCTAAGCTTTCATTATATCCGTTAAACATCATCACTGTATTCCTCCGTCATCCCTTGATCACGAGTATGAATAATATGCTTGCGCCAGCCTTCATTATCCCGCATCGGAAAATCCTCACGGTAGTGAGCCCCCCGACTCTCTTCACGCTGCAGCGCAGCCTGGATCACTAACAGGGAGCTGGTGAGCATATTCGCGAACTCATATTCTTCCCGTCTCGTCAACACAGAGTGGAACAGGGGCAGCTGGCGGTTTAAGTCATCTAATGCCCGGAGCAGTGTATCCTTGCTGCGCCGAAGTCCTGCATACCTGACCATCACTTTTTGCAGCTTTAACCGGCGTTCCACAATCGGCTGCGAAGGGGACTCTTTACGATTTAAGCTAAAAGACACGGGAACTGGATCCGGAGAACTCAGGGGCAGCTGTCTGATCCGCTCCACAATTCTTCGTCCATAAACAAGGGCTTCCGACAAGGAGTTGCTTGCCAGCCGATTCGCCCCATGTACACCCGTGGATGAAACTTCACCACAAGCGAAAAGACGGAGTATACTGGTCTCCCCATATAAGGTGGTCTTCACGCCACCCATCATATAATGCGCTGCCGGAGATACGGGAATCCAATCTGTCGTTAAATCCAGTCCATAGCGCATACAGGTTTCATAAATCGTCGGAAAGCGGCGCTTCACCATTTCAGGTGACTCATGCGTAATATCAAGATAGACAAATGTGGAGCGGGTCTCTTCCATTTCACTTACGATCGCTCTAGCCACGATATCACGTGGGGCAAGTTCGAGTAATTCATGATATCGCTCCATAAAGCGTTCACCTTTAATATTCCGCAAGTAAGCCCCTTCACCCCGTACCGCTTCAGAAATTAAAAAACGGGGTGCTCCTGAATAGCTAAGCGCGGTCGGATGGAATTGGATAAACTCCATATCCCTGATCTCAGCACCTGCACGATATGCCATAGCAACCCCGTCTCCTGTTGCAACCTCAGGATTGGTTGTATAGCGGTACAGCTGACCGGCCCCACCGGAGCATAACACGGTTGCCTGCCCTCGTACAAACACACGGCTTCCGTCCGGCATCTGTACCAGCACACCGAGACATTCATTATCCTGTGTAACCAGATCAATCACAAAATGATCATCCCACACCGTTATATTGTGATGCTGCTCTACCTGATGGGAAAGTGAACGCACAATTTCATAGCCGGTTGCATCCCCATTCGCATGTAAAATGCGCCTGTGGCTATGCGCACCCTCCTTCGTCAATGCGAGCTCACCATCTTCCACATCAAATATGGTGCCTAACCGGATCA
This sequence comes from Paenibacillus dakarensis, assembly GCF_001373415.1. Taxonomy (GTDB): domain Bacteria; phylum Bacillota; class Bacilli; order Paenibacillales; family Paenibacillaceae; genus Paenibacillus_AQ; species Paenibacillus_AQ dakarensis. The sequence goes on along the minus strand of NZ_CDSE01000039.1, from coordinate 43,361 downwards.
ACTCCTGCACACCAGCCGGACCTTCATGAACCAACGCATCCACGGCACCGGAAGAACATAAACCGGCACCGGCCAGAAGCGTATCATGCCGGTGATATGCAGGGGAGTCGTCCTCAGCTGTCACAGCCGCTATGCCTCCTTGGGCATAACGTGTGTTGCTTTCCATTAATGATTTTTTAGTAATGAGCAATACGCTGCGGTCAGCACCCGCTTCAATCGCTGTATATAATCCGGCAATACCAGAGCCAATTACGATCACATCCGTCTCTACTGCCGGTAATTGCTGCAGATCAAAATCAACTAAATACTGCGGTATCACGTCATTCACCTGTCTTTTAGCGAAGAGTAGCGCATGCTACTTTACTTGTAACATGCGCTCTAAAGAGGTTCTAGCCTTATCTGCAACAACGGGCGGTACATAGATTTGCGGCTTCATGGTTTCAAGACATTTAACCAGCTTCTTAAGGTTATTCACCTTCATGTTTGGACATACAAGAAACTTGGTTGCAAAGTGGAAGGTTTTATCCGGGCTGTCTAAACGAAGCTGATATCCGGTTCCATCCTCCGTACCTACGATGAATTCCTTGCAGGATGAATCTCTGCAATATTCCAGAATCGCTGTAGTGCTTCCCACAAAGTCACCCATGGCAACAACTTCAGGACGACACTCCGGGTGGACCACAAATTCAGCATTCGGATATTTGGCTTTCATCTCTACCACATCTTTTACAGTCAGCATGTCATGGGTATTACAGTAGCCTTCCCAGATAATCATCTTTTTGTCTGTATGCTGCTGAACATAGTGACCTAGGTTTTTATCAGGGACCCATATAATTTCATCAGAATCTACGGACTGAATAACCTTTACAGCATTAGAAGAAGTGCAGCAAATGTCTGTCTCCGCCTTGATCTCGGCAGATGAGTTTATATATGTAACAACCTTTGCGTTCGGGTGCTGTGCTTTCAATTTCCGGAGCCCATCCACGTTAACCATATCTGCCATCGGACACCCTGCACGCTCATCAGGAATAAGTACAGTCTTGTTCGGTGCCAGGATTTTTGCGCTCTCACCCATGAAATGCACACCGCAAAATACGATGACATCTGCATCGGTCTGTGCAGCTTTCTGTGCAAGCAAGAATGAATCTCCCCGAAAATCTGCCACTTCCTGAATTTCATCCCGCTGATAATAATGCGCCAAAATAATGGCATTGCGCTCCTTTTTCAACTGCATCAGGCGTTCTCGCAATTCACGGTTTTGCTCCACTTTTCGCTCCAGTGCCAGTGCTTCCACGATTGACCCTCTCCCCTTATGTATTGCGGCTTTATGAGCCGCTGATCAACCTTGCCCCAGATGCCTGTTTCCCCTTTGTGAAACGAAGCACCTGTCGTTTATCACTAAATGTACACAAGGTTCGATATGCTGTCAATGTGACAAGAAGCACAAAAAGAACCGGAAAACGAATTATCGTTCTCCGGTTCTTTATTTTTATTCGGAATGCGAGGTTTATCGCTTTTATTAGTTCAAACCGTCTTTTCCACTGTCCGATCCGCTTGGAGGCGTTTTGCCGTCCGGATTCTTACGCTCAGGATCATTGTTGTCTAACGGGTTATTCGGAATTTCTTCAGTCGATGTAGCTGGGTCAGCCTCATCTTTACCTTGAATCCGAACGCGAACATCACCAATGTTGTCGATCACAGGCTCACCATTCTCGGATGATCCTTGACCGCTGCCATCTTCTGAGTCTTTTTTACTCAATGAACCTGTCTCAATCAATTGTTTGATTTGCTCAAGCTCGAGTGTCTCTTCCTCAAGAAGTGTATTTGCGATCAAATGAACTTCCTTAGCATGTTCTGTGAGCAGCTGTTTACATTTCTCATAGCAATCATTGATGAAACGCTGCATTTCCTGGTCAATTTCATAAGCGATTTGGTCACTGTAATTTTGCTCATGACCGATATCGCGACCAAGGAACACCTGGCCTTGGGATGTACCGAACTGCATAGGTCCAAGCTTCTCACTCATACCATATTCCACAATCATGCTGCGGATGATGCCTGTTGCCTGCTGGAAGTCACTATAAGCACCGGTTCCGATTTCACCGATGAACAGCTCCTCCGCTACGCGGCCGCCAAGCAAACCGGTAACACGGTCAAGAAGCTCCTGCTTCGTTACAAGCATGCGGTCTTCCTTCGGCATCATGATAACATATCCGCCGGCACGTCCACGAGGGATAATGGTTACTTTATGCACCATGTCAGCGTGCTCAAGGAAATATCCAACAATCGTATGACCTGCTTCGTGGTAAGCTACAATACGCTTCTCACGGTCGCTGATCACGCGGCTGCGCTTCTCAGTACCGACAATAACGCGGTCAATCGCTTCATCTACTTCTTTCATGGAGATGTCCTTACGATTGCGGCGTGCTGCAAGCAGTGCCGCTTCATTCAACAGGTTCTCCAGGTCAGCACCTGTGAAGCCCGTTGTCCGCTTCGCAATAATGTCCAGTCTAACATCCTTCGTCAGCGGTTTATTACGAGCGTGTACCTTCAATACTGCTTCACGGCCCTTCACATCCGGACGATCAACCGTAATCTGACGGTCGAAACGACCTGGACGAAGCAAGGCCGGGTCAAGAATATCCGGACGGTTCGTTGCAGCCACGATAATGATACCTTCGTTGGCGCCGAATCCATCCATCTCTACGAGCAATTGGTTGAGCGTTTGCTCACGTTCGTCATGTCCGCCGCCAAGACCGGCGCCACGCTGACGACCAACCGCATCAATTTCATCTATAAAGATAATACAAGGAGCGTTCTTCTTCGCATTCTCGAACAAATCACGTACACGTGATGCCCCGACACCGACAAACATTTCGACGAAGTCAGAACCGGAGATACTGAAGAACGGTACACCTGCTTCACCTGCAACTGCACGGGCAAGGAGGGTTTTACCTGTACCTGGAGGGCCCACAAGAAGCACACCTTTAGGTATGCGAGCGCCTACCGTGTTAAATTTCCGCGGATCTTTCAGGAAGTCAACGACTTCAACAAGCTCCTGTTTCTCCTCGTCAGCACCAGCCACATCCTCAAATGTAACCTTCTTCTTCTCTTCATTATACAGACGGGCTTTACTCTTACCAAAGTTCATGACTTTGCCGCCGCCGCCCTGTGCCTGATTAAACAGGAAGAAGAACAGGATAAACATGATTACGAGCGGTATAAAAGATGATAACAAGGTCAGCCAGATGCTTTGGCCTTCCATTTTCTTAACGTTGAATGCAATACCATTCTGTTCGCTCGCCGAAACAAGTTCATTCAGCGCGTCGTCCGTAGCCGGAATATAGGTCGAAAAGTTCTCTGACTTATTTTCACCTTTCGGTGTATTATATTTACCGGTCACAAGATATGCATAACCGTCAAATTGAGCTGTTATTTCTTTTATGTTGTTGGCCTTAATTTCCTGCCGCAGCTGATCATACCTAGGGGTATCGGCTACTTCGTTGCCGTTGGTAACGAATTGTACGATGCCCACCACGACTAAAAATAGAATCAAATAAAAACCAGAATTCCGGATGAACCGATTCATCCCCTACCTCCTCTCAAAGACACATAAGATATTTTACCACAGCCTGTCTAACCATCTCAACAAGGCGGGACGGAGCAGAGATCTGTGAGCCAGCATGGTTGTTTAGTTGCTGTAAATCTCCGGTTTTAAAACCCCGACGTAAGGAAGGTTCCGGTAATGCTCGGCATAATCAAGACCGTATCCTACAACAAAAGCATCAGGAATGGTAAACCCGGTATAATCCGCCTGCATCTGGACAGTCCGGCGTGCAGGTTTATCAAACAGCGTCACCACGGCAACGGACTTCGCCTTACGGTTCTCTAACAGCTCAATCAAGTAGCTGAGTGTCAGTCCGCTGTCAATAATATCCTCAACAATCAGTACGTCTCTGCCTTCAACCGATACATCAAGATCTTTAATAATTTTAACGACCCCGGATGACTTTGTTGAAGCGCCGTAACTCGAAACCGCCATAAAATCGAGCTCAATAGGTACTGTAATGTTTTTAACCAAATCAGCCATAAAAATAAACGCACCCTTGAGAACACAAATCACTAAAGGATTGCGTCCCGCGTATTCTGCGCTTAGCTTTTCCCCTAATTCCTTAACCTTTGTTTGAATTTCCTCTTCACTAATGAGTACTTCTTGAATGTCATTCTGCAACTGTGAGAACCTCCTACGTGTTTATACTTATGAAAGTGTAAAATAGGCCATTCCGAGATTTTACACTCCCTCCGCATTCACGAGTTGTATGCGGAGAATACATGATGTATGCCGCCCTACGGCGGCGTGAATAGAACGTCTTACACCTGGAATCCATAGGATGCTCCCTAAGGCATCACATACGATGGGAATGTTGGGACGGACAGACGGAGGCACTTTCTCATCAATGAGAATATCTTTCACCTTTTTGCTGCCGTTTAATCCCATGACTTTCATCTTGTCTCCAGGCTCTCTGCAACGTACAGTCAAAGGGAAGGCAAGCTGATTCGCATCAAAGAATGCCTCAAATGAGGACCTTTTAATGGCATCCCTCATTCCTTCTCCATCCATACGTGTTATCCTCAAAGTCTTTCCGATTTCCGGCAAAACCAGGTCGGGGCCATCAGGAGAATAAAGCTGATATATGTAGCCTTTCTGTACTGCAGGCGGCTTAGGGGTAAAACTGATCTTCCCGTATTCGCGGATACAGGTCAAGCCTCCTCCTAAATCCAGACGCCAATTGGACCGATTATCCCGCAAAACCCCTTGGCGAACCGCTTCAATTTTAATAAAATCGGAGTTTTCCTGGTCTGCCGACAGATAATTTAATATTAGTTTAATCAAACGCCGTTGTAAAGCGACATGTAAGCCCAAAAAGGAAGGCGCGTCGAATACGAGCCTTCCATCGATCTCCTGTACGCAGGAACGGTAAGCATTCTCCGCAGCAAGCTCCATAAAATCATCTTCCTCCCCAGACACCTCAGCGAGCTGATTGAGGGAGTTGGATATCTGGCCGTTATACTGCTCCAGAAACGGAAGCACCTCCAAACGAACAGCATTGCGGCGGTATTTGGTCGTCATGTTGCTGCCGTCGACCGCATATGAATAACCGCGCTCATCGCATAGCTTGACTAAGTCCATCTTGTTAATACGAAGGAACGGACGGATCAGTTTCATATTATTTTGAAATCTTTTGATTTTCATTCCGGAGAGGCCGGACGGGCCTGTTCCGCGCAGCAGGCGCATCAGCACCGTTTCTGCCTGGTCATCAGCATGATGGGCCAGCGCAATAGAGCTTGCTCCATATTTAGCAGCTGTTTTAAAAAGAAATTCATATCTCTTATCCCGTGCTGCCTCCTGAACACCTTTCCCGCTTTCCTCCATATATGCAGGCACATCAATATAAGCGGTCTCCACAGCAATTCCTAAGCTTTCAGCAAGGCGCTGCACCATGAGCGCTTCTTCATCCGATTCCTGCCGAAATCCGTGATGTACATGAGCACATACCAATTGAAGCGGTGTGCTATGGCTTGAAATCTCATGAAGAACGTGCAGCAAAGCCACAGAATCCGGGCCACCGGAAACAGCAACAACGATAACGTCACCTGCAGCCCACAGCTGCTTCTCGCATGCAGCATCCTCGACACGTTCAATAATGGATTTCAAATGGTCCTGTTCCAATTTTGCTTATCCCCTTTTTTCTATGTCGGTAACAAAGGCTGAATCCTGAGCAATCATCATATATCACCTAGGGCCGAAGGAATAAATAAAGAGCACAGCCTAAAACAATGAGCGACATGATAAAAGAATTCTTGAGCCATCGCGGGGCTTTTTCATATCCTCCGCTCCTTCGTGACGGAGCATACACCGTGCTTTTCCAAAGGTTCAACGCTTCCCGTGAATCTGCGAACTCACCAGCAAGAGCTTGGGACAGCCAGCAGGCATACGGCCTGAGCTGCGGGCTCTTTCGCAGTACAGCCTGAAGATCAGCAACGCTTCGTACTTGCGGCAGCTGTGCGGAGGCTGACTTGAGCGCCTCTTCATCCAGCAGCTGAATACACATCACGGCAAACGAGAACAGATCATAGGACTCATCGCCTGTCCGGCTTCCGGCATTCCAATATCCGCGGTCATACCATTCCGTAAACTGCTTCACACTTCGTCCGGCTGCGCTAACGCCGCCATAATCAATCAATTCGACTTGACCGTAGGCGGATACGATAACATTCTCCGGCTTTAGATCGCCGAAGATGTAACCCGATCTGTGAAGTACAATCAGCTTCTCGAGCAGCTTGAGTCCTATCAGGCCAAGCCATTCCTTCCCCCTGACACGTACAAACCGCTGAAGCTGACTCCCCTCAATATAACGCATAACATAAAAAGGCACTTCTCCGCTGCTGTCCTGATGATCGTCAGCCTCTACTAAAAATGCATCCGGCATCTTCTCTCTTAACGTACGGAGTACATTAATCTCCGATTGCAAATCCAGCGCATCATAACCCATTTTCAGAGCATACCGCTCAGAGGAACCGGGCTGCTGGACGAGATAGACTCTGCCGTTAGCCCCCTTGCCTAACATCCGTTCCACGATGTATCGACTCTTCCGCCACTTCCCTGTAATGACAGTTCCCGGCGGATAACCGGCATTAGACAACGTAGTCACCGAATATCCCTTCCTCTTGGCTGGAATCACCCCGCCATGATTGATTACCCTCTAGTGTACCATAACGGTAATAATCAATCACCTTCAGCATGGCCGGTCCTGTCGGAGTCGCACCTTTCATCTGAAGCCTGTGAAATAAAGATCTGGCACCGTCCAAGTCAGAAGTCCAATCCACATCCTTTACGATATCTTCACCGCTCCCGCGTCCAGGAAAGTGAAATACCGCAATTTTGCTTGAACCAAGCCGTGATTTCAGACTGAGCATCAAATCCCGGATAGCCTCCTCCACTGCACCGAGCTTGGGCTTCATACTGGCACTGGCGTCGATTAAGAGTGCTACCTGAAGAGGAGAGGTTTCAGCAAGCTCATCTACCACTTCAACCACCTGAGATCGCTTCTCTGGCGGAAGTTCCTCAATTGCCCCTCCTCCTCCCAATATTTGCCGAATCTCTTTATTTACAGCCTGCTGTATCGTCTGAACAACCGTTTTACGTGTTAACATTTGCATCGTTCTGGCAAGCTCGGGGGTGCCGACAATCCGGTGAATCCCTCCGCCAGCCTTCGCAATCTCCTGGATTTCCCTTGCGCCCAGCTCTCCAATGGTTCCATAGTCAAGGATGCCGACAACGTTAACCGTGATCCCTTCCTGCAGTGCGCAAGCAGCTGCCATAACCGGGCTCGTACCAACATTAGAGCAGCCGTCTGTGATGAGTAATATCTGTTTCATATTCGAAACCCTCCCGTCACTTTATTAATCTATCGTCTACTCTCTATCATTCCCATTTTTGTAGAGTTCAAACGACAATTAAAAGAATAGAAGGGTTCGGTCGCCATCATAGTCAGCTTACCGTTCGCGGCCGCTCCATCCGTGCAAAACCGGGTATATGGACGTTTGCCCACTCCGGATGAAAATGATCGACTCGTCCTACCACAACCGTCATATCATCATGGATTTGATTTTGTTGATACCGAATCACCTTTTCGAGCAAGCAATCGGCAATCTCCTGAGGATCTGACCCGCCTATCTCCTGGATCATCCGCTTCATCCATAGCTCCTTGTTTACAGCATAGCCCGGTGCATCGTATATACCGTCCGTCATCATAATCAGCACATCACCCGCCTGCAGCTGCACAGAAACGAGATCCACCTCAATATCTTGAATAATACCAATCGGAAGGTTGCTGGCTGTGACAGGAATAACCTCGTTTCCTCTCTTAATAAAGCTTGGAGCGGAGCCTATTTTCATAAAAATAGTCTGAGCCGAGTATTGATCAATCAGAGCCATATCCACTGTTGCATAAATTTCATCCGGTGAACGAAGCATAAGAATCGAATTCACCGATTTAATCGCAAGCTTCTCATCCATGCCCGATTGCAGCAGCTGCTCCAAAATATTCAGTGCGGAGCTGCTCTCCATTCTCGCTCTCTCCCCATTACCCATTCCGTCACTTAGTGCCACCGCAAAAGTTCCATTGCCGAGCTCAACCGTGCTGAAGCTGTCTCCTGACAGCAAATCTCCTCCTTTGGCTGCTGCGGACACCCCCGTTGTAATTTCAAACGTCTTCGCTGAACCGAAGCGCACCGTAGCGAGTCCGTCACGCGGATGAGTTACCGTCTCTTCAACGACGGCGATATGCTCCCCGATAATGTCGGAAAGAAGCGGCGCAATAATTTTGCGGCATTCATCATATCCTCTCGTATAAGCATGAATGATTTCAATTTCCACATGGCCCGAATCGAGGCTTATAATATCAATCCCTTGAATGGATAGGCCAAGATGCTGCACAGCCTCCCGAATTTGCTCCTCCTGAATATGCATGGTCTGACTTTCCCGTTTAATCTCCCGCGCCAGATCCTCCATAACCTGCGATACGCCGGATAATTGCTCTGCGACCAGCTGCCGGCTGTCGAATATTTGACGCTTCCACTGCATATCATGTTGATAGAGATGGTATTGCTGCTTCAGGACACCAAGGACTTCATCTTTCTTGCCGCATATCCTGTCCCATGCCTGCGGGAGATCTTTAGCCTCTGTATCCGGATTCTCTTCGATCCTCGTCATCATGTCAGTCATATACTTATAGGTCTGATAGAACTTGGCATCCCAGCAATGGTTCCGTTTAAAGCAGGCGGAGCAGGTTCCATCTGCAACTGCGTCCATGAAATGATTCATCTCCTCGGTCTGTGTTCCCGGAGGCTGAATCGTCCCTGTCGTTTGCCCGAAGCTTTGGGATAGCTGCCGGAATACCTTGGAGAATTGAGTTACCCGTTCTGCCGTTAAATCCCGTACCCTTTTGGCATACTCATGCTGCGATTTGGTATGGTCCTGTGTGCCTGGGACATACTTGCTGATCGCCCTTGTCACAATTTTTGGCGTAATCAGGAATAATCCAATCGCTATACAGGTTTCCCATGTAGAGATCATCACTTGACCAGGGTTGTTAAAGTAAACAGACAGTATCGTTGCTCCGAGCAGCATTCCCAAGGAAACACCACCCTTCTTGCCTTCCTTCAGCATGCCGGCGAGCATCCCTGAAAATGCAAGCAGGCTCATCTGGGTGAATGCTGAAATATCTGCGAGGCTCAGGATCAAACCCGTCATCACCCCAACAGACGCACCGAGCGGAGCGCCGCCAACCAGGGCAAACAGCAGGATCAGGTAACGGGAGAGTATATGATCAACAGACATTCCTTGAATAACCCAGCCTACAGCCCCGGTCATCACGGAAGCAAGCAGAATAATAAGGCAGAGAATTTCCTCATTTTTAAGCACATAATTTTTTTTGCGTAAGGTAAATACCGGAATCGCCTGGATAAACACCAGGGTCAGCACGAATCCAAGCACGGCATCCAGCGTCATCATCATCATGGTGTACCAGGTCAGGGATGGGCCGATTAACAGCCCGAACAGCTTCACCACGAAGGTAGATACAAATACCATCATTGGTGCGTACGACAATTCTGCCCGTTCATAAGTTTCCAGCCCTCTGAGTATGGCGTAAAAGATAATGAGCTCTGCCGGAATGATCAGTGTCGTTTGACCAGAGGCGAACAGGCTTCCTGCAATTAAGGCCACTCCTACCGGAAGTAAATAATCTCTGCGCATAAATGCGATCACGGCAAAATAGGCAGCTGCAAACGGGGATAACTCATTCAGAATCATCGCTCTGCCGAGCAGAAAACCCATAAAGGTCAATAAAATCATCCACTTCTTAGCGGCCAGCAGATCAAGAGGTCGCTTTAAGAAGGACAACTGTCCCATACGTTCAATCAAGCGGGTATGAATAACTCCCGCCTCTCCCTTTGCCGCTTCTGTTCCCGGAAACATAACCACGTTCCTTTTCCCCATCACCCTGGCACCTCATTCTTTCACGAATTTGTTAGGTCCCATTATAAAACCACACGGCCGGGAAAGTTTGTCAGAACACCGGACATGCCCTAAAGAAATTTCCGACAAAAAAGCATGCCTTTGCGAAAACTCGGGTAAGTAAGCTCAAACCCTTGATACAGTTACATGCAGATGTAACATTAACCATAATTTGGTTAAATATATTTCCCGAATTGGGGCGCCTTCCTATTTTGATTTATCTATTTAAACCCGTAAATCACGTAGGAACATGTCGTACCCTTGTATCACGCGACAAAAAAACCGCAGAAGGTTAATTCCCTCTGCGGTAGCTTTATATATGTTGGCAAATTACATCCGTTTGGCTCCGCGTCCTCCGCGTTTGCCCTCTGTATTCTTCTTCAGCGAAGAAATACGTTCTTCACTGTCTTTCAGGAAACGTGACATTTTATCCTCGAATGAAGGCTTACTGGCCGCAGGCTTAAACGGGCGTCCACCGCGTTCACGGTTATATCCTCCACCGCCACCTCCGAATCGTTCTCCGCCGCCGCTGCGCTCTGGTCTTGGTGCGCGGGGTGGACGACTTTCGGAAGCCGGCTTGTCAACAGCTTGCTTGATCGAAAGACCGATCTTACCGTCCTTGTCGACATTAATCACCTTCACGGTAACGACATCGTTGATCTTCAAGTGATCGTTGACATCCTTAACGTAGTTGTCGGCGATCTCCGAGATGTGAACGAGACCCGTGACACCTCCTGACAGATCCACAAATGCTCCAAAATGCGTAATACCTGTCACCTTGCCCTCTAACTTGGTGCCCACTTCAATTGCCATAGAATAAAATGATCCTCCCTTAAAAATATACAGTCCGATTTCTTGAATCTCACTGCGGTGATTTGATTATACCCAATGACCTAAAAGAGGTCAACAGACGTATGTCATGGCTTCGCCAACATTATTCATTCTGTTTCTGCGATTGAATAATTGGAATCTCTGCCGGTGGGTAAAGACCGAACTTCTTCCTGGCGATCTGCCCGATATATTCGGGATCTTGCAGCCTTTCAACCTCAAAATTCAGCTTGTTCCATGAATCTTGTACAGCTTGCTGTTCTGTGCGCTTCTGTGCCAGAATGTCACTTCGGTTCTGGATTTGAACATGTTGAGACCAGAGCGTTGAACCTGCCCAGATCAAAAACAGCGCCATGACGGCCATATACATTCTTTTGCGCCGAAGTACGCCCTTGTTCTTTATTGTCTTGTGGGGAGCCTGCTTCGGTTGTTCAGCAAATCTTCCCATGACTCATTCCTCCTAAAACCAGCGTTTCCACACCTTTATAACCTTGTCCGCCACATGTTTAACCCAAACGGGCATTTTCACACGTGATGTGATAGGTCTCAGCATCCACTTCAGAAGTTTCCACAGAGGCCTAAGGCATCCGAGCACCACACGTAAAAGGAACATGACTAATCTCCATAGAAGCTTAAGCATGCCTTTCAGCAGGTATAGAATACCCTTGATTGGATTAAGGACCAACACGCGAAACAGCGTCATTAAAACCGACAGCAAGCGTTTTGCCACCTGAATTAACATTACCACAAAACGCCTGGTTATAACACTCCATATTAAAAAATAGATCCAAACCCCTAAAAAGAGTCCCAAAAACACATAAAATCGCAGTTGGCCATGGTTCGTATCATACAGCATTCGGAATACAAATAATGCTGCTGCGATCCAGTATCCTAAATCAAGCGCGTGTTGAGACCATTTAGGAAAACGAAGCTGGCCAGCCAGCACCCGGTAGCTGTCATAGGCCAGTCCCATGGCTGCTCCGGAAAATATCATCCAGAGCAGCGTGATCCACTGCGTTTGCGGATTCATTTAAACAGCTTGCCGAAGAGGCTCTTGTTTTTGGTCTGGGACCCGGGATTCAAGTAGATAAGAGAGTGTACTAATCCTTCTATACACAGAAGACCCTCTTCCAGACTCAGATTTTTAATATGTAAATTTTGGCCCCGAATGGTCAAATGCCCAAGTTCAGTCTGAAGCAGGAATTCTTCACTATCAAAGCTCTCCACATTTTGGACGCCCGTGATGTCAAGCAGCTTACGGTTTTGCATCCGCAGCTCATGAGATTTACCCTTTCCTTGGTCGATCATGGCATGTACCCCTCCTTTTAGAACTAGCTTATGGGGTATGGCCTGTCTTTAGAACTGCCGTTACACACAAAAAGAGCACCCCCTCAATTATATGAAGGGGTGCTCCTGAAACAGATTGGACCTACCAGTTCAATCCGTTATCCTTGACGATCGGTTCTTCCTTAACCAAGGTATAAAGGCTTGCTGCCTCATCTTTACGGGTCGTCTCAGCAAGACGCTCGACGCGGACTGTGACCAGCTTTTGGCCGAATTGGACCGTGATCTCGTCGCCCACCTTGACTGTGCTGCTCGGTTTGGCCTCACGGCCGTTGATCAACACCCGCCCTTGGTCGGATACATCTTTCGCTACGGTACGCCGCTTGATTAACCTCGATACTTTAAGGAACTTATCGACACGCATTATTTTACAGCTTCTTTAAGTTTGTTGCCCGCTTTGAATGCAGGAACGTTAGATTCAGGGATTTCAATCGTGTTGCCCGTTTGCGGGTTACGGCCTGTACGACCTGCACGCTTGCGAGTTTCGAATGTACCGAAGCCGATCAATTGTACTTTGTCGCCGCTAGCAAGAGCGTCAGTGATTTCACCAAGGAAACCGTTCAGGACGTTTTCTACGTCTTTTTTAGTCAATCCACTTTTGCTGGAAATGTTGTTGATCAGATCTGTTTTGTTCATAATTTTAAATCCTCCCAATTATCAGAAAAGTAAAAGTCTGTAACACTGCTTACAGTAACTATCGGCATAATCCGAATTACCTTACAAGGATATTCTGGACAGCTTGCTGAATTCCTGCCGCATTACGCTATTTTTTTATTTTTTGTGCGAAAAATAATCTTTTTTCACGGTTTGTTGCCGTCGTCAGATGACGAAATTTGTTTGGCTGACTGCCATAAGGACTCCATCTCCTGCAGTGAGCTGTCCTGGACTGATTTGCCCTGGGCCTTTAGCTGCTCCTCGATATAACGAAATCTGGTAACGAACTTCCGGTTGGTTCTCGTCAACGCTTCTTCAGGATCAGCCTTGATGAACCGGGCTGCATTACTTACAGCAAATAATAAGTCACCCAGCTCAAGCGCCTGGTCCTCCAGAGACTGCCCTTCGTTCACAGCTTCACGGAGCTCGGCAAGCTCCTCCTCAATCTTCTGGAACACAGATTCGATATCATCCCAATCAAAGCCCACCTTGGATGCTTTTTTCTGCAGCTTGTAAGCCTTCATCAATGCGGGCAGATCGCGAGGCACGCCATCCAGAACCGATTGCTTCTCAGGCGCAATTCCTTTCCGCCGCTTCTCTTCTGCCTTCATCTGTTCCCAGTTCTGCAAGGCATCCTCGGCGTTCTTGGCGGAGTTCTCGCCGAAGACATGAGGATGGCGGAAAATCAACTTATCGTTCAGTCCTTGAATGACGTCATATACAGTAAACGTGCCGAGCTCCTCTTCCATCTGGGAATGGAGAAGAATTTGCAGAAGCAAGTCTCCAAGTTCCTCCTGCATATGCTCCGGATCATCCTCATCAATCGTTTCCAGAACCTCATATGTCTCTTCAATCAGGTTCTTGCGTATGGATTCATGAGTCTGCTCACGGTCCCAGGGACAACCCTCCGGGCTGCGGAGAATGCCGACAATTTCATGAAGACGGGCAAAAGTCCGCTGGCGCAGGGCATCATCGTCGCTGCGGGGCACATAAACCAGTGACAGATTACCATAACCATCAATTCGGTCGAGCTCATACAGCGGAAGGCGTACGATAGACTCTTCACCTTCTACGCCGAGTGCATGTCCAACTACCACCTCATAATCATCAGGATAGATGTCCATGAGCGCAAGCTTTACCTCTGAGGCGGTGAACATGTCATAAACCTGACCGATTAACGTATGAAGCTGCGGCTGGATAAAGCTGCTGCGCAGCTCGGCTGCATCCAGCAGTTGAAAGCCTTCAATGGGATCAAAGCCGAGACTGACGAATGCCTCATCAAGGAAGCTTTCTCCACCAAGTACGGTTAGTGTAATATTCTGCTCCGGGCAGCGCTCCCGAAGCAGCTTTACAGTCGCTTCTGCCACCATTGGATGTCCAGGAACGGCATAGACGATTTCACCACCGCTGTCTTCAGCAAGCGCCGATTTGATCAGTGCGGAAGCAATATTATCATATACCTCCGGAAACGTATCATGACTCTCATATACATGATCAAACGATTCCATAATTATATCCAGTTCCTCAAGTGTGGTGATCACAGGATGAGACAAGGTGCGTACGTATACTGTGGCAGCGTCCTGCAGTGTTTTCATAATACCCAATGTCAGCCTGTCCGGATTGCCGGATCCAAGGCCAACAACCGTAATGGCTGCACTCATAAGGCTTCCTCCGCTCTTCGCCCGCTCATGTGGCGGTGTTTTTCGTACACTACTATACCACAGTCAGAAAGACATCTCACGCCCTGGTCCATGGTCAGCGCAGAATACGAATCGCTTTAAGCATGTCTGCGAGCGGCCCTCCGACCTTGGGCAGCATCCGAAGTTCCTCTTCTGTAAGCAGCTTAACAAGCACAGTGCCCGCAAGAAATACTGCGCCCCCGGCCGTAACTCCGGCCAAACTCGCGGCCGCTGCACCCAGACGGCCTGAGCCGTTACCCAGCACGGTAAACATACCGGATACGGCTCCGCTCATGGCCCAGGCTGCAAGTGTAAGCCCTGTAATGACGACAGCAGGCTTTAACAGCAAATCCACGGCGTTCAGCTTGAATCCCACCGTACGAGCCAGTAAAAACACGTTCAGGATCGCTGCAGTAAAATGGGCTGCTACACCGGCTATGGCTGCACCGGTAATGCCCAGCTTGGGAACCAGCAGCAGATTAAGGCCCAGCTTAAGCAGAGCGCCCACCAGCAGATGTACAGCTGGGGCCTTTACTCTCCCGATGCCCTGAAGCAGTGCAGCAGAAATGATGCTGAGCGTTCCGCCAACGGCTGTAAAAGCAACCCACCTCATTACCGTACTGCCTACTGTATCCTGATATAGCATGATATTAATCGGCACAGCCAGGATCGCCAGCCCAAATGAGGCTGCAAGGCCGAGCAGCCAGAACCAGCGCAGTGCCATGCGGCACTGGTTTGCTACAAGGTCTCCTTGCCCCTTGAACTTGGTCTCCGCCAAGGCGGGGATAAACAATACAGAGAGCGAGGTAGCCATCATCGTCACAAGCTGCACAAGCGGCAGACCGCGATTGTAAATACCGAACTGAGCCATGACCGATTCACCGGACAAACCGGTGGATTTGAGGAGTCTCGGTACGGTAAATGTGTCAACCAAGCCGATTAACGGTACAGCAAGTGCACTCAAGCAGATCGGCAATGCATAAACCGTCAATCGCCGTAACATCTGCCCGGAGCCTTCCCGCTCCGGAAGGGGTCCTGCCGCTTGTTGAGACGGCACAGTGCTTCCCGAAAGGGTCCCCGATTCTGCCTTGGCATCTGCACCCGCGGATTTCGTCCTGCGATGTGAAGAGGTTTCCTTGTGCCAGTAAACTGCCATAACCAGCAGCCCTGCTGCTCCTCCTGCTGCTGATCCGAACAAGGCACCCGCCGCAATTTCATCAACCCCAGCCCCTGCTTGAATCATATACAGGAGAAGGCCAATCATAACAGCTACCCGAATGCTTTGCTCCACAATTTGTGAAACAGCCGTAGGCACCATGTTATGCAGTCCTTGAAAATATCCCCGCAAGAGCGCCATCCATGGCACAAAGGCAAGTGCAATAGCTCCACTGCGCAGTGCCGGAACGACGTGCTCATCACCAATCCATGCTCCTAATACCGGCGCGCCTAAATACATGGCTACGCCAAGCACAAGACCAAAGATGACGAGCGCAGCCGTGGATATACGAACCATCCTTCGGCTCTCTTCCCGGCGTCCTGCTGCTTCATATTCAGCAACATACTTCGATAGAGCTGCCGGAAACCCGGCAATCGCTATCGTAATAATCATTGTATAAAGCGGGTAGACCGTATTATAAATTCCAAATACCGCGTCACCGCCCATATTCTGCAGCGGTATTTTTTGCAGCGTGCCTATGAGTTTGGAAACAATAGCCGCCGCACTAAGTATAAAGGCCCCTTGAAGAAGCTTTGAACCAGATTCATTCGGTTTCATCCTCAGTGTCCATTCCCTTGCTATGCCCGTATAACAGAGCTTTTGATACTCCATTATAACCGCAACAAGAACACAGACTCAAAACTTGAGTCTTATAACAGAAAAACTCCCGTCTGCCCCGAACCGGTTCGGTTCGATGATCAGAGGGAGTCTATTATCCTTTAATCAGGAAGGAGCCTTGAGGATCTTATTGCTCCATTTGCTTGCCGAGGAACGCAGCAGCTGTTTCAGCCATCTTCGTTTCCAGCTCACCCATAGACACCGAATCGTCTTTGTTCAACAGCAGAACGCAGCCGATTGGGTCTCCGCCTGTAACGATCGGAGCTGCTACAAAGCTTGAGAATTCCTCTGGATTATCTTTACTGATTTCGTATGTGCCTGTGTTAGTTTCAAGTACAGTCTTGCGGTTCTCCATGCAGTTTTCCAACAAATTACCGATCGGCTTGTCCAAGTATTCCTTCTTGGAGCCTCCTGCTACTGCGATAAATGTATCGCGGTCAGAAATGATCGTAATATGGCCTGTACCTTCATAAAGCGATTCAGCATATTCCTTCGCGAAGTCACCCAATTCACCGATCGGGGAGTACTTCTTCAAAATAACTTCCCCATCCCGATCAACAAAAATCTCAAGTGGATCTCCTTCACGGATTCTCAATGTGCGTCTAATTTCTTTTGGGATGACCACGCGCCCGAGGTCATCAATTCGGCGGACAATTCCAGTAGCTTTCATTTTCATGTTGCCCCACTTTCTTAAGAAGATTTTTCAACTACTGTTCGATACAAGAAGAGGATGTCCCCAGGTATAAAGTGTAATGTCTGACCATAGTATTCATCCTTTCCCATATCCTTATACATGCCTGACCCGATATTAGTTGCAAAAAAATTATTTCCTATTTGAACCAAAAAGGTCAGAGCAGAAAAATCCATAACGCAGTTTTTGCGCTATGGACCGTCCGACTTCCTATGACAACCTAATAAGCGTAGCTTAACCCATTAAATGTAAAATAAGGTTAGACTGCAAAAATATTGGTCGGCAGGAAACCGAATCTCATCTGCGCGATTTAGTTTCAACGGATGACTGTGACTTGGTAGATGGACTGTACTGTGAAAATTGCGATTTTGAGACTGCTGTCCTTGCCGAGCTTAGCCGATTTTTATTTACCGGACTTTTCGGATTTCTCGCTGTCTTTCGTTCCTTCATCTGTTGAACCTTTAGATTCGCCAGAAGCTTCACTCTTTGGAAGGTCCATTTTTTCAATCAGATCATTTAGCTCGTTCTTCATGAAATTATCGACTTTAGCAGAAGCCAGGTCGGCATGAATAGTATCCTTCTGAATGTCACTAAGTGTGTCGAAGGTAACTTCCTTACGGCTTTCAACCTTCATGATATGGTAACCGTAATCCGTCTCAACAGGATCGCTGATCTTGTTCAGAGGGAGCGTCAGTGCCTTCTCTTTGAACTGAGGCACCCAGGTACGGGCTTCCTTGTTCTCATAGAGGCCACCATTGTCCTTAGAGCCCGGGTCTTCGGAGTACTCTTTAGCAACTTTGGCAAAATCCTCGCCTTTTTCCAACTTAGATTTAACCTCATTTGCGAGTTTTAAAGCATCTTCCTTTTTACGCTCATTGCCTTCCGCGTCTTTGAAGCCGATCAGTACATGCCGGACGCTAATGATCGTGTAGCCTTCTTTATCGCTCTCGAACTGCTTCTTGATCTCGTCTTCCGTCACCTTGTTCTTCTGGTCTTCCATGACAGTGAGAATTTTGAGCATATAGTTGCTGAAATCCTGCTCTGTCAGCTTCTGCTCTTCCAAGGCTTTTTTAAACTGCTCCTCACCCATAGCGTCCTTATTCTTTTTGACAAGATCGTCGGCTTGAGTTTTGGCAGCTTTCTTGGCATCTTCACTGGCGTTGGCATAGAGATACTCATAGGTTACTCCCTGCTTGGCCAAATATTCTTTGAATGGGTCCATTGTCAGGAGCTGAGCAGATTCCGGAGAAATGAACCGCATCATATTCTGTTCCAGTTCGAACTCCTTCTCCGTAATTTCTCCACCCTTGTACTTCACTACAACTTTGCTATTATCCTGTGGTTGTGCAGTATCTTTACTGTCGTTGCCGCAAGCAGCAAGCACCGACATTGACATAACAGCAGTGAGTGAAACGATAAACGTTTTCCACGCCTTCTTATTTCTTGACGGCATTCTGTAAATCTCCCTTCCGGTTGAATGGCTCTCTGGCGGCATCCAAAAATCTCTCTAACAGCTCGAGCAGCTGTTGATCCGATAATCCCTTACCCTTGAGGCGGATCTGCATGTGAGGGCCCTGTTCAAATTGTACACGTCTTTCAAATAGATTTCCAATTTCGGCAAGTTGGGCCGTATTTACAGCTTTATCCTGTCCTTCGTAGAACTGCAAAAGGATATCGTCTCCACGCTGCGTAATTGAATCGATTCCATACATGCGTCCATACACTTTGAGTCTGGAAACCGCCAGCAGATTCTGTACAGCTTGAGGGAGTTCACCAAACCGGTCAAGCAATTCATCCTCCAGCTCAGCCGCTTCATCAAAGGAGGATACAACGGCCACCTTTTTATATATTTCGATCTTTTGAATGCTGTCATAAATGTAATCCGAAGGCAAATAAGCATCAATCCCGAGATCGATTGAAGTATTCCAGTGTTCTGATGGAATGACCGGCTCACCAAGCATGCTTACTTTACGCTTCTGTATTTCCTCAGCCAGCATCTGAGAGTACAGGTCGAATCCGACGGATGCAATGAATCCGTGCTGTTCCGCGCCAAGCAGGTTACCTGCTCCGCGAATGGACAAGTCGCGCATAGCGATTTTAAAGCCAGAGCCAAGCTCTGTGAATTCCTTGATCGACTGAAGGCGTTTCTCTGCCACTTCGGTCAGCACCTTGTCACGCTGGTACGTAAAGTAGGCGTATGCGATCCGGTTGGAACGACCCACACGGCCGCGCAATTGATACAACTGGGATAATCCCATTTTGTCCGCATCATGCACAATCAATGTATTCACATTCGGAATATCCACACCTGTCTCGATAATACTGGTGCTTACAAGCACATCGTATTCGCCGTCCAGGAAGTCAAGAATTGTCTTCTCTAATTCCGATTCAGACATTTGACCATGCCCAACCCCAACTTTGGCCTCAGGGACCAGCATCGAAATTTGGGCAGCCATCTCCTGGATCCCCTGCACCCGGTTGTATAGATAATATACCTGTCCACCGCGGGCGAGCTCCCGTTCGATCGCCTCTCTGACGAGTGTCTGGCTGTGCTCAACGACATAGGTCTGCACCGGGAAGCGGTTTTCCGGCGGCGTCTCAATAACCGACAAATCCCGGACACCCAGCATAGACATATGAAGTGTCCGCGGGATCGGAGTAGCCGTCAGCGTCAGCACATCCACGTTCGTCTTGAGCCGCTTAAGCTTCTCCTTATGGGTCACGCCAAAACGCTGCTCCTCATCGACAATAAGCAGTCCCAAGTCTTTAAACACCAGATCCTGTGACAAAAGACGATGCGTTCCGATCAAAATATCAACGGTCCCCTGCTTGACCTTCTTAATTGTCTCATTCTGCTCCTTGCGACTGCGGAACCGGCTGAGTACCTCAATATTGATTGGATAGTTCGAGAACCGCTCACGGAACGTCTCGTAATGCTGTTGAGCCAGAATGGTTGTAGGCACCAGAACAGCTACCTGCTTGCCTTCAATTGCAGCCTTAAAGGCAGCTCGAACAGCCACCTCTGTCTTACCATACCCTACATCGCCACAAAGCAGTCGGTCCATCGGACGATTCTGCTCCATGTCCTTCTTAATCTCTTCGATAGCCCGAAGCTGGTCATGTGTTTCATCATATGGGAACAGATCCTCAAATTCCTTCTGCTCTGATGTATCCTTCTCAAAACCGTAGCCCGGCGCAGACTGACGTTCAGCATAAAGCTTGATCAGGTCATCAGCAATATCCTGGACGGAGGAACGCACCTTATTCTTAACCCGTGTCCATTCATTGCCTCCGAGCTTGTAAACTTTAGGCTCCTTGTCCTCTGACCCCACATATTTCTGAATCAGATCGATCTGCTCGATAGGGACGGACAGCTTGTCACCTCCGGCATAGAGGATATGCATGTAGTCCTTGTGAATGCCGTTAATTTCGAGTGTTCCAATACCCAGGTACTTACCAATACCATGATTTCGATGGACAACATAATCGCCGACCTTGAGTTCGGTATAGCTCTTGATTCGTTCAGCGTTATCCATATTTTTGTTCGTTTTACGTGTTTTGCGCTGCTTCTGGGAGAACATTTCAGCTTCAGTGATGATAGCTGTATGAACCGAAGGGATTTCAAAGCCGTTCTGAAGGCTTCCCTCAAGCATAATGGGCTCATTAATGCCATAATCCTGCAGGACCCTTCTCATTCGGTCCATACGTTCAGGCCCGCCGGCCAGCATCATGACCTTAACGCCTGTTTTTTGCCACCGCTCCATCTCCGCCTTCAGTACATTCATCTGTCCGTGGAAATCCTGCATTCCCCGGGTAATAAAGTTAACGATATTCTGAGGCTGGATTCTTGGCACCTGGCGCAGGAACATGGAAATAAGCAGTGTCTGGAACCGATGCTGGTAGATCACTTCATCGCTACCCATTGATAAATCCAGGTCTGGTAAAGACTTGCCGTGCTGCATCAAATGAAGATTCCATTCCGCTTCGTCGCGCTCCAGCTGCTTCCCTGTTTCAAGCAGGCGGGACGGCTCATCCAGAACAAGCACCGTATCCTCTGGCATATAATCATATAAATGTGTCTTCTCCGGATATAGCAATGAGATATATTTATACATCTCAGGGAAATACACACGCTCACGCAGCATTTCGATCTCGCGGTTTATTTCCTCGCGCAGGTGAAGCTTTGCTTGTCGGTCGGTCATTCTTTCCAGCTGGGCATCCAGCATTCTAGCGATCGTGCCTGCGGCACGGCTAAGCCGCTCCGCATCCGCAATAATTTCTTTGCACGGGGTAATAACCACTTCTTTCACTTTATCAATAGAGCGCTGATCCGAAGGATCAAAAGTACGAATTGAATCAATATCCTCGTCAAACAGCTCCAAACGGTAGGCATAGTCCGTTGTCATCGGATAGAAATCAATAATTCCTCCGCGGACACTCATCTCACCGCGGCTCTCTACTCGCTCGACACGCTCATATCCCATCTCAATCATCTGATTCAGGAATGAGTCAAGTGTAAGCGTTCCCCCATCGTTCAATGTAATCCGGGCTTCTGCCATGATTTCAGGGGCAGGCAGCAGGCGACGCACACCGGAAAATGGAGCCACGACAATACCCCGGAAGCCGCGTGCACAGCGATGCATTACATCAATCCGCTGAGCTAGAGCCTCTGGGCTGGATACTGCTGATTCCGCTGCTACCAGCTCGTTGGCCGGGTACAGCAGCACCTGGTCAGGCGATAAAATCTCCTGAAGGTCGTCAGCAATTTTCTGTGCTGAGAACATATTATGGGTAATGACGAGCATTGGACGTTCTTGGTTCTTAAATAGGGCAGCCATCATGACCTGTCTGGATGAACCGGATAAACCTGAAATAAGCTGCTCTTTCATACCTGCCGATGTACCGGCCGCAATAGACTTAAAATCCGAATCTTCCGAAAAGACATCAATAAGTGCTTGTAACAAAAGGGGCACCTCTCTTATGCGAACGAATAAATTTATTATCAAAAATGTGTAATCGAAAAGAAGCCTCAGCAAGCTGCCAAGGCTAAATCGCGGCCTTTCGTGAGCCGCGTTCTTGTCCATCTAACGTTACAACATGATACGCATTGTAAAGCAGTTCTGTTACTGCAGAGGACTCGCCAAAAGACTGAGCTCCGGATGCATTTCCAGTGCTTCCTTGCAATGATCGCACGTG
Source organism: Paenibacillus dakarensis (assembly GCF_001373415.1). Taxonomy (GTDB): domain Bacteria; phylum Bacillota; class Bacilli; order Paenibacillales; family Paenibacillaceae; genus Paenibacillus_AQ; species Paenibacillus_AQ dakarensis. Next base: position 21,054 of record NZ_CDSE01000039.1, on the reverse strand, counting down.
ATCCGTACAGTAACTTCCCCGTTAAAATCATACGCTATTATATCCTTGCGCTCCTCGGCGGTCAAGGAATCGAATCCAAGCTGCGATTCGGAGATATCCCGGGATTCAATTCTGCCTTGAAAGGTAAGACAGTGTCTGCAAATGTAGTTTATCGCCATCATATGCCTCCTGAAGGTCGTTTATACCTTCAGTATGCCCGGCTTAGAAGTCTTTCAGACCACAACTTGAACCGTCTGGCTATGCTCCGTTAAATTTCGCCATCGTTTGTTCAAAAGTATGATCCAGACTATATTCTAACGCATCGCAGGTTGTTTCGATCATTTCTTTTAGTTGTTCCTGTTCACGTTTCGGAAAAACGCCGAGAACATAATCCACGACTGCATGCCCCGGCTCTGGTCTGGAAATCCCCATTCTTACCCGGTTAAACGACTGGGTTCCCGTGTGCTGAATAATGGACTTAATCCCGTTATGTCCGCCGGCGCTGCCTTGATATCTAAGTCTTACCTTTCCTACTGCCGTATCCAAATCATCATATACGACAATCATATCTTCCAAATCAGCCTTATAGTAATCCATAAAAGCCCGTACAGCTTCACCCGATAGATTCATAAAGGTCATGGGTTTGATCAGTACTGTCTTCTTACCCCCAATGAAGCCTTCAGCTATCATTGATTTCGACTTATGATTTGTAAATTTCATCCCATGACGCTCAGAAAGCGCATCAAGCGCCATAAAACCAACATTATGGCGAGTTTTTTCATAAGCTGGACCTGGGTTACCCAATCCGACAATCCATTTCATTTCGGCGTGATTCCTTTCTCTATTTATACTTCCTTCTTTATAACTTTCTGAGTACAATATGAACAATAACCCTATTCCATACCCTTTACAGTAAGAAGGTGGACTGGCATTGAAAAATAATGAACAAAGGCTAACCCATCATAGCCATTTTCAATACCACATGAAGCACACGATCCCGGTGCAGGTATACGAGCAAGGATGTCATCTTAATATTGGTCTTATTACCGCAGTAGACTCCCATTTTGTTGAAATTGAAGGGACCCTGTATAACAGGAACTCCTGTATCTTCATCTCACGTCCAGGATACTGATTGCCTGCACGTATAGTATTGTAACCGATTTCCCGGGTTTAAGTTCAGCTGCACAAAAACCCCCGCTATAGCCGATAAGGGTTACATTTCCTGTCTTAGGAAACGTAACCCTGAAAGGTATAGCAGGTATTATTCAATCTCGAACAGCTTGCTGATCGATAATTCTTCATGGACACGGATAATCGCTTCACCCATGAGTGGAGCAACCGACAATACAGTCAGCTTACTGCTCGGATTATCATGTGTAATTGGAATGGTATCCGTCACGACAACTTCCTTAAGCGGAGAATTCTCCAATCTCTCCATCGCCGGACCTGAAAGCACAGGATGTGTACAGCAAGCGTAAACCTCTTTAACGCCGCCTTCCATAAGAGCATTGGCACCGAGAACAATCGTTCCGGCTGTATCGATAATGTCATCGATCAGAATAGCCGTCTTGCCCTCGATATTTCCGATAATATTCATAACTTCACTTACATTGGGTTCCGGACGCCGTTTATCGATGATGGCAAGCGGAGCATTCAAGAAATCAGCCAGTTTTCTTGCACGAACCACACCACCGTGGTCAGGAGACACAACAACCGGATTCTCGATCTGCTTGGAACGGAAGTACTGCGCAATGATCGGTACGCCTAGCAGATGATCTACAGGGATATCGAAGAAGCCCTGAATCTGCATCGCATGCAGATCCATCGTGATCACACGATGTGCACCAGCCTTCTCAATGAGATTTGCAACCAGCTTCGCTGTAATCGGATCACGTGAACGAGCCTTACGGTCCTGACGAGCATAACCATAGTATGGGATAACCACATTGATGCTCTTTGCAGAAGCCCGCTTCAGCGCATCCACCATAACTAGAAGCTCCATCAGGTTGTCATTTACCGGAGCGCATGTGGACTGAACGATGTAAACATGACAACCACGAACGCTCTCAGAGAGTTTTACTTGAATCTCACCATCGCTGAAACTGGTTGTGTGGGACTCCCCCATCGGGATACCGATATAATCGGCAATTTGGTGGGCTAGCTTCGGATTGGAATTACATGTGAAAATTTTCAATTTAGAATCTAGATAAGTCATAAAATAGAAACCCTCCGTGCTGGTTCATTGAATTAGGCTGCCCGTCACCGCTTTTGGCTAATAAGAGGACAGCAACTATGATTGTTTCTTACTGTTCTTCTTCGCTATAGCGCGTGCCCGGATTTTCTCGGCGTATCCAGGTTTGTTCTCTTGCCGTACTCTTCCTATTGCCAGGTCATTATCCGGTACAGAATGAGTGACGGTGGTACCAGCTACGATAAACGCACCTTTACCTACTTTAACCGGTGCAATTAAGTTAACATTGCTTCCGATAAAAGCATCATCCTCAATTTCGGTGACAGATTTATTATAACCATCATAATTAACAGTTATTGCACCGCAACCGACATTGACGTTCTTACCCACTTTAGCGTCTCCGATATAACTTAGATGGGACACCTTTGATCCGTCTTCAATTGTAGCGTTTTTCACTTCAACGAAGTCGCCAACCTTAACCTTCTCTCCTAGCTTAGCGCCTGGGCGCAAATAAGCAAACGGGCCAACCGTTGAGTCTGCTCCGACTTCAGCCTGATTGAGAACAGAGTATTTTATAGTCGCTCCATCTGCAACGACTGAATCTTCAAGCTCGCTGTTTGGTCCAATCTCGCACTGGCTGCCGATAACAGTGTTCCCTTTTAGTATAGTACCCGGATAAAGGATTGTGTCTGCGCCTATGGTCACATCTGCACCAATATAGGTTGAAGCAGGATCAATTATCGTAACCCCGTTCAGCATATGGCGGCGTGTGATACGTTCGCGCATATAACCTTCAGCTTGTGATAAGGCAAATCGGTCATTGACGCCAATTGACTCAGCAGGATCCTCGGTCTGGTAGGCCATAACAATCTCACCAGCTTCTTTCAAGATCCCGATAACATCCGTCAAATAGTATTCTTGCTGCGCATTATGGTTTGTTACTTTCTCAAGCGCATCAAACAATTTAGCATTATCAAAACAGTATGTCCCTGTATTGATTTCACTTACAGCATCCTCTTCCGGACTGCAATCCTTCTGCTCCACAATGCGCAGTACCTTGCCTTCCTCATCCCGGATCACCCGGCCATAGCCTTTAGGGTTGTCCATATGAGCAGTAAGCACGGTCGCAGCCGCCTTGTTATTCTCATGCAGCGCAAGCAGTCCCTCCAGTGTCTCAGAAGTGACAAGTGGTGTATCACCGCAAATTACAATCGTAGAACCCTGTTCATCTCCCAGAAGCTCTTTTGCTTGTTTCACGGCATGGCCGGTTCCAAGCTGCTCTGCCTGCAGCACATATTCAGCAGCGTCTCCAAGGTAAGAACGAACGGTTTCCGCTCCATGACCAACAACGACAACACTGCGCTCGCAGTTTACTTGACCTACAGTTTTCAATACATGACCCACCATCGGTTTCCCGCAGACGGGGTGAAGAACTTTATAAAGTTTTGATTTCATTCGTTTGCCCTGCCCAGCGGCGAGCACAATAGCTAATCTTTTCAAGGGCCCTGCCTCCTCCTCTTGAACTCACTACTGAATATATCTCATTCTAGAAAAAAAGAAAAGAGAGCCATAAGTATGGCTCTCTTTTCCTTGAACCCCAATTGTAAATCTTAAGCGCCTTCTTCAATGACTTCCTCTTCAGTAGCAGCACGTTCGTACTCAGCCAATACAGCGGACTGAATCTTCTCGCGGGTACCGGAAGAAATCGGATGGGCAATGTCGCGGAACTCTCCATCTGGAGTGCGCTTGCTCGGCATTGCAACAAACATTCCATTGTTACCGTCGATAACGCGAATGTCGTGAACGACAAATTCATTATCGATGGTAATGGATGCGATTGCCTTCATTCTCCCCTCAGAGTTTACACGGCGGAGTCTGACATCCGTAATTTGCATATGTGTTCACCACCTTTTTCCATCAGAGACTTGGTGTATAATTCCACATAGCAAACCGAATTCCTTCTTTTTTTATTTAGAAAATGTCCTAAAAACAGGAATTTTTTTTAGATAGTAGGGTTTTCGACAGACTTCGTGCTCATTCGCTGTAAATCTTCTGGTTATCGACAAATACCGCCAGACCTATTTTTCGAAATAATTTCCGGGACTAACGGTTATTGTCTTACTCTTGGAATCTACATCCGAGAGTCTCGCAAGGGAGGTGTAGTTCTGCAGTAACCGTTCCTCCGACTCAACCGCACCGGACTCCAGAAGCACACCGACCCCTGCAACTTCAGCGTTGAATTCAACCAGCAGATCCATCATCCCCTGAATTGTTCCACCCGCCTTCATGAAGTCATCGACGATCAGAACGCGGGAATGCTCTTTAAGCGCTCTGCGTGATAGAGACATCGTGTGTATGCTTTTATGCGATCCTGAGACGTAGTTAATGCTAACGGCGGATCCTTCTGTCACTTGATGGTCACGGCGCACAAGAACGACCGGCAGGTTTAACTGAGCGGCCGTAGCATAAGCAAGCGGAATCCCCTTGGTTTCTACGGTCATCACTACATCGATCTCCCGATCAGCAAAGGCCGTGGCAAAAATTTTGCCCGCTTCGTTCATCAGGGAAGGCTCTCCCAGTAAATCAGACATATACAAATAGCCGCCCGGAAGAATCCGGTCAGTCTGCTGCAGCTTGCGGCATAGTTCCTCGGCAAAAGAAAGCGCATGATCGTTCCGCAGCTTTGGTATATACTTCACTCCCCCGGCTGCTCCAGCAAGCGTATTCAGTTCACCGATGCCATCGTTCTCAAACACTTCCTTGATGATCGTCAAATCCTCACTAATAGACGACTTTGCAGAGCCATAACGCTCCGCAAACGTGGTTAACGGAATCAAGGTATGCGGTTCAGATAATAAATATTGAGTCATGTCGACTAATCGTTCACTTCGTTTTAGTTTTTTCACGTGGTTTCCTCGCTAAATCCGAATATTATAATGTAAATATAACACTTTCGTACGTTTTTCCACAAGGATATACCAAACTCCTGCTGTGGAGTATGCCATTTACGTTAATAATCTGACAGCATAGACTTCCTTACAGAATCCTCTTAACCCGTTATAGATCCGGGCAACCTTGGACTCTTTAGAAACCAGGCCGAATACCGTCGGTCCACTCCCGGACATCAATACCCCGTCAGCACCAAGCTTGATCATCGAATCCTTCAGCTGTTGAACCTCAGGATGAAGCTTCAGTGTAACCTCCTCCAGCACGTTGCCGAGAGATCTGCACATTTTATGAAAATCCCCCTCTTCCAGGGCTGCGACCATTTCCTTAGCCGATGGGTGATGTTGTATGCTGTCACTGCGTAAGCGGCCATACACCTCCGCTGTAGACACATTAATCGGCGGCTTGGCCACCACAGCCCAGCACTGCGGAGGATTCGGAACCGGAGTTAATATTTCACCGCGGCCTGTCGCAAGTGCAGATCCTCCCGTTACGCAGAATGGGACATCAGAGCCGAGCTCTGCACCCAGATCCAATAGCTCCTGAATAGGAATATTCAAGTTCCAGAGGCGGTTCAAGCCGCGCAGAGTGGCAGCTGCATCACTGCTCCCTCCTGCAAGGCCCGCAGCGACGGGAATATTTTTATCCAGATGAATATGTACCCCTGTTCTGACTTCATAACGCTCCTTAATAAGCCTGGCCGCCTGAAAAGCCAGGTTCTTCTCATCCAAGGGAATGTAACCTGCCTGACTCGTGATTATTATCGTATCTCTTGACTGCTCGGACATCTCCAGCCGGTCTGCCAGATCGATCATCGTCATAACCATCTCTACTTCATGGAACCCGTCAGGCCTCTTATGCAGCACATCCAGCATCAAGTTTATCTTCGCAGGCGCTTTTTCGTATATTTTCAAGAAAGTTCACCTATCCTTAGCTTTTCCCATAAGCACAACTTATCACATTACAGAAAAAACATCTAATGACTTTATATTAACAAACAGGCGCTTCGAAGTCATTTCTATATCTATAAAAACCTGCCCGTTTCCAGCATGCCAAGGTGAAAAAGGGACCTCCGACAGCCGGAAGCCCCTATTCTTCGTTTATTGTTCTGACTGGCGGGCAGCTCTCTCAGCAAGCTCGATGGCCTTCTTGACCATATTCCCGGCATCACTTGCCTTTATGCTGCCCCAGCCCTCTTTCTGTACTGTATCATAGAACCCCAGTTCCTTGGCCAGCTCATTCTTCAGCTCTTCAGACATCATACTCCGTCTTCTTCGGCTCATGTATACCTGCCTCCTTATGAATAGGGTAAGGATCAATTACGTCCATCCTTAGTATGTACCATGAGCCTGCCCCCTCATTCCCTTATCCTATGGCAACAAAAAACAGCACCCACTGCTGGATACTGTTCTGCACTACAAAAAGTTATGACTTAACGTAAGTTATACGAAGTTGGCAGTCTTCATCCACAACCATGATTTCTACCGTCTCGGTTAATACATCTGCATAACTATAAGACACTCGTTTAAAGGTTTGCTGGTCTTGATCCAGCTTTACAATGAAAACAGAAGGGTACGTTTCTTCCAAAACACCAGTACGCTCAACGGTCTTGCGGCGACCACCGTTTGCCCGCAGCGTAATTTTTTGCCCAAGATGAGCATCCAAACTGCGTTTGATTTCCAACAGCGCATTTTTAGCCATTGTCGACGACCACCTCTTTCCTTGTCCATTATACCAATTTGCCATAATCTTGTCAAATCAAAACCATTAATTATATCAGCACTAAAATTGTATTGTCAACGAATTTTTTTTGAACATTCAAACATCGATCATTGATGTGTTATTATGCGCAAAACTGACAACAAATATGTACATTTTACGTAATCTTTTCATAGCTTGTCCAAAATCGTTGATAAGTGGGTGTGCTCATGATCGTTCGTAGTATGTGCAATTTGAACCTAAAAAAACCCCAGGATAGGGGTTTTTAGACCTATGGCATGAATTCCTATAATCCTCCCTAGGTGGCGGCTTTAGCTAATCGAGGGAGTTACCTTTAATGTTGATAAATCGTTTAGACGAGGCTGGCCTATTCGATAGGTTCCGCGGGTTTCTATCCCCCCCATACCCTGACTGCCGCTGACCGTATTATGAAGAATATCGTTCAGATTGACGGTGTCACGAAGAGACGTAGATGCCGTCTTGGCGGCCACATAAACCGGATCCAGGGCATGTATCAGCACCCGGCCCGGAGAGCTCGCAAAATTCGCTCCAGCCTGAAGCAGTGCCTCAAAATGCGACTGGCATGCACCTGCTACGATAATAAGAGTATCCAGATTACGTTCATATTGCCTTGCGACTTGGACTGCTTTCACGAAGTTTTGCGAATTTTTGTAGCTGTCCAAACTATACAAGTTACGTGATTCACTTCTTTTCAAAACGCCATCGTGTCCGGTAATGACAACGATATCCGGACGAACGCGCGGCAGCATTCGGTACAGAGCATCAGCCATAGACGCCTCATGAATATAATGTCCCTCGGCCGGAACCCGCAGCTGGTTGTATAGATTCAGGCTTTTTTTCAGATAAAGGGGGTCGCCATCGAGATGCAGCACTTTACCAGGTACATCAAAATACCCCTTTTCCCCTGCTCCCCATTCGTTTCTCAAATCCGCCAGTCGGCGCTCGCTCTGCTCCTGACGGTATTTTTGCAAGTAGCTTAAGGATTCATTTGCTTTAATCTGTGCCTGTTTCGTCCGTTCGCTCATCGCAGGATGCGGCACTTTTACCAGGTCCCCAAGGGGCGAGTCGGCCAGCAGCCGAAAGTCCGTTCCTTTAATGATGGCTGTATTCTGATGTATACCCTCCACCCGGAACGTCACATCGCCGCCGTACGATCTACGAACGACCAAGTCTCCAAAATTCATAACAACACCACCCCTACCTCTATCGTATGGGCTTTTATAAGGATTGGTTCATATACGATGTAAAAATACGGTGCACATATCCTGTCGGACACAAAAAAAGACGCAGCCTTAAAGACTGCGCCCTTGCCATGAATCATGGCGTCTGCTTATTTATTTAACGTATACCCGCTTTCAGAAATACACGGCTAAGCCGGGCATATTCTTCAATGCTGAGCGTCTCTCCGCGCCGTGAGGGGTCAATCTCTGCCTCCTGGAGCAGCTGCTCTAACCGCTCACGTCCCTCCCCCGGGAAAAAGCGGACTTTCAGATTATTGGCAATGGTTTTGCGCCGCTGGGCGAAAGAAGCCTGTATAACCTCAAAGAAGTGGCTCTCATCGTCAACCTCAACAGGAGGCTTGTCCCGTACCTGCAGGCGGATGACTGCTGATTCTACATTAGGCTGGGGAATAAAGACCGTATGCGGAACCGTACACACAAGCTTAGGCTCGCTGTAGTACTGAACAGCAATGCTCAGGCTGCCGTAATCCTTGCTTCCCGGCGAAGCAGCCATACGAACAGCCACCTCTTTTTGAATCATAACGACGATATTCTCAAGCGGCAGCTTCTCTTCCAGCAGTCTCATCAATATCGGTGTTGTAACATAGTAAGGCAGATTGGCTACCACACTGACCTTTGTCACATCACCAAAATTCGTCCGGAACAGCTCCTTCAGGTCCACCTTCAATACATCGCCGTGATGCACTTTTACATTCGGATATGGCTCCAGCACCTCCTGAAGGATCGGTATCAGCCTCTGGTCGATCTCTACAGCGGTTACAGTGCCTGCAGTCTGTGCCAGCTTCTCCGTCAGGGCGCCGATACCCGGGCCAATCTCCAGCGCACCCTTGTCCTTGCTTAAATTTGCTGCCTCAACAATTTTGTACAGTATATTTTGATCGATGAGAAAATTTTGCCCGAGACTCTTCTTGAATGAGAACCCGTGCCGCGAAATAATCTCCTTCGTTCTTCTCGGAGTTGAAATATCCTCTATCCGTGTCATATCTCCGTGCCTCCCTCTTCGAGCTGGGCAAGCGCTGATACAAATTCCTCGCGTGATATTTGAAACATTGCCAGCCGTTTATGAAACTGTTTCCCATTACAATAACCGATCCCCAGCAGATTACCCATGATCATCCGTCTTGCCGCAGCCTGAGGGTGAACCAGGAGTCCTGCTTCAATCAGATCATCCAAGCCAATCTGGCTTTCCGCTCCTTCAAATGAAGTGTGTACACGTTCCAGCGCATGACGAATTGCCTCCGGCGAAGCATTCTCCACCCCGATATCACCTTTTCGAGTGGCATCGGCTTCCGGAATAAAAGCATGCTTGCAGCCAGGGACCTTGCTGTCGATAATCTTGCGGATACGCTCCCCGGCATGGTCCGGGTCCGTCAATATAATAATTCCGCGACGTTCCTGAGCAAGCGCAATCCGCTCAAGCGTGCGGCGGTTGATGGCAGATCCTCCGGTTTCGATCGTATCGGCCTCTACAGCCCGTTTTACAGCCACCGTATCGTCTCGTCCTTCGACAACTATCACTTCTTTGATCATCCGCCCCTACTTCCTTCCCAAAACAAAAGAAGAGGATTTTCATCCTCTTCTTATCATCACATTCATGTAATTAAATAGTATAGCATTAGCATGGCATTGTAAAACGGAAATCATGCGTTAGTTGAGCTCCGGTTTTACAGGTCCAATCACATACACCGTGCGTCCGTTTTTACGTCCGAAATTAAGCGCTGCTTTCAGGGAATCATAATATACATCAATCTTGTTCCCTTTAATTGCGCCACCGGTATCTTCAGCACGACGGAAGCCGATACCTTCAATATATACCCACCAACCGATTGGAATGACATTTGGGTCTACCGCAATGGTACGTCCTTCCGTTACACGTGTGCCGGAAGCTGTACGGGTGCCAATGCCTTTCTCTTCAGAAGAGTATGCAGTCATTGAAACATTATTCAAAACTTTCTTATATTCAAAGTCAATGCCAGCTCTGGAAACCACGTTATTCGCCTTCTCCTTAACAGGAGCTGACTTTTTCACTGGTTGTGCCGAAGCAGAAGACTTCACTGTGGCTTTAGCTGTGACAGGCTTAGCTGCTGCTGCTGTTTTCTTCACTGTATTTTCAACAGCTACAGGTTCAACAACAGGAGGATCAGGAACTACCACTTTTTTCGTACCAACAGCAATAATCTTATCCTTCGTCTTACGCTGAACTTCTTTCTTGATCACTTTCTTGGAAACAAACTTGCCATCCTCATATACTTTCTCAATATGGTGGACAACAACACCTGGCTTCCCGCTTTGAATGACACGATTATCTCCTTTTTCCAGAGAAGGATCGGCCGTTTTGATTACCCGGAAAGCACGATTCTCGGTTTCTTGTACCGTTTGTTTGGAGACACGAACGATCCGGATCTCATCTTCCCCTTTTATTTTTGTTTTCAGGGAAGGCACTACTGTATCGTCGCCCTTGATGGAAATGCCTGACTCCTTGAGTACATCTCCAACCGTATCTTGGGTAGTAAATATAGTGTTTTGTTTGCCGTCTGCGGTTATTTTCACCGCTACCGCCCGGTTAATAATGATTCGGTCTCCATCCTGGAGCACACCGTTTAGCGGCATAGAAACCTCATCCTGCGGTTTCAGGGAAATGGCTTGCTCATCCAGCATTTCATGCAGCAAGGCCTCATGAGTCTCCACTGTGGTGATGCGACCATCAACCACAAGGTGAACTTCTTTGCCCGCCCGATTGTGGGCAACCAGCATAACGAGTAATGTAATTGCGATGGCACCAATAGCGGCCAGCATCAGTTGACGCAAATTCTCATGCTTCCATCGTAATGCGTAAGACATGCTGGATGATTGTGATTCATGGGTCTCTTCGTGTTGAAAAATGCCCACTATGTCATCCTCCTTCATAGTCCCGCCGTCTAGGTGACACATGATTCATTGACGCGACTATAGCAAATTGTCTCACAGGGTGCCCTGCTATAGTTCTACACCCTGCGTTATTCCCCATCTTCCCGTACACACAAATCGTCACCTCCTGTTTACCAACAGTATGACGATCCCATCTCTAATATTCTAAAATAAAAAAAGCCAAAGAAAGAGTTATAGAGACTCTTTCGTGGCTTCCTGAAGTCTTAGAAAATGGTATGCACGAGTTTGCCTCTCTTACTTACGCTTACGGAGTTAGCTGTCGGGTTCGGACGTAAGAGAGACGCCCTATCTTAAGTCACCCGCTCATGGCGGATGCTCTCAAATTCACCCCAAAGACTCTATAAAGAAATCAAATACAGTTCAGCTCTGCAATCTCTGCCAGCTATGCTTGTATCGGTTCCCCCGTTCTCCAATTTAACTTGGAGATTAAGCGAGATGGTTCATAAAATATTCGGCTGTTCATTCGCTCAGCTTCGTATCACTGAAAAGATGATATCCTGTTTCGCTACATGTTGTAAAGCAGCAATCAACCACATTTTTCAGATAAATGGTTAAAAAATTGTAATATAGTCGCCTTTTTTGATTAAAAAACTTTAATTAGTCGTGAATGCTCTGTTTTTCATCCGTTTATCTCCCGATTTCAATTAATTCCAAATCGTTCCAGAGCATTTTGGGTCGTAATTAAACCTATTTCTTCCAGGGACAGGCCTCTAATTCCAGCTGCTGCCTCTGCTACCAATCGTACATGAGCAGACTCATTTCGCTTCCCGCGAAACGGATGTGGTGTTAAGTAAGGGGAGTCGGTTTCGATGAGCAAACGGTCCAACGGAACCTGTGCAATGACCTCTTTCGGCTGCCTTGCATTCTTGAAGGTGATCGGTCCCCCAAACGATATATGAAAGCCCATATGTAAACATAATTTGGCTGTTTCCCAGCTGCCCGAAAAGGAATGCATAACACCGCCGACCTCAGAAGCTTTCTCCTCTTTCAGTATCTTCACAATATCTTCATGAGCATCCCGGTTATGAATAACAATCGGCATGTTCAATTCCCGAGCCAGTCCTATCTGACGACGCAGAACCTTATGCTGCACTTCTTTCGGTGAAGTATCCCAGTGATAATCCAGTCCAATTTCTCCAATAGCCACAACCTTCTCATGACTGCAAAGAGAGGCGATCCACTCCAGGTCTCCATCCTTCATGGTAATGGCGTCTACTGGGTGCCAGCCTACAGCTGCATAAATAAAATCATAGCTCTCAGCAAGTTTCATGGTGGTCGGAATGGTTTCCCGGTTGAATCCAATATTGATCATGCGCGTTACACCAGCCTCCAGCGCACGGTTAATGACCTCTTCCCGATCCTCGTCGAACTCGGGTGCATCCAGATGTGTATGTGTGTCGAATAACATAATGTAATAATCTCCTCTCTTGTCGCAAAAACGTACTGAATTACAGCATTTTATAGCTCTTATAAAGCTGCCCGCTCATGAATAATCATTCACTCTGTCGAAACATATCAGCGATGTCTATAGGCAGCGTATGAAGCACATCCATTATCTTTTCCTCAGGAAAATACAGAAGGTACCGTCCGCGATGAATTCCACTGATTGAACGAACAATATCCGATACTTCTGATATCTCCCGTACCCGTTCATGCCTGTCTAACAGCAGAATTTGTTTATTGCTCTCCGGAGAGCCTGAATGAAATACATCATAAGGAAGGTCGGTTGGATAATCAATCTCAAAGTCATATTTCGGGTTTAATCCCGCCTCCTGAAAGGCTAGGCGAATCCGGTCGATTGTTTCCATATCAATGTTGTCGATTTCTACATATTTATAGAGACGACGATGCATGAACCGGCCGCATAAATCGCTCAAAATCTCATCTGCCTCCATCGTCCACTGCAAAAAGCTAGTCTGAATTAATGCTTCGTCTAAACGTAAATACTGGCTTACGGTCGGATTGCCATCAAATAAAGCAGGAAGAGGGTCCACCATAAATTTAAACGCATAGCCTCCATGATATAGCTCTTTAGCCCTCTTAAATATTTTCCTCAAAATAATTTCAGAGCTCCGGGTGACCGGGTGAAAATAAACCTGCCAATACATCTGATAACGCGACATCAGATAGTCTTCCACAGCATGCATGCCCGATTCCTTCACAACAATCCGATCCCGGTAAGGACGAAGCATCCGGAGAATCCGGTCAATATCAATGGTTCCATAATTAACACCCGTATAGTATGCATCACGCAGCAAATAATCCATCCGGTCAGCATCCAGTGGACTCGTTACCAGATTGATAACAATAGGCTTCTTATATGTCTTGTCTATGACAGAGGCTACCTTCGCCGGGAAATCAGAATCCACTTCCTGCAAAATTTCGTTCACACAGGTATCACCAAGGATGATACGGCACGTCCAATCCTCATGATTCATATGAAAAGTTTCTTCTATAGAATGGGAAAAAGGTCCGTGTCCCAGATCATGAAGGAGTGCGGCACACAATGTAAGCAGACGCTCCTCTTTAGGCCAATCTGAATAACCGCTTCGTTCAAATTGAGAAATGATTCTCCTCGTTATTTCGTAAACACCGAGGGAATGGGAAAATCGGCTGTGCTCTGCACCATGAAAGGTCAGGAAAGAGGTCCCGAGCTGTCTGATCCGGCGCAGCCGTTGAAATTCAGGTGTATTGATTAGCCGCCAGATGATGTCGTCTTGAACATGAATATAGTTATGAACGGGGTCTTTAAATACTTTTTCCTCGCGAATCGGTAAATGCATGGTATTCATCTCCTTTTCATAAACTATTAAACATCACTTTATCACTAGTTTTGACATATAATGTCGAAATATGTCGAAAGTAGTAAAGTCCTGTTTTCCAAATCGACATCCGAAAAAGTAGGCTAATATACCTGCCATTTTTGACATTTTTCTAGGAAAATAGAGGGTTTTGTTCACTATATATTCGTAAATAAGTTTCTTATTTTCAAAAAAATAGGTTGACTGATTTGGGAATCGTTGGTACTATTAATAACATAAAAAATAGAACAATGTCGAATTATGACTTTTTTAAATTATGGCGAGAGGGGAATTAATCAGTTATGATGAAATCAACAGGTATTGTAAGAAAGGTAGACGAGCTAGGACGGGTCGTTATTCCAATTGAACTCCGCCGTACACTCGGAATTGGCGAGAAAGACGCCCTAGAAATCTACGTTGATGGTGAGCGCATTATGCTCAAGAAATACGAGCCTGCATGCATCTTCTGCGGTAACGCAGAGAATGTAACCTACTTCAAAGGTAAAATCGTCTGCAACGAATGTATATCTGAAATTCCATCCCCTGTGACAAATTAAGAAACATAGTATATAATAGGTTTTATTATATTGTTAATTCTAACCTTTTTAATATCTCCTTGCGCCTTCCTCGGCTACGAACCCAAGCCGCTAGGGAGGTATTTTTTTGCTCCAATTCCTCCCCTGCAAGCAGCAGCTCCCTGATTCTCTGGACTAATTACTTAGTAAGGAATTATAAATATCCCGTTTTGAGACACCGCGATCGGCAGCCGTTTTCTTCATGGCATCCTTACGACTCATTCCCTGGTTTTGATAGTGCTCCACATGTGCATCCAATGATAGATTCTGCCACCAGGAATCCTTCTCCCGCTGCTCCTCTTCTTTACTTGCCCCTTCAACAATTATACAATACTCGCCTTGAGGAGGATGTTCCTCCAGCCATTCCAGACACTCCGTAATAGAGCCTCGCACAAACTCTTCATATCGCTTGGTCAGCTCCCTTGCAAGAACTGCCCTTCTCTCCCCAAGCGTTTCGCTCATAATCTCTAATGTCTTCTTCACACGGTGTGGTGATTCATAGAACAAAAGTGTACCTTGTGCCGTTTGAAAGGAAGATAGCTGTGCAATAATATCCTTCTTTTCCCTTGGTAAAAATCCGATAAACGTAAACCGTTCGGTTGGCAGACCCGAGGCAATAAGACCTGACAGTGCAGCATTGGCCCCCGGTATCGGGATAACCGAAATGCCTTCGGCAATAGCCAGTCTGACCAAGTCTGAACCAGGGTCCGAAATGGCCGGCAGACCGGCATCGCTCACGATGGCTGCATTTTTTCCTTCTATTATATAGCGTATAATTTCAGGACCGCTCGCTCCCTTATTATGCTCGTGATAACTAAACAATAACTTCGGTTGAATATTAAAGTGGGTGAGCAGTTTACGCGTTTGCCGTGTATCCTCGGCGGCAATAATATCGCACTCCTGAAGCATACGCACAGCACGATATGTCATATCCTCCAAATTTCCGATAGGTGTCGCCACCAAATACAGTGATCCGGGCTCTCCTTCTTTGCGAGCAGCAAAGCTATTCTGACAGGTCAGGTTCATGATCTTCCCTCACTTGATCCATAATAAACTTCCATCATCTCTTGGCAGTAATTGCCCTGATCATCATAGACAATCAGCGGCGGCCGCAGACGAACCTCCGGTTTCCCATCCTTGATGCATTCGATAAGTACCATATTCGCCTCCATATGAAGACGGGGATGGACAAACCGGATCACCTTGGGCTCCAGACGATATTTCTGCATCAAACTGATGATTTCCGCTAATCGCAGCGGTTTATGCACCATGCTCAGTTTGCCTCCAGGACGAAGCAGTCTTGCTCCTGACTGAATGACTTCCTCAAGTGTACAATGAATTTCATGTCTCGCAATTGCCTGGTGCTCATTCAGCTTAATATCACTGCCATTCATCGGCATGTAAGGCGGATTTACGGTAATCGCATCATAAACCCCATGCCCGGTCTCTAAATACAGCTCCCTTAAATCACCTTCTCTAATCATTACCCGATCCTCAAGGTGATTCATTGCAACGCTCCGTCTGGCCATATCCGCTAATCGTGGCTGAATTTCAATTCCTTCGATGACCGCTTCACTGCGGGTAGTCAGGAGCAATGGAATTACACCGTTTCCGGTACACATATCCAGAATACGCCCGCGGCGCGGAATGCTCGCAAACCGGGCCAGCAGCACGGCATCCATCGAAAAGCTGAATACCTCGTCGCTCTGTATAATACCAATATCTTGGGTTAATAGATCATCCACCCGTTCTGAATGGTGCAGAAGCACTTCTCGTTTCATCATCCCAATCCTTTACCATCTTAATATATGCTGTTATACTTCCATATCTCTTCAGAAAAAAACCGTAGGCAGTTTTCTCCTACGGTTTCTTATTTGTTCAAAAAGGACAGACAGAAGAGGCAATCCCCTTCTGTTCGCAGATGTCCATAATAGACATTGCAAATATGGAAGCCTTCATGATACAACCGGGCCAGATTATCGTACCCTTCCCCAACAACATCCTCACCGTTTTCCTCATCCTTAATGAGCTCCGGCGGCTCTTGCGGGGTTGCCTTATCCGATTCTGCCGATTGAACTTCCCTCTTAAAAACTTTCCGGAGCTGTTCATTTTCAAGGCTGAGACGATGGTTGTCTTCAAGCAGTTCCTTGATGACCAGCTTTAGTTCACCCAGTTCACTGTGCATATGCCCCATCTGTATTTCCATCTCTTGAATGCGCGCAAAAATGTTTTTCTTTTCCAAGATTACACCCCGAAAGTAACCGTTATATTGGTCTACTTGATGACAACGTCATCTAAAGAAAGTTCTTTGACTTTACCGATCTCAAACAGCTGCACATGTACAGTCCGTTTGTCCGCATTGATGCCAACGACCTTACCCTCTCCAAGAGAAGTGACGACCATTTTACCTGCGGACGGAAGTTCTTCCTTAACGCTTTCATAATTGTCATGCTCGAATTTCAAACAACACATCAGTCTTCCGCATAGACCAGAAATTTTGGTCGGATTGAGCGAGAGGCTCTGGTCCTTCGCCATCTTGATGGATACCGGCTCAAAATCACCCAGCCATGAAGAGCAGCATAATACACGTCCACATGGTCCTAAACCACCGAGCATTTTGGCTTCATCACGTACGCCGATCTGGCGCAGTTCAATCCTTGTCCGGAAAATGCCGGCAAGATCCTTAACCAACTCCCGGAAATCCACACGGCCTTCTGCTGTAAAATAAAAAATGATTTTATTGCGGTCAAACGTATATTCTACATCGACCAGCTTCATTTTTAAAGCATGATCCCGAATTTTATTTAAACAGGTTGTGAATGCATCCTTGGCAGCCAGCTTATTCTCCTCTACTACCTGAGCATCAGCATCACCGGCAATACGGATCACTTTCTTCAGCGGAAGAACCACATCCGACTCCTGCACTTCCTTCTTCCCGATTACAACTTGACCATATTCGATACCGCGGGCTGTTTCCACGATAACGGATTGTTCCTTCTCCACCGGAAGATCCAGCGGATCGAAATAATATATTTTGCCCGCTTTTTTAAAGCGAACGCCTACTACACTGTACAAAAATTAACCCCCTTGTTAGCCCGTACATAGTGGCCGTTCTTGGATCTGGGGGCTGCTCTCACACCGGAGTTCCGCCCAAACCCAATAATAACTGTTCAAGACAGAGCTGTCCGTTCACATTATAACGTAACTTCTTCTGACACTCTGCGGCCAAATCCATGTAGGAGACCCACTGTGCCGTGCTGCGGGCTGATGCGTGACCGGAGATAAACTCCGCCTGATCTATGAAAACGAGACGATCTTGTCTTCCGTATTGGACATGTATCATATCCTTGAACCATAAATGGAACAAACTAAACAGCGTGTCCAGATGTTCGGAGAGTCCAGACTTGAACACTTTCTGACCAGCTGTAATGATAGCCGAGCCAGTTCGGTTCAAAGACTCCTTCCCTAATTGTAACACTACGTTTCTAATTTCTGCAAACCAATTCTCATTCAAAATTCTTCTGCATCCTTCAAGGCCTGAGGCCAAATGGACCGCACACCGGACAAGAGGCAGCGGATACCCTTCGCGGGTAAGAGCCTGCTCCATCATTTCCGGATTCAGTGCCTTAAAGGGAACCGTCTGTGAACGGGACTGGATCGTTGGAAGTAATGCTTGCCCATTCTCGGCAATAAGAATGGCAACCGCCGGGACTTGAGGCTCCTCCAGAAATTTCAGCAGACTGTTTGCAGCCTGAACGGTCATCTTATCGGCCTGGTCTATAATATATACCTTCGGATTGCTGTTCTCGGACCGATATGAAAAAATCCGCTGTAATTCACGGATCTGGTCAATCTTTATACTGGCTCCATCCGGTTGAATCAGTGTTAAATCGGGATGGTTGCCATGCTCTACCTTTCGGCATTCCAAACATTCACCGCATGCATCATCCTTGCTTTCCGTACAGAATAAGGCCTTAGCAAAAGTCATCGCAGTCTCCAGCTGTCCGGCACCCGAAGGTCCACTGAACAGATAAGCATGGCTGACTGCTTCTCGCCGCAGCGCACCCTGGAGCAGCTGTTTCGCTGTCTCCTGGCCTAATATATCGTTAAAAGACATAAGTCCTCTCACTTTCTCCTTCTAGTAGAAACGGTATTTTCACAGATTGCCCATTCCATTGCTTCGATCCATGACATTATCGTATCGCCAGGAGGCATACCGTTCCATATCTTTAAAAAACCAAATTTATCAGCATTCCGCGAATTTCGCCGATTTTACCGAGCAGCTCGATTTTTCCTTGTTCGCTTTCCAGCAAATCATCCGCTAGAGAGAGCAGCACCGAATCAATCTCATCGATGACATTGTACCGCTTGCCGCGGCCCCTGCGATCCCATCCGCGCGTTTCCTTCATGGTTACGCCCCGGCGGACGGTTTCTTCAAGGAATTTCTTCACCATCAAGCGATATGTCTTCAGTTCCCTAATCGTCATCGCACGGGCCAGTCGATCACCCTGCATTGCGATTTCACGCATCTGACGATTTAACTCCTCCTTGGAGGCCTTCTCACCCTGCTGATGCATCATGTCGGAGAAGGTCTTTTGCTGGATCGGTTTAGTATTGTTATCCGGGACCGACAATTCACTTTTCATGGGCCTGAAGCCCGGATTAATCTTCACCGAAATCTACCGCCTTTTTATACTGCTGAATCAATTCTCATAACTTATGATAACAACTTTTCGGAGGACAGACTCTGCTCATCAAGCATGAGCATCTTATAGCACTGTCCCCCGGGCAACAGGATATTATTTCATTTGCAGTACATCACTACTCAAGCAGATGTCTTTCTTATGATATCAGAACCTGACCCCTGCGTTGTGATAAGCATCTGATCTCCTAAGAAAACATCCCCAAAGTTAACCTAGCATGTTCGTACAAGCAGGTATCAACACCGTTCATTATACCTGAATACAAATCTAAAAATGTATATTTATTAAAAATGCTCAAAACGCTCGACAGGAAGCACGAACACGGTCGCTCCGCCTACTTGTACCTCTACCGGAAGCGGCAAATAGGAATCTGTCGTACCGCTCATAGGTGTAACCGGAGTAACCAGCTGTTCACGTACTTTACAGCTATTACGGATTACACTCATGACGCTTTCCACCTGACCATCATCTACCCCGATCATGAACGTGGTATTCCCGGCCTTCAAAAATCCCCCGGTACTCGCCAGCTTCGTTGCTCGGAAATTTGCCTTAACCAGACCTGCTGAAAGACGGTTGCTGTCTTTATCCTGTACAATCGCAACGATCAACTTCATGTGAAACCCCTCCGTTTTCATAGTGTGGCATCCTAAATGCCTAATATATTATTTGACAATCATCCTTAAAAATCCTTTAAAATCGCGCTTTCCAGCACGCGGATCATCTCCTGCTCGACTTGGGATAGTGATTTCGACGCATCGATAACCTTAATTCGATCAGGATATCGGCCCGCTAATAATCTATACCCATCCCTCACCATATGATGAAACGCTAAGCTCTCCATATCCAGTCGATTATACTCTCGATCCGGGTTTGACATAATGCGGGATAGTCCGGTTTCCGGGTCAATATCAAGAAGAAGCGTAATATCCGGCATCCGGTTCTCAATGGCAAATTGATTAATAGCCCATACCTCGTCGATTCCAATACCCCTTGCGATCCCCTGGTACACAAGACTGCTGTCAACAAAACGGTCGCATATCACCGTCAATCCCTCAGCCAGTGCCGGTTCAACCTTTTCGACAAGATGCTGTCTGCGTGCTGCCGCATATAACAAGGCCTCCGTCCTGGCATCCATACTCGTATGCTCCGGATTCAGAATGATCGAACGAATCTTTTCCGCAATGTCGATACCGCCGGGCTCCCGGGTGATGAGGTAAGGTATCGAATTATTCTGCATATAGGCGGCCAGCCTGCCGATCATCGTTGTTTTTCCGGTCCCTTCTCCTCCCTCAATGGTAATAAATAATGGTTTGCGGTTCATTAGGTTCCCTGCTTTCTTGAATTCTTGTATACGAGGATCGTCCTCATAGAGTGATCTTCCGTCCCCTGGCATTTAGCACCTGCATCTCTTATCGCAATGAGCTGCGCTGCAATGTCCCCGGTAATGCGTTCACCCGGATACAGAATCGGAATTCCAGGCGGATAAGGAATAACCATCTCGGCTGCAATCCTCCCTGCACTGTTCTCTACAGAGATGGATTCCATAAGCTGCGGATCGCCAGGCACCAGACTGAACTGAACGGGCTCGGAAAATAGTCTTTTGCTGTCAGGAATGTTCCACGTGGAAACATGGGGCTTCTCGGTTTGCACCGGATTCAGGTGACTGGACTCTCTTGTTTCAGCCTCACCTTCCTCTACAATATGCCGGAGAGCCCATAAAAGGTGATTGGCATCCTCCTCCGTAGATCCTAACGTAAAGAGCAGAACGACATATCGTTCGTCGCTCATCTCCGGGACACAGCCGCGCGCTTCAAGCGCGTGCTGGAGTCCATAGCCGCTCAGGGCCCCGGTGCGGTCATATATGACCGCTTTGAAGGGGTCCTGGCGCGTGTATGCCGCCGCCCGCAGCTGGTGCGGCGGCTGGGCTTGTCCGCCGCCGGCCGTGCCTGC